>JBBSQD010000382.1:0-4813 GCA_038258185.1 Aggregatilineales bacterium | reverse complement strand
GGCGTAATGTTCACACCGGGGAGCGAAACGCGCTCTTCCAGAATTTGTAGCGCAACATTCAAGTCGACATCTTCAGCGATAATCACTTCGCGGAACGGGGCAATACCTTCACCCACCGCGACCAGTTCTTCAATACTGTTCACCGCGCCACCGCGCTCACGCGCCAGCACTGCGGTCGGCGGCACATTGACCAGCGCGGACAGGCGATTATAAATCTCAAACTCACGATCACGCGGCACCGCCGCCGGGATAATCGTCACGTTAAAAGCGGGGACGTTGCCTGCCAGAATCCTGCCATTGCGATCATAAATAACGCCCCGAGGCGCGGCAATCGGCAGTTGATTCAGGCGATTATCGTCGGCATAACCCTGCCACGTATCTGTCTGCATCACCTGCAAGTCGTACATCCGGATGGAAAACAGCAAAAATACAGCAAAAACCACGCCCTGAAAAAATATTAAACGCCAGCCCTGAAACGGAAACAGACGTTGTTGCATGATCAATACTCCCAAACTTGCTTACTGTAGAGTGATCCGGCGGTTACTGGCGAAACGTCGCTGAAACCAGCGTAAAAACCAGTAAACAGGCCAGATAAAGATGAAATTATAGACGATGGTCGGGATAATGACATAGCTCAAATCCGCCAGCATGTCGATCTGACCACCGGCCAAAAACAACAGAATATAGTTTATCACCTGCTGGAACAACGTCCCGGCGACAGTAAAAACGGCCAGCAGCAAAAAGCTGATGGTATACACCTGTGCCGAAAGCTGATTGATGACAAACACCATAATGATCAGACCGATAGAAGAGGTTCCGACTGGCGTAACGGAGAGTAAATCTTCCAGAATGCCGCCGACCAGTGCCCAGGTGACGCCTTCTTCCAGTCTCGCATGGACGCTCCACGCCAGCACAAACAGAAACACCAGATCAGGCGCTCCACCCAATATCCGCAACTGGGGAGCCATGCCGGACTGTATGGCCACCGCCAGTATCAGCAGTGGGAGACTGAGATAACTGCCCATGGAACTTAGTTTTCGCCTTCTGCGTCTTGGTTCTCAAAAATAGACACGTCAACCGGCTCAAAGCTGGTCATCACCAGCACAAATTCAAGCGCATCAAAGTTATTCAGACTGGTGATTTCCGCTTCCTGGAATAATTCTGCCTCACGCTGACGGGTACTGGTCACGATGCCGATGACGATGTCTGGCGGGAAATTGCCACCCAGCCCGGAGGTCAACACCAGATCACCCACGGTCACGGGCTGACCTAGAGGGATTAGGGACATACGCAGATTACCGGAAAGCTGACCCTGTACCGTCCCCTGCACGCGGGTACTCTGCAAACGGGCACTGATACTGCTTTCGCGGTCAGTAATCAATAACACGCGTGAAGCATTGGCGCTGACATTGAGGATGCGCCCGATCAATCCCTGGGCGGTCACGACTGGCATGCCTTCTGTCAGGCCATCACGCGCACCGCGGTTGATGATAATGGTACGCCGCAGCCGATCCGTATCACTGCCGATTACATCCGCGGTGATAAAGTCCTGACTGGTGGCACGAGTCGTATAATCCAGCAACTCGGACAAGCGACGGTAATCGCTGGCAATCTCACGCAGTTCGACAATCTCCGACTGAAATTGTGCCAGCGTTTCCTCAAGGTCGGCATTTCGATCTCGCAATTGCTGGATTTCCGCCAGATCGCTGATGCCGGTGCTGAGCGTCAGCGCGACATCGCCGAACACATTCGACAGCGAATTTAACGGCACGGCCAGCAAATCCTCAACCGGTCGCAGCAGCCCGATCTGGCTTACCAGAATCAAGACCAGACAAAAAGCCAGGCTTACCCCCAGGTAAATAATCCGGTTAGAACGCCAACCACGCATATTTCAACCTTCAGTCCGTGCACTTACACACTGGCATTATAGCAAACGCGCCGCCCCTTGTGAAACCCGCCGTTTCCCTAGTCCATAATGTGGATTGAGGCCAGAGAATGCCAAAACCTGTAAAAAATGATTGACAAAAATGCAGATTGATTTATTATTCTCTTAAAGCTGCTTAAACTTTTCTTAACAATAAAAACATTCAGGTTTAGTGTAATGTGGATAGGAGTCGATCATGGTGAGTGCAGCAACAACTCGCATTAATCACTTTAATCACGCGCAGGACTATATCACCCTGAGGGCAGGCGAAACCCTTTTCCGCCAGGGCGATATCAGTGATGTACTGTATGTGATTAAAGAAGGTGAAATTGATCTGTTACAGGATGGACGCCTGATCGAAACCGTCAGCGCCGGGGGGATTGTGGGCGAAGTCGGCGTTCTGGACGATGGCCCACGCAATGTGACCGCCTACGCCCGTATGGATTGTAAAGTAGTTCCGGTGTCCGAAAATCGCTTTATGTTTCTGGTGCACGAAACACCGACTTTTGCCTTTAATGTCATGCGCATCATGGCGGAACGCCTGCGCCGTATGACCGATCATGACTAAGAATCATTAAGCGGGTGACTCTTTTGCCTTCCGGCGTCCGCAGTCACCCGCTTTTTATTTCCCTCAGAAATTACCGCTGTAATGGGCTGTTAAGCTACGCTCAATAACAGCCCATTCGCTGATGGATCGTGTATCAGGAAACCATCGGCGGTTTCTGCCACCGCGATGCCATCGGCGCGGACACGCGTCAGCACCTTATCCAGTTCCGCCTGATCCGGCAAAATGAATGAAAAATAGCGCAGGCCCGTCGCATTAGCGGGAGGCGGTGGCGCACCTACCCCTTGCCATGTATTCGTCCCGATATGATGATGATAATCACCAGCCGCGTAAAAAATCGCGGTGTCACCGGGTAACACGAACGGCACATTAAAGCCCAGCACTTCGCGATAGAAATGATCAGTTGGCCCCAGGTTCGAAACATGCAGATGCACATGTCCGACTGTCGTCTCAGCTGCCAGCCCTGTCCACTGTGCGTTACTATCCTGTATGCCGCTGAAAATCTCTTCCGCGGATATGCCGCGATTGGCACTCATCATTTCTTCGCCTGTCTTCGGCCATTTCGCTTTTGGTAAATCCCATGCCAGCTCAATGCCATTGCCTTCCGCATCCGGCAGATAAATCGCGTGGTGGGTGCCGTGGTTGCTCATACCCTGGATACGGGTGCGAGTCTCGGCAATCTGCCGCAGAAGGTGCGCTAACTCCCAACGGGTTGGCACCAGAAACGCCGTGTGATACAAACCGGTCGTACCGCGCGCACGTTGGGCATCTGCCTGCTGAGTCAAACGCAGCAGATCAGCCTGCCCAGCCCCCAAGCCTGCTGAATCGCCGTTGCGCCAGTGTTCCTGAAATCCGAGTATGTCGCGGTAGAAAGCGACCTGACGATCCAGGTCAGCAACGGTGTAATGCACGTGTCCCGGTCGTGCTGCCGGGTGGATCATCTCCGCAGTGTTCACAGTCGATGTGGTAGTTACTGCCATCTTTTACAGCCCTCTTTAATGTGCTTCGCCATGCCCGCCGTTTAACAGGCAAGATTAGCGTGATTTGTCTTCATCATAGACGCGCTCAGCCGCGCTTTTCTTAACAAGTCCATCCAGCAACTGCGAATTTCTCCGTAAAGAGACTGAAATGAGGGGTTTTTCAGCTACGACTTTAAGAGGATTTAAACAAACAACGTTGAGTGTGAAATTCGGATTAAGCGTCGATTAAGTCCGTTGACAAAGCCCCCGTCTGACCCGCATTCTTGTAGTGTTCGCACCATTGATCTGACATCAGGAGAGAAGTTGATGAGCACCACCAAAATCGATTATTTTAAGCACGCCAAAGAAATCGTTGAGTTTAAGGCCGGGGATACGATTTTTGCGGAGGGTGATGCCAGTGACGGCACCCTGTATGTGATCCGCGAAGGCGAGGTCGAAATCAGCTACAACGGTAAACATTTAGAAAATGTCGGCACTGGGGATATTCTGGGTGAGATGGGGCTGGTTGATGACAGTGAGCGCAGCGCCACCGCTCGCGCAGTAACCGACAGCGTGCTCGTGCCAGTCAAAGAAGATCGCTTTATGTTCCTTGTCCATGAAACGCCGACTTTTGCGCTGATGGTCATGCGTACGCTGGCGGATCGTCTGCGGCGCATGAACGAATCGCTAGAATAAATCAGTTGTAAAGCCAAACGCCCATCTTTAACTGATGGGCGTTTGAATTTGGTTTAAGTTTTTGCAGATATTTAATGCGAAGTGCTGCCACGTTCCAGCCCGACCAGCAAACGGCGCAGATTGGTGTAATCTTCCAGCACACGCCCCGCACCCCGCGCCACGCAGGTCATGGCATCTTCGGCCAGCCACACGCGGATATTGACTTCTTCGGCCATGCGCTCTGGCAAGCCCTTCAACTGGCTGCCACCACCGGCCATACAGATTCCGCTTTCCATCAGGTCAGCGATCAGTTCCGGCGGGGTATCATCCAGTGCATCTTTCACCGTATCAATGAGAATATCCACCGAGCCGGAAATCGCCTCGCGGATCTCAATCGAACTCACCTCCACCGATGACGGTAGCCCGGTCACCAGATTGCGACCTTTGACATTAATCACGCGTTCCTGTGACAGCGCGAAGGCCGAACCAATTTCAATTTTGACTTTTTCGGCAGTCGGCTCACCGATCAACAGATTATGCTTGGTACGCATATACTGGACAATATCCTCGTCCATCTCATCACCCGCCACACGAATCGAACGACTGATGACAATACCGCCCAATGAAAACAGCGCGACTTCGGTTGTGCCACCACCGATGTCGATAATCATGCTGCCACGGGTTTCCTGT
>JBBSQD010000381.1:0-4833 GCA_038258185.1 Aggregatilineales bacterium | reverse complement strand
AGTCGCTGAAGGGTGGTATTAAGATCACCGAGCAGGGTGAAGTGATTGCTTATCGTTATGGCAATCCGCATATTGCCCGGCGGCATCTGGAACAGGTGCTGCATGCCAGTATGCTGGCGTTGGGCATCAAGAGCGAAGTCGAAGTGCGCCCCACATGGTCAGACGCGATGACGATGCTCTCCGAAGAGGGACGTAAAGCCTATCGGCTGCTGGTTTATGAAACAGAGGGTTTCCTTGATTACTGGAATCAGGCGACGCCGATCACTGAACTGGCACGACTGCCGATCAGCTCACGGCCAGCCAAGCGCAGCAAAAAAGGTGGCTTCGAGTCGATCCGTGCGATTCCATGGGTGTTTTCGTGGATGCAAAGCCGCGCCATTATCCCCAGTTGGTTTGGGGTAGGGTCAGCACTGACGACCTACTGCGAATCTGACCCTGACGGAATCAATGTGCTGCAAGAGATGTATCAGGAATGGCCGTTTTTTAAGGCGCTGATTGAGAACTTGCAGTTGGATGTAGCGAAGGCCGATATGGGCATCGCGGCGATTTATGCGGCACTGGTGGAAGATGACGCTTTGAGTGCGCAGATTTTTGGCGAGATCAAAGCCGAGCATGAACGCACCTATGACTATCTGTGTCGGATTATCGGGCAGGCGGAACTGCTGGATAACACACCGGTACTTAAGCTGTCGATTGAGCGGCGTAACCCGTATGTTGACCCGCTGAATTTTATTCAGGTCGATTTGCTGCGCAAATTGCGTCAGCAGCAGGCGGACACACCCGAATATGAACGTTTGCTGGATGCGGTGCTGACAACTATCAACGGTATTGCCGCGGGGATGAAAACGACTGGCTAGGGATTGTGATATAGATTTAGGGGCGGATAACACACAATATCGTTCCTTAAAATCACCTGGCAACAAAGGGCGGGAATAATCCCGCCCCTACAATTCATTTGTGATTTGTCATAGACGCGGCCTTCTAGCGGCCTGCTAACACTCAGTACTCAGAACTTCTTTTACTCCACTAAAGGTTTCCCCATGCTGACTGAAGAACGTAATCCGCAAACAATGGATATTGACCGCCTGTCGACGCTGGAGATTTTGCAGTTGATGAACGCCGAAGACGCCACTGTCCCGACGGCAGTCGCACAGGCTTTACCCGCCATCGCGCAGGCGGTCGAAATGATTGTCGAGCGGTTGCGCAACGGCGGACGCTTGATTTATATGGGGGCAGGCACCAGCGGACGGTTGGGCATTCTGGATGCGGTCGAATGTGTGCCGACCTTCAGCACGCCGCCGGAACTGGTACAGGGGATTATCGCGGGTGGTGAAGGGGCAATTATCCATTCGGTGGAAGGCGCGGAAGACAGCCGTGAGCAGGGCAGGGCGGATTTGCTGGCGCTGAACCCGACCGCGCAGGATGTGATTGTCGGGATTGCGGCCAGTGGTCGCACGCCGTATGTGGTCAGCGCTCTGGAAACCGCGCAGGAAATCGGCGCGGGTACGGTGGGCATTGCCTGTAATTCACCCGCCGCAGTACTGGACGCTGCCGAAATCAAAATCGCGGCGCTGGTGGGGCCGGAAGTGGTGACAGGTTCCACACGGCTGAAAGCAGGCACCGCGCAAAAGCTCATACTGAATATGATCAGCACCGCCAGCATGATTCGGCTGGGCAAAGTTTATGGCAACCTGATGGTTGATGTGCGGGTGAGCAATCAGAAACTGGCCGAACGGGCGCGGCGCATCATCCGTGAAGTGACTGGCATCAGCGAAGAAGAAGCGGCTGCTTTGCTGGAACAGTCCGGTAACGAAGTCAAAACCGCGATTGTCATGGCACTGCTGGGGGTTGATGCAGCGAATGCCCGTTCGCAATTGGCAGCGAATCAGGGTGTGCTGCGTGGTGTGATCGAACCGCAGTAAGCAGCGAATATTTTGGCTATAAATTTTTGAGGAGAATATTGTTATGCAATATCGTGAATTTGGAAAAACTGGCGCCAAAGTTTCGGAGATCGGTTTTGGCGCGTGGGCGATTGGTGGTAGCTGGGGGCCACAGAGCGAAGAGGATTCGCTGGCGGCACTGCACCGTGCGCTTGACCTGGGCATCAACTTTATCGACACGGCTGCCGGATATGGTGGCGGCAAAAGTGAGCGCATTATCGGTGAAGTCTTAAAAGGCCGCAGCGAAGATGTCTATGTGGCGACCAAGACGCCGCCAGTTTCTGGCAAATGGCCGCCCAGCCCATACTGTGATGTTGATGAACGTTACCCGGAAAAGTATCTGCGGGAAAGCGTGGAAGAACGGCTGCGTAATCTGCAAACGGATCAGATTGATCTGCTGCAACTGCATACGTGGACACGTGCCTGGAACAAAGCGCCACGGGCATTTGATATTCTCAAGCAGCTTCAGAGCGAGGGCAAAATCCGGCATATCGGTGTTTCGACCCCGGAGCATGATCAGAACAGTGTGATCGACCTGATGCGTCAGGGTTATGTCGATGCGGTGCAGGTGATTTATAACATCTTCGAGCAGGAACCAGCGGCGGAACTGCTGCCTGCGGCGCAGGAATATGGCGTGGGCATTATCGTCCGTGTGGCCTTTGACGAAGGTGTGCTGACCGGAAAATACAACGCGGACAGCACATTTGCCGAGGATGATTTCCGCAATAATTATTTTGCGGGTGACCGGCTGGAACGGGCGGTCAAACGAGTGGACAAGATGAAGGCCGATTTCGCAGATACTGGTCTGACTATGCCACAACTGGCTTTGAAATTCGCCATTTCACATCCGGCTGTCAGTACCGTGATTCCGGGTATCCGCAATGTATTCCAGGCAGAAGCGAATGCTAGTGTCAGTGACCTGCCTGAACTGAGCGCGGAAACACTCGAAAAAATGCAGGATCATTACTGGCTGCGCGGATTCTGGTACAGCGGCAAGGATTAGACTTTGACACAAAGGGGCGCATCATGATGCGCCCCTTTGATTTGTTTCCAGATTTACGCGGCCTGAGCGTTACCGGTAGACAGGCGATTGCGCACGAAATCTGTGCCTTTCATAGCCAGCCAGATCAAGACCGCCAGAACGACCAGCGCAATATAATCAATTGCCGGGATAGCAGCTAATTCCCACAGTTTATTGACTCCCCGATCACTGTAGATAATCAACGCGCCGATGGCATAAGCGGCCAGGAACAACCACTTTACCGCGCGGCTCAGTCCCAGCCCGTGCATCTGCGTGATGATGAAGACCCCGGCAAATCCAAAGAAGAACATCGGCCACATATTATTACCCTGCACAATAGCGACCAGTGTCCCATGTGCCAGCACGACGATCTCCTGCACGAACATCCACCATTTGTTGATGTGAATGCGCGTGAAGAACAGACTGCCCTGGATCATCAGCAGGAAGGTGTAGAAGAAGCCGACCAGATGCCCCGAAGTCGCTTCCATAGGGTGAAACCAGAAGGTATAGATAATGGCCCATGAGAAGAAATAGCCGTGATACTTCCGCGCAAACTGGATGACGCGCTGGCTGAGCGGCAGCTTTTTGCCGAAGATCACGCCACGCCGGTTATTCTCCATCAGCATAATCCAGATGAGCATGACGATCACCGCGCCCTGCGAGCTGAAAATCGAGGTATCCTGCGCCAGTCCGTCATACCAGACATGCGTTTGCAGCAGATGCAGTACGATAAACAGGGCATTCACGCCCAACGCGACAGCATTGACCGGATGCAGGCCGGGCTTGTATTTGCGGACATATTTCTGCGCATACCAGATCAGCCCGAAAATGGCGAACTGGTGCCCCAGATAAAATCCCCACGAGGTCAGGCGCGACATAAACGTCGCTTCGGGTAATTTCCAGTAATACCAGGCCGCACCCGCATCCGGCAGATGCGGCACATCGGCCAGTTGACCGCCTAATGCCCAGATAATGGCGGTAAAAACGAAGCTGAAGATCACGCCTGCCCACAGCGCTTGAATATCGCGGCGCGGGGTGTTGCTGCTTACATTGTCGGACGAGTTATCCTGGACGAGTGTAGCCATAAAATAATCCTTGTGCTTAAGCTAACGAAGTCCCGTGACAAACATCTCGATAAGGACGTTTGCCATTTCGGGTTTTGAACGGTCGGAATAATGATCGGGCAGGCTGTGGATGCCCTCTATCATCGAAAGAAAGGCTCCGGCCAGAATGCCCACATTGACAGTATGGTGGGCTGGCAGACCAGATCGCAGCACGATTTGCAGCGGCTCGACCAATGCTTCACGGGCGGCAATGCGTAACCGGTGGGCAGACACGTCACTGAGAGCAGGCATATCGGTCTGCATCATGCGCGTGAAATTCAGGGCAGGTTGCGCCAGCATCCAGCCAGCCGCGGCCTGAAGCTGAGCACCCAGATCATGCTGGGCGTTGATCGCGCTGGATAACCCGACCCGATGATGCATGAGGCTGCGCTCGGTCACTTCGACAAACAGCGCTTCTTTACCATCCGGCACATGGTAATAAAGCGAGGCGTGTTTGATGCCCAGCTCATCCGCGATATCCCGCAGGGTGACTGCGGCGTAGCCTTTGGCCGTAAATAACCGCTCGGCTGCTTGCAAAACCCGCTCACGCGCTTCGGTGTTTTCCGTCATCAATAATACCTACCTGCCAGTTGGTAGGTATTATAACCCGAAAAGTTAAATCCTAATATAACCTCAGTTATGGATAAGAGAAGCAAGGGCGAGGGCTTTATCCAGGCCGAGAGAGGGCTTTTTGGGCTGAAAGCAGTAAGCGAGTAGCCCAGCAACCAGATGGGCCATGAAGTTGACGGGGCTGCGGTGACGGGTGTGT
>JBBSQD010000380.1:0-4841 GCA_038258185.1 Aggregatilineales bacterium | reverse complement strand
CGCAGCACCCGCAGATGCTTCGACACACCCGGCTGGCTGATGTCCAGAAGGTCAGTCAACTCATTGACCGTACGCGAGCGCACACGCAGCAAATCCAGAATTTGGCGACGGGTTGCATCGGCTAAGACATCAAAAAGTTCCATAGAACAAATATACCACTAGTGTATATTCTTGTCAAGTTATATAACCGTAAGTTTATATACAATTGTGGAGAGTCAAAGGGGGAATATGTGGGAAGTTTCAGAAAAGAGGATGATAAAGGCCAGCTTTGGGGAAATTAAGCTGGCCGTGTCAAAATATTTACGCTTCAACCAGCAAATACCGGTTTTCAATTTCGCCGAAGAACGCCTCAGCCAGTTTCGCAAAATCGGCTGTGTTCAGGCGAATGGCATCGCCCACTTCATAACCCAGAACGGATTTGGCCGGGTTGAGCTTCATGGTTTTACTCGCCACCAGTTTACCGTCATTCTCAGTCAGCGATTCGCACAGTATCCGCACTTCATTCAGCGGATTGCCATCCTTATTTTCCAGCGCCCGCAGCCGGTGAACAAACAGATAATCCAGTTCCAGAACCAGCCCATTCAGGAAAAGTCCTTCAAACGCTTCGGCGGCCCCGTTAATTTTTTGCACGTCCGCAGCACCGGCCTGGGCGCTAGCCACCAGATGGTGGTAAGCATCCAATTGTGCGTTGACTTTTGCGCGGCATTCATCAATATAGTCCTGCGTATAATTCTTCACACCTAACATGATATCTCCTGTCTATCTGGCCTATCGTGCCAGAAACTTTTCAGAATTTTGACTTTGAATTTTAAGCCTATGTATCACCTGACAGAGCGCGCATCTCATCTAATCGGCGCTGAAGGTAATAACCCTCGACCCCATTGCTGCACAGTTCCAGCGCTTTGGCATAAGCCTCGGCAGCCGCTTGAGGTTGATTTAAGCGTCGCAGTAAATCAGCCAGCGCGGCATGATAGGGATAATAATCTTCCGCATCCACAATGCGCTTCAGCAGCGCCAGTCCATCCTGCGGGCTGTGCGCCATAGCCACCGCCACCGCGCGATTGACCTCCACCACCCGTGACGGAATCATGACCGCTAACGATTGATACAACGCAGCGATCTGAAACCAGTCGGTGTCAGACGCGGTTTTGGCTTCAGCGTGCAGCGCGCTGATGGCCGCCTGCACCTGATACGGCCCCGGATCATACAGCGTGAGTGCCTCGTCAAGTACGGCAATCCCCTCGCGGATTTTCGCCTGATCCCAGCGGGTGCGATCCTGCTCGTCCAGCAAAACCAGTTCACCCGCTGCATTCAGACGTGTCTCACGGCGCGAATCGTGCAGCAGCATCAGCGCCAGCAAGCCACATGCCTCAGCACTTTGCGGCATCAATGCGACCAGCACACGACTGAGGCGGATCGCCTCCGCGCACAGTTCATGGCGCGTCAGCGTGTCGCCACTGGTGGCACAATAGCCTTCGTTAAAAATCAGATAAATAACCGCCAGCAAACTATCCAGCCGTTCGGGCAGCAGATCATCGGGCGGTATGCGATACGGGATACCCGCATTGCGGATTTTTTTGCGCGCCCGTGCCAGCCGTTGGGCCATGGTCGCCACCGGCACCAGAAAAGCGCGCGCCACCGCCTGGGTCGATAACCCACCCAGCGTGTGCAGCGTCAGTGCGACCTGCGCTTCCAACGCCAGCGACGGATGGCAACAGGTAAACATCAGTTTGAGGCGATCATCAGGAATCGAGTCGTCCATGTCCGGTTCGTCCTCTACAGCCAGCGCGTCGAGGATGACCGCATGCGAATCCACAGTCTGCGTGTGCCGCAAGCGGTCAATGGCGCGCCGTTTGGCGACAGTCATCAACCATGCGCCGGGGTTACGGGGGATACCATCGGTTTCCCAGCGCAGCAGCGCATTCACCAGGGCATCCTGCAAGGCATCTTCCGCCAGCGTGAAATCACCCAACTGGCTGATCAACGCGGCCAGAATGCGTCCGTGTTCTTCGCGGAAAGTCTTTTCGATCTGTTGCGGTGCGGTCATCCCTAACCTGCCGACTCTATTTCTGTGACCACTGATTCAGCGGGCGCACTTCAATCGAGCCATACAGCGCAGCGGGGATTTTCGCCGCCCAGCCCAGCGCTTCATCGAGGTCTTTGCAGTCCAGCAGATAATAACCGCCCAACTGTTCATGAGTTTCAGCGAAGGGGCCATCGGTGGTCAGTGTCTTGCCATCGCGGACGCGCACAGTGGTCGCATCCGCAACCGGGCTGAGGCCATTATTGCCCAACAGCACGCCAGCAGACTGGGCTTCCTGGCTAAAGCTGTACCAGGATTGTGCGACGGCCTGTTGTTCTGCCTGGGTTTGCGGGGCATCGGATTCGTTAAAGTACATCAGCAGCATGTATTTCATGAGATTGTTCTCCTTAATCGGTAATTACGAGTTGTTTTGTGCTTCTATAAAAACGTCGTAATCAGCCACCCTCAAAATGACAGGGTCGCAGTCGTTCTCATCATTTACTCATAAATCAGCGTGAGCAGCTAACTGTATGGTCCGAATGCCATGTTGCTGCCCAGCAGAATATACACCACGCCGCTGCTGCCATCAGATAGCAGTGCGCCATTTTCAAAGCGTTGCAGCGCCAGGTTGGAGGGTTGGCTGCTCAAACGGGCAAAGCCGAGCCGGTCGCGCACTTCTTCGACACCCAGCCACATACCAATGAAATTTTCGTCGGGCAGTTGCAGGCCAGACGGCGCGATGGGCAACTCCGTGATGACCAGCGGCACGGCAGGCAATGACCAGTAGCGATCACCCCGTGCGCCGCCTTCGGTAGTGATGGCCCACAAGCCGCCATCTTCCTGGTAATACATGGCGCCGCGCTCAAACGGCTGGAAGGTTCCGCGGAACTGCTGCAAGCCTTCCACCGGACAGCCAATCGCCCGCACCGCATTAATATTTGTGCGCCAGCCGGAGCCAAACGCATTGTCAGCAATCTCAAACCGACAGCGCGAGACAATCGGCGTGGTGTCCGGCTGGAAAACGGCGCGTGTCGGGTCAACAAAGGGCAGGTCGTCATCGGAGATCACGCTGCCTTCAAGGAAGATGCCGACATAGACTGTCGGGGAGGGTTCCAGGGTCAGAGTCGGTTCAGGCGTGGTGGGGATAATCGCGCTGCGGGTCGCCTGCTGTTCGGCCTGATTCGGTGTCGGCGAGATCACCACCGTCGCCAATTGCTTGGGCTGTACGCCACCCGGCGCCAGCAAAGTCGGCAAGACACCCTCATCCTGCTGGCAGGCCGTTAAAATCAACCCTGCCGCCAAAACACCCACCACACGCATCAAAAAACCGGCTACAGAAAAAGTCCTTAACTTTCGCCCCTCAATTCTGATCCTGCCGTGGTGGTATGCAGTCAAGTGGCTTTCAAGTCCCTCGCCCCTTGTGGGAGAGGGATTTAGGGTGAGGGCTTGAGTAAATAATTTTCTGGATATCTTCAATTTCATAACAGTCTCTAACCCTCATCGCAGTGTAATTCGACTTCCGACTCTAGCACGTTCTCAAAACCGCCGCTGGCCGTTTGGTAATACAGGCCATAACGGATGCTGGCGGCTTCCGGCAAATGCGGCAGGGCATAAATATCACGGACGACTTCGCCACTTTGCCATAGTGTCGTCGGATAAAAACCGTAGACCGGCGCGGATTGGTCAGCCTGTGCGATGATCGCGCCGGACGAATCGAGCAGATGCACAAACACGCTCAGATCACGTTGCGGCTGGCTCAGAGCAATCCAGTCAGCCACCAGCCAGATTTGATCCGCGTGGCAATCCAGTACAGTATCCGCCACGATGCCGCTGCAATCTTCGTCTTCAGTCAGATTTTCGGCGCAATAAGTGGCTGAATCGACAAAATCCGCCGCGTCTGCCCGATGGATTTCGATCAGTTCCGGCGCGACCACATCCGGGTAAATCGGCGTGTCAAACTGCGCCTGCCACCAATCCAGCGGGCGATCATAAAAGGTAAACGCCGGGGTGATTAAACGCCCGTCGCGCTCAATCGCCGCGAAGTCCGCTTTGTGGTCAACCAGTTGAATCCCCGGCAGTTCGTCCAGCACATCCTTCGCCAGCCCCACCGCGAAATGCCGACTGCCCCAGGCGATCATCAGCGTGGAATCGGCTGGAGCTTGCCGCGCCAGTGCAATCGTTTCCAGCCCGGTCGTGTCCTGGGTCAATCCGTCGATAAAGGGCTTGTTCGCTGTAATCAGCACCAGCGCCAGTAGTCCCAACAGCGCCGGAAGCGCGATCAGCGTGGCGCGGCTGTAACGCCAGTACAGCCCACTTTCCACCGGACGCACCGCGCTCACCAGCAGCCAGTCCCCCAGGAACAACCAGCCAAACGCACAACTGAGCGTGACCGGCAAAATCAGCGCGACCAGCACATCACTGTAAACCAGTACATGAAACGCGTAGGACATCAACGCGCTCAGAATCAGGGTCACAGCGGCATGACGATGACGCGGCGTGCGCGCAGCCAGCGCCAGACCAAACAAGCCCATGACCAGTCCTGGCAGCGTCAGGTCGGTAATCAGCACACCATTGACCATCAGGAAATTGCCCAGCAGCGACGCCGGAGCGCCGATATACTGCCCCGCCTCTGTGCCGATAAACTGATCCCACAGGCCAGCCAGCGTCCCCGGTTCACCATAAACCCAGGCCGCCCCCGTCTGCGCCCGTAATGGCAGATAGAGATACTGCGCGAATCCGACCAGCCCCAGCAGCAGACAGGCCAGCAGAATCAGCGGCAAGCGGCGCGGTTTGGCGGTCAACTGCGGCCAGACCGAAT
>JBBSQD010000379.1:0-4876 GCA_038258185.1 Aggregatilineales bacterium | reverse complement strand
GCAATTGCACAAATTTTTCACCAGCATCCAAAATTATTGACATTTACATTAATATGCGGTACTTATTGAACTACACGTGTAGTTCAACTTTAAGTGATATGCAAAAAAAACGCAAGCCAACCATGAGTGATGTCGCTAAAAAAGCGGGTGTAAACCGGGTCACAGTTTCAGTCGCCCTCAATGGGACGGCTCATGCTGGCACACGTGTTTCCGAAGCGACCCGTCAGCGGGTGCTAAAAGCCGCCAACGAACTGGGTTATGCGCCCAGCGCCGTGGCTTTAGCCTTGCGTCGCAACCGCACCAACATTATCGGCTACTACACGGGTTATGAAGGCCTTAACGCGCACGATCCGTTTACAGGCACGGTGCTGAATGGCCTGCAGGTAAGCTGTCGTCAGCATCAGCAGGATTTGCTGATTTTCGGTAGCTTTGAGCGCAGTTCAGTCGATGATATTTATGCTGCACTGGCAGGAGGAAAAATTGACGGATTGGTGCTGCTGCCTACCCCACACAGCCCGGTGATGGATAAATTATTTAATTCGCACCTGCCCATCGTCGCCATAGCCAATCCAACGCCCAATCTGCCATCTGTAACTGTTGATGATTTCACTGGCTCACAACTGCTGGCGCGTTATCTCGCCGAGCAGGGTCACCGTCGCATCCTCTACCGTGCAGATCATCTCATCCATAGCTCAACCATTCGCCGCTGTGAGGCCTTTCTTGCAGAAGCGCAGACGCTCGGCCTTCAGGTCACTGTCTCCAGAGAGTCGCCTGATGGCTACATCACTCCCCACGAAGTCACCTTGCTGACGACTTCTGCATCCACAGACCGCCCCACTGCCGTTGTCTCCTGGGTCGATTCTCAGGCTTATAGATTTATTGAGGATTGTAAAACACTGGGAATTCGCATTCCGGAAGACTTGGCGCTGGTCGGTTTTGATGGCGCCGCTATGGACATCCCCCCCGCAGACCGTCTGACGACGATTCGTGCACCGTGGAAAACGGTGGCCGAAACTGCGGTGAATGTCCTGATGGCGATGATTGAGGGGCAGGAAGTAGAACGCGAAATCATGCTGCCGGTGACATTGAGCATCGGCGATACCGCTTAAATGAGTCGGTGACTCGTTGGATTGCAGCAGTTGTTGAGGAGGGCCTATAAAAAACCATCATAAATTAAACCGCAAATCCCTACGATAAGCGTTTTTAGGAGAATATATTTATGAACAAACAATCCCTTTCCCGTAGAGAGTTTTTGAAATCCGTAGGCGCCGGCAGCGCTGGACTGGCACTGGCAGCAGCGGGCTTACCGGCACTGGCGCGAGGCAACTCAACCGCGCCCCGTGCCCAGGACGCTGATGTATTGATTACCACCAGTGGCTGGCCGCTGAACCCCTTACGCACAGAAGAAGAAATCGCCACTTCGCCGGATCTGCAAGCCTATAACAACGCTTTGCAATCATGGATGGATGAAAACCCCAATGTTCGCTTTGAGTTGATCGAAGCCAATATCTGGGATCAGCAAGCCATTATTCCGCTGATTGCGGGTGGCACGGCACCCACTTTTGTCTTTGCCGAAACCATCGGCGGGGGCGGCGCAATCGGCGCACGCAATGCTTTCATTCAGGGTCTGGTGGCGGATGTCGCCCCGGCTATCGAGAAATATGGCCTCAAAGACAAACTGACCCCCGGCGCACTCGCCGCCTGGGAGCCGCTGACCAATGTCGATGGATCGTACTACAACTATCCTATCGATTCCGGTCATCAGGGCTTCTTCTACCGGCGTGATCTGCTGGAAGCCGCCGGAGTCGCAGAACCCCCTATCGACTGGACATGGAATGATTTCTTCAATATGGCCCGGGCGATGACCTCAGAGGCGGATGGGCGCTATGGATTTGGCGCACCCAGTTGGGCCATTGGCGACATGCTCAACAGCGAAGGCTTTGCGCTGCTATCCAAACTGCCCACACCCGATACCGGCTGGAACTGGTCACGCGACCAGACCAGCAACCCCGAATGGTTCGAGATTGTCCGTCGCTTCCGTTCCCTGATCTATGATGATGGCGCGGTACTGGTGGATAACGCACTGGGCGGCAATGAGGATTACGCGCTGTTGTTTGTCAACGGCACAATCGGCATCACGGCGCAGAACGTCCTGAACGGTTTTGGCGGTGGCTCTGTGCGTGAAGGTATCGCCCTGGTTGCCAGACAGCTTGACCGGCCCTTTGAGGAAGTCATCGGCTTCCGCGGTAAACCCAAAGGCTTAAATGGCTTTATCCAGAACACGACCTATGTCGGCGGGGTGGCCTTTAATCCGGATGTCAACGGCTCTGTGCTGGATGCGGGTGCCGGTGCGGTCGATTATATGTTCCTCGGGCCGGGTTGGGATATCCAGAAAGCTGGTCAGTACGAAGCGACCGGTGATCTGCAAACGGTCTTTAACTATCCCATCCCGATTGATGGCAAATATGAGTATGAAGGTGTTCCCGGTAACTTTGCCGAGGCCTATGGTCAGCGCACAATGGATGACCTGACCGCGATCATTGCGGTGCCGATCATGCCCAATGAAGCCCTGTACTTCCCGTCAGAGCAGAATATCGGCCCCAGCAGCACCGCCATTGATGATGGCTGGTCAACACTCACTTTTGAAAGTGGCGATGTCGATGTTGAAGCCACGATGAAGCAGGCCGAAGACACCTGGAATCAGCAGGCCGCTGGTTTCTCATCCAGTATCCCGGATGACGTGTTCAAGGCCAGCGCGCAGGCGTACTATGCCGCGCATGATGCTTTCTGGGCGCAGAACGCGCCAGACTTCCATGCGAACGTGTTTACACCCTGGTACGAAAACGTCGTGCTGCCCGCCATCAGCGGTTAAGCATATTCGTGCCGAACTTATGCAAACAGTCCCGGCGCTGACCGGGGCTGTTTGCCTTCACACGCATGTCTTGGTCTGGCAGTAATGCCCTTACACAAATGAAGCGATCATGCGCATACCTATAGAGCACGACCCTTTTATCGACCTGAACAATCTACTCGTCTGGCGGGAGCGCGGCCTGTGGCCTGCCCGCTGGATCGCCTGTGCGGATGCTGGCGCACCGCCATTCGTCACGGCTTACCGCCTGCGTTTTCAGGTAGCGGAAGCCGCTACCATCCGCCTCCATGTCACCGCCGATGAGCGCTATATCCTGTATGTCGATGGTGAACGCATCGGACGTGGCCCGGAGCGCGGTGACCCTTACAACTGGTTTTACGAAAGTTACGACCTGTCGCTGACCGCTGGCGATCATGTGCTGGTGGCACGTGTCTGGTCACTGGGCGAAAAAGCCGCGATGGCACAAATGAGTGTTCAGCCCGGCTTTCTGCTGGCGGCTGAAGGCGACTTTACAGATACGCTCAGCACCGGATTGGCCGGATGGGAAGCCAAACAAATCCCCGGTTACGATTTTATCCCCACGCGGTTTGCCCACTGGCGCGGCCATACCACAAAGATTGATGGCAGCATTTATCCCTGGGGAATCGAAAATGGTGCAGGCGATAACTGGCAACCTGTCAAAATTCTGGGGCACGGAGTCGGCCAGATTATCGACTGGGAATACTACAAGATTCATGTGTTAAAACCCGCCATGCTGCCGCCAATGCTCGATCAGCCCATCACCAGCGCAACCGTGCGCCACATCGCCGCCGTGCATAGCGCGGAAACACAATCTATAGCCATCCGTGCCGATGAACATCTGGAAGATGAGGCGAAAGAATGGCAGGCGCTGCTGGACGGTCAGAACATTGTCACCGTTCCACCCCATGTCAGTCAGCGCCTGATCATTGACCTGAATAATTACGACTGCGCCTACAGCGAAATCGCTGTTTCCGGCGGCGCGGGGAGTTCCATTCGCGTCCATTGGGCGGAATCGCTAGCTCACAACTATAACCAGCAGGTGCTGGATAAAGGCAACCGTGATGCGGTTGAGGGTAAATATTTCACCGGCTTTGGCGATGTTTTTCTGCCGGATGGCGGCCATCAACGGCAGTTTACGCCGCTGTGGTGGAATGCTGGACGTTATGTTGAAATCCTCGTGCAGACCGCTGGCGAAACACTGATTATCAACCGGCTGAACTTCCAGGAAACGCGTTACCCGCTAGACATGCACAGTCAGTTTGAATCCAGCGACGAGCAGCTTAACGCGCTGATTCCGCTGTGTGTCCGCGCTTTGCAGGCTACGGCACATGAAACCTATTTCGACAGCCCCTACTACGAAGAAATGATGTACGCCGGGGACACGCGGATTGAGTGCCTCATCACCTATATGATGACCGGCGATGATCGTCTGCCACGCAAGGCACTGGCGCTGTATGACGCCTCGCATCTGCCCAACGGCCTGACGCAGGCACGCTATCCCTGCCGCGTCACGCAGATTATCGGGCCGTTCTGTCTGTGGTGGGTGGGCATGGTCTACGAATATGCCCACTGGCGCGATGATCGTGCTTTTATCCGGCAGATTATGCCCGGTGTCCGCGCCACGCTGGAGGCTTTCCGGCGCTATATCGACCCCGAAGATGGCCTGTTATGCCCTCTGCCCGGCTGGAATACGCTGGACTGGGTGCCGGAATGGGAAGCGGGAAATCCGCCGGATGCGGTTTCGGGCTACAGCGGAGTACTCCACTGGCAGTTGATTTATACGCTGACACTGGCCGCTGACCTGGAGGAAAAACTGGGCGAACCGGAACTCGCCGCCCGTCTGCGTCACTGGCAAAGCGATCTGACCACGGCTGGACTCCATGCCTTCTGGGATGAGTCACGCGGACTGCTGGCGGATACACCAGCCCATACCAGCTATTCCGATCATACGCAATGCTTCGACCTCCTGTGCGAAACGCTGAACTT
>JBBSQD010000378.1:0-4893 GCA_038258185.1 Aggregatilineales bacterium | reverse complement strand
CGCAATCTAACCCCCGTCATTTTCAATTACTGGAGTTGGAGTTTCCCTTATCTTGACACCTATGGGACACGGCATGCCGTGTCCCTACTATTCGGAGGACTTGCTGGCTTTGGCGGCAACCGCGAAGACTTCACGCTCGAAAAACCAGCGGAAGGGTGGCACCTCAAAGGCGAGATGACGCAGAGTCGCCATGACTTTGTTTTCGGTACGATTCTGGGGGGGGCTGTCCAGCCAGACTTTGCCGCTGAAACCGGCGGATTTAAGCGCCTGCTGCATGCTCCACAGCGATTGCTCATTGACATGGACGTGTTCGTTGACGGCTACGCCGAATTGGCGCGGGTCTTTGGGATATTTCTCGCCTTGTCCTGTGGCCGTGCGGAAGGCGCGGACAACCGGATAAGCGTAACGGTCATACCAGATATTGGGCGCGGTGTGGATGATAAAGCGGCCATCAGGCTTCAGCACACGGCGAACTTCCAGCATGGCCTTATGCAGCTCCCACGGGTGCAGATGCTCCACCACGTCGAACATCAGCACACGGTCAAAGCTGGCCGTGGCAAACGGGAGTGTTTTGGCATCCGCCTGACTGACGCCGGTCTTGCCGGGGGTGATGCCATCCAGCGGTTCGATAACTTTCTGCGACATATTGACGGCGACTTCGGCATAATCAATGCCGTAAGCGGTCGCGCCGAGTTGCGCGCAGTGGCGCAGAATCTCACCCCGGCCACAACCCACATCCAGGATAAGCATGCCGGGTGTGATCTCCGCCAGTTCAAAGGCCGCGCTCAGCCGTCGCGAGAGATGCTCGCCTTCGCTGGCGTTAAATTCGTCATAACCTTCACACGCGGTGCGGAAATATTCCTCGGTGTACAGTGTGGAAGGGAGGGGTTTGGGGTCGCGCTGGTTGCTCACTGCGTAACTGCCTATTCGTTAGTTCTATCTGTGGATACGAGTGCTGTGACATGTGCCACCGCAGCAGCGATTATACAGAAGGTCGGCAGGGACGCAAAGTGCTGTTAAGAATTCCTAGCCAATCGTCAATGCAGGGTGGGCGAAAAATCACGATAAGGTAGAATCGAAGTCAGTGAGTGTGAGGAGCCTGGGAGGTCGGGGAAGTGTTGACCCGTAACCTTTTAATGATTATGTCGGTATTCTTTATGAAGCACTTAGTATCTATCCGTAAATTCACATGGTACGGACACGGCATGCCGTGTCCCTACAATAAATTCTATTTTACGGATAGGTTCTTATGCAGACGGAGCTTCGCCCGTGGAACGTGCTGACGAAAAGCGTCTGTTAGCACAGGCCCAGCGCGGTGATGGCGAAGCCTTTGCCCAATTGTATCGGGAACACGTCCAGGTTATTTTTCGCTATGTCATGCACCGGGTCAGTGATCCGGCACTGGCTGAGGATATCACCGGGGATGTATTCACGAAAGCGCTGGAAGGACTGGCGAAGTATCGTGACCAGGGCAAGCCGTTTATCGCCTGGTTGTATCGCATCGCTCATGCGCGGGTGATTGACCATTACCGGCGCACCAACCGCCGCCCGACTGAAAGCGACGTGGACAACGAGCCGATTGCGGTCGAAACTGACCTGGACACGGACATGCTGCGTCGGCAGGCCGCCAAAACCCTGAATCGGGCGATTGCTGACCTGACAGAAGATCAGCAGCAGGTGATTATCCTGCGTTTTATCGAGGGCTACCGCATTGAAGCGGTTGCCGAAATTATGGGCAAACAGCCCAACGCCATTAAAGCCTTGCAATTCCGAGCCTTACGCGCCTTAGCCAGTCGTTTAGAACGCTCGGGTTTTGATATTGAGTCTATTCTCACGGGGATGTCTTGAACGAACCGTACTCCAACCCCGAAATTGAAGCCATTTTAGATCACTGCCTTGTGGAGATTATGCGCGGGGAGCAGACGATTGCCGGTTGCCTGGAGCAGTATCCGCAGTATGCGGCTGATCTGAAACCAGCGCTGGAAATCGGCCTGTTGGCCGTCCGCCTCAAATCGCCGGAAATGCCGCAGGCCAGTATGGATGCGCTGGAAAAGCGCCTGCTGCTGCAAGCTCAGGCGCAGTTTTCGCCGCGCGTGGTGCGGGGTCAGTTCATGCCACTGGGGAAACTGGCGGCGATGATCGCTGTTGTGATTTTATGTCTGCTGGGCGCGGGGGGCGGCACTGTCGCGGCATCGGCCAATACCGTGCCGGGGGATACACTGTACGGCGTTAAACGCATGTGGGAAGCGATTATCCTGCTGCTGTCACCCTTAACCGGTGAGCTGGATGATTTATGGCTGCGGCTGGCAGAAACACGTTTAGATGAAGTCGAACAACTGGCGCAGCAAGGTGAATTGACCGATGAGGCGCTGATCGAACTGTATCACGCGATGGCGCAATCGATTGCGTTGGCGGACGACTCGACTACGCCGCAGGTGGTGCTTTATCTGGGGCAAGCCCGTGATGAACTGGCCGCGATTACTGCGCCGGATGCCATTATCGGGGTTTATAATCAGGTGGTGGGGCTGACTGATGCGCGTGTGAATGCCGATGGTCAGTTGCAGGCACCGACCGTTATTCCAGCGGAGACAGTTGTTACACCCACAGCCACGGTCACGCCTTCGCTCACCATGACACCTTCACCGACGTTAACGGCGCTGGCTGGCGGTGCAGTTGAAGAATCAGCCACGCCGCGACCCACCGAGACGCTCACGCCATCACCGCGCGTACCAGAGACAGCAACCCGTACACCTACCATAACGGTCACGCCGACAGCGACCTTGACGCCGAGTATCACACCGACATGGACATGGACTCCGCTGCCTTTGCCGGTGCTGCCCACGCTGGAACCGAATCAGCCTTTACCCGGCACCAATCCCGATGATGGCTCACCGGGTGGCAGATCAACGCCGGTCAGCGGCACAGCAGATGCGACGGCACGCTTCCGCGAGACGCAGCAGTCGGTTTTCCAGACGCAGACTGCACAGCCACCGATGACGACCGCGCCGTAAAATTAATGTACGGACACGGGATCCCGTGTCCGTACTAAATAAATCGAGTTTTAGACGATGGCGTTAATGCCAGTGAGATCACGCCCAACCAGCAGCAGATTGATCTCATTGGTGCCTTCGTAGGTGTAGATCACGTCGGCATCGGTCATCAGACGGGCGATGTGATTCTCGATGAGGATACCGTTACCGCCCAGAGTCTCCCGCGCCAGTAAGGTGACCTGCCGCGCTTTACGGGCGTTGTTGTATTTAGCCATCGACACAATGCCCTCGGTCATCTGATCGGTGGCGATTAACTGCGCCAGTTGGAAGCACAGCAATTGCATCTGCGTGACTTCCGTCGCCATTTCGACCAGTTTCTGCTGGATCAGCTGGAAGCTGGCAATCGGCTTGCCGAACTGCTCACGCTCAACAGCGTATTGCAGCGCCAGCTCAAACGCACCTGTCGCCACACCGGCTGCTTCCCATGCCACGCCATAACGTCCCATCGCCAGCACCTTACCGGTATCGCGGAAGGAACGCGGCTTGGCGAGACGATTGGCCGCTGGGACACGTACATTTTCCATTTTGATATCGGCATTGAGCAGGGCGCGTTTGCCGATTTTGCCGGTGATATCGGTGATGGTCAGCCCTTCGACCTCAGACGGATCTTCAATGACGAAGCCGCCGAAATCGCCTTTTTCGTCACGTCCCCAGATGATGAGGATGTCGGCAATCGAAGCATTACCGATCCAGCGTTTGGCACCGTTCAGCACATAATGATCACCATCCAGGATGGCCGTGGTTTCGACACTGACCGCATCAGAGCCACGTTCCGGCTCGGTCAGGGCGAATGCGCCGATTTTCTCCATGCGGGACATGGCGGGTAGCCAGCGTTCGCGCTGTTCGTTGGAACCCAGCAGGCCAATCGACCCCATCGCTAACCCCGAATGCACACCGTAGAAGGTGCCGACAGAACCATCACCCTTCGCCAGCTCGAACATCACCAGACCCATTTCCAGCGGGTCAAGGCCAGCACTTTCAAAACCGCGAATCATACCACCGATGATGCCCAGGTCTTTCATGCCCATCGCGATCTCACGCGGGAATTCGGCACGATCCCAGAAGGGGTTGATATTGGGCATAACGGTATTCTGCACATAGTTGCGCACGCGATCACGCACGGCACGCTGCGGGTCGCTCATAAAATTTTCAAGTTTGTAATAATCGAAACCCGCTCGTATTTTTTCTTCGATTGAGTCCACCATATTCGCCTCTTTTTAATTAATTGAATGTTCGTTTAATTGATTATAGCAGAATTCAAATTGCAAGTGCCAGCTTTTTCATTAAACTATAACGCAGTAGATAGATGAGGTGATGCACTTTGCCCTCACCCCCGGCCCCTCTCCCACCGCTTCGCGGGGCGAGGGGAGCAAGATTTTGAAGTCCCTCACCTCATGTTGAGGGACTCTATGCAGGGGTAGCGGGAAAGAGTTAGATACTTTTATGCTCTCAAAGTGCATAACCTGCTCTAAAGTTTTACCGGAATAAGCGCTGTTTGAGGGTAATTATGCATGAATCACTGGCGATCATCGAACGGGTGCGCCGCATTAACGCAAAATTTCAACATGTCGAGCTGTCGATTAAAGCGCCACTGACCGAGATGAGTCCCGGCCAATCGATTCTGGTGCGCCTGAATAATCAGGTGTGGGACCCGTATCTGCGGGAACAGTGGTGGCCGGTCGATTTTGCGTTGAATAAACTGATTATCGAACGTCCCGGTCACATTCACTATGAGCCGGGGCATGAAATTCAGGTATTGGGGCCAGTGGGTGAACCGTTTCGCTTCCGGCGGACGATGCGCCATGTGCTGCTGGTGGCTTATGACACGCCACCGACGCCGCTG
>JBBSQD010000377.1:0-4918 GCA_038258185.1 Aggregatilineales bacterium | reverse complement strand
TGGAGCGCACATTGGGCTGGCTCACAAAACGACGCAGTATTCGCGTTCGCTGGTGCAAGAAATTTGAAAATTGGAAAGCTTTTATTCAATTTGCTTGCACCCATATTTTGTTTAATTTAGCATTTTACGGATAGATACTTAATCTAACGCAGCGAAACCGACCAATCCGTGACATTGATAATCACGCCGCCATCCTTGACGAACAATACGGGCAGGACTGCTGCGTTGCCCGCCACCAGGGTCAGCGGCTGGCCGATCTGCTCATTGTTGAAATATACGGTGACATTGCCGGTGGTCGCGTCCCGGTCGAGCCGCAGCCGCGCTGTGACCGCGCCGACTGCCCGCTGGCTAACCGTGCGTGTGGTATCGCCGGTGTGCTGGGCCAGGTTAATCACCCCGGCCTGCACCAGACTGATCTGTGCCCCGGCGCTGTTGGCTGGATTGGCTGCGTCCTGCAGCAGAATGCCGAAATACACCTCATTGTCCAGCAGCAGCGGCGGATTATACGATTGCAGCGTCAGAGTCGCCTCGACGCGGCTGATGCGACTGGCGGCATTATTGCCGTAATACGTTTCCAGAAATTCCGCTGGCAGGCTCAGGAAAATGGTGTCACCGGGCGTTTCCGCGCCGATCCCAAGCCGCCAGAAATTGCCATCGGTGCCGACTGAAAACTGTTCCGCGCTCCACGGATAAGTGGCCTCGTCCACCCGGTCAAACAGGGTAAACATATCCTGCGACCCCTGAATACCCTGCGGCGGCAGCGTTGGGGTGGATGTTGCAGTCGGGGTAGCTGTATTGGTCGGTGTTGGCGTGATAGTCGCAGTGCTGGTCAGTGTTTGTGTCGGTGACTCACTGGGAGTGGCGGTGGCCTGGGTGATCGCCAGATCGGGAGTCGCTGTGGGCTCAACCGGCAGCGGACTCGGTGTGGCGAAATCCCCACCTGCCGCAGCCACATTGGTCGTCTGCGGATCGCTGCCGCCGGCCTCGACGGTTTGCAGTCCGGCCTGCTCGGTTTGGCTGACCGCGGTCAGATCAATCGTCGGCGTGTCGGTGATGGTCAGCGCTAAACCGGGACCATTAGTGTCATCGCCTGCCGACTTGCTCAATGCCAGCGCGGCCAAAATCAGAATCACGAGCAACCCTAATCCGCCGAATAAGACGAAACGCGGGATTCCACCACGTCGACCCTGCGGCGCATCGGCCTCGGCCACATCTTCATCCGCATAACGTGACCCACGATAATCCGCTTCTGAAATCGGCTCGTCCTCAGCAATGCGCGGTGTCGGCTCATCGGTGGGTGGTGCCGGGAATTCTGGTGCCTGCTCGGTCAGATCGTACCAGTGGCGGTACAGCGGATAAGCCGGGTGACGGTCGATAAACATCGCCCGGAATAATTCGTTAAAGCGGGTGAGACGGGCACTGCGGCGCATATTGTCATCGGTATACACCGCCAGAAAAGCCTCATACGTCTCCAGCCATTGACGTAAAGTCGTGGCGTAATCCTCCCCGAATAACTGACGCGTCAGCGCATACTGACGACGATGCACGTCCAGCAAACGCGGATCGGGCTGATCCGGCTTGGCTTCAATGACCTGACGCATTTGCCGTGCCAGCGTGTGGAGTTCTGCCGCGCTGGCCTGAAGATCAACCAGCCAGGTGCGATAGGGAGTCAGGCTGATATTGGCGGCCTGCTCAACCTCGCTGGTGCCATTGATGGCATTTTCCAGCTTGATGCCGCCGGGGCGAAATTCACCGTCCGACCAGTCGCGCAAGGCCGCCTGCAACTCGCGCAGGCTGTGAACACCTGCTGCCAGAGTGCGTGCCTGCGGATTGGCTTCCAACTGTTTGATGGTGTCGTCCAGCGTCAGCAGCGCCTGCGAACCATTGACCTGATTGAGCAGTTGCGCCCCTTCCAGAACATCGCGGCGGCGGCTGATAAATTCGCCCAGTGTGCGGGCGGCGACATGCCGTGCGCCGAAGTTTTCCAGCGTTTTGACCGCTGCTTCATACCAGAAATTCGCGTCTTCCAGTTCGGCTTCATGGGCATCCAGCGCACCCAACAGCACGTAATTCATAAACAGAATACGGACAGCGGCGGTGCTGCTACGGGTGTACAGTTCGACTAGCCCTTTGCTCATCGCCTTGAGATAGGTCTCTTTGCTGGGCATCTGCTGGGCGAAGTTCTGGCGGATTTCATCTTCGTTCACCGTGAACAGGCGCTCGACCGAAACCAGTGTCGCTTTGCTGGTGTTAGGCGCATTAATGCCGTTGCGCTCCACCCAGTTACGGGTGATTTCCGCCAGTTTTTGGAGGCGCTGCGCGGTGAAACGCTGCGGATCAGTCCGGGCGATTTCGTAGGCGCGTTTGCCCAACTGCTCGGCATCGGCCAGCCGACCCCGATCAAAGGCTTCCCAGCCATCGGCCAGTGCGCGACCGAGTCCACCATACAGCGCATGTCGTTCGATATACTGTGCGTTGCTGATAACCGAGCGCAGTTGATTAAACCAGCCAGCCAGCGTCGGGCTGATGGTGCCGACTGCTTCAGTCGCCTGTGTCAGTGCATTCACCGCCGCGCCGCGATTACCCTGAATCAGTGTGTTGGCGTAATCCGCCCAGGCTTTCTCGGCAATCTTGAGGCCATTGACCATGCCCACCAGAAATTCATCAAACAAGCGCTCGACAAACGGCGCCAGATCGTCCTGCGTCGCTTTCAACCAGCCCTCAAGGTCGGAGCCATCGGCGGCAGGGACATAGGTCTGATAGGTGCCAAGCAGTTCATACAGGCTGTTCAGTAAGCGTTCCACCAATTCCCACGAGCCATTATTGGGGTCAATCAATTGGCTGATGTCGAGCGCTTCCAGCGCATCACGTGGGCTGGAGGTGGCCTGTTTGCCGATGACGTGCATGTTATCGGCCAGTGCCATTGCGGCGGTGAGCGCCCGCTCTAATGAGGTGAACGGCAGGCGGCGATTCGGCAGATTGCGTGAGGTATTGACCGCGCCTAAAAGCGTGTTTAATGCGGTCAGGCCATCCACAACTGCCCGATAGGTATCGCGCAGCTCGTCCAGGCTGACCATGTTTGAGCTGGGCATGGCATTGAGCCGGACGTTAATTTCGGCCAGTACGGCTCGCGGTTCGGTGACAGGAACGCCTTCGCCTTCCAGATGTTCCAGCGCGCGGTCAAGGCGGTACAGATTGGGGCGCAGCAGCAGGATTTCCGGCACATGCGACGAGATGCGCTCCGCCAGCAGCCATAAGAGCGCCCGTGTCGGGTGATCGTCACCCCCGGCCACCACCAGCGCCTGGGCGGCACGTTCCGGGTGCTGATCGAAAATCAACGCGATGCTGTCCATAACCGGCTGCGGAACAGGCCGCATGTCACTTTCCAGCAGGGTGCGGGCAAAATCCAGCAGCAGATTAATGAGCATGGCTGCTGCCCCGCGTGAGCGCGGACGCAGTTCTTCCAGCAGATTGGTCGCACGTGACCAGTTGCCGCTTTCCATATAAATGCGTACCGCGTCAATATCCCCGGCGATTTCCAGATCCTGCAAACGGCTGAAAATTTCCGCTTCCAGTTCACGCGCAGGCTGATAACCGGGGTCCATCGTCAGCGCCGGTTGCAGCATATCCAGCAGACCCTGCAACTCATCGCGGCTGCGTTCACGCCGCAGCCGTTCGGTCACACGTCCCAGAATCGTGTCCCGTTCACGCATGATTGGTGCGCGATAATCGGTCAGATCACGGCGCAGTTCAGCGATGGATGGGTAGCGAATGCGCAGATTGGGATGGACTGCGCGGCTGATAATGGCCTGCAAGCGGCTGTGGATACGCTCGGTATCCTCACCAAAATCGACCCGAAAATCATCGGTGGCGTTGCGCGGCACTTCAATCCGGCTGCCACCGGTCAAGATCATGTGTAATACTTCGCCCACCTGGGTAACATCATTCTGGCGGCTGACACCCTGCGGTGTAATTTCATCGCCTTCCAGAAAAACCGCGTTGCCCCAGTCGATGAGCTTCAGCCGGTAATGCTCACGATCCCAGAAGAGGTGCTTGGCATCGACATCATTGTAGACAATATCATGCTGATGGGCGGTTTGTAACAGGTCGAGCAGGCGATCAATAATCACCAGCATTTCCAGTTCTGGCAAACGCTCGCCACGTGCGGCCAGTTCCATCACCAGTTCGGCGACGATCTGCCCCTGACCGCGCTCCATGACAATATACTGGTGCGGCATCCCGCCCACAGAAAACTGACCTGTCCCCAGCAGCTCGGTCAGCACGGGATGACCTGCCAGCCGCGTGAGGGCTTTGCGTTCGTTAAGAATACTGACTTCCTGCCCAGCGCGAATCGGTGGGGCATCATTGGGGGCAGGACGTTTGATAACTACCGGGCGGTCATTGGCCTGGGTATCCACAGCACGCAGCGTCTCACCAGAGCGCCCACGTGGATAGATATAATCGTAACGGTAACGGTTATCAAAAAGGCTGTCAGCCATGATGGTAAATCTCCAGTCAATGGCCCGGTATCAAAAGAATTTCCGGTTTTCCCCTATTGTACGCTCTGAGAGCAAGGCTGCAAGGTGATGACACGTTTGTTCGCACATCAATTTCAGCCTCCGTGGGCAGATGTTGACGAAGCCCCCTGAAAATCGTACTATCATGGTACAAACTAAAAAGGATTTTTGGTAAAAATGGCTGGGAATATTAATCAGACTCATCGTTATTTAGATACGCAGGAAGATCGTGAAGCCCTGCTGATCGATATGCGTGCTGTGCGCCAGGAAGTCATCGCCATGCGCGAGATCGTACCGGAAAGCGAATGGTACACCCCACGGTATCATGGCTGGTCATTGGGGGCCATGCTCGGTCATCTGCAAACCATTGACACACTCAGTCTATGGCAAATTCAACTGGC
>JBBSQD010000376.1:0-4995 GCA_038258185.1 Aggregatilineales bacterium | reverse complement strand
CCCGCGTCCATCTTCATGATGGTAATGCCGCTTTCGGCATCACCAGCGCGGATGACGGCCTGAATCGGCGCGGCACCCCGCCAGCGGGGCAGCAGCGAGGCGTGAATATTGAGTGAACCGTGCGGCGGAATATCCAGCACGGATTGCGGCAGAATTTGCCCGAAAGCGGCCACGACATACACATCCGGTGACCATTGTTTCAGCTCGGCAATGGCCGCTTCCCGACGGATTTTCTCCGGCTGGAAAACCGGAATCTCGTGCTGAAGCGCGACCTGTTTAATGGCCGACTGCTGCATCTGCCGGTTGCGTCCGGCGGGGCGGTCTGGCTGGGTGACTACGCCGATCACCTCATGCTGCGCGATCAGACTTTCTAACGCGGCGACTGCAAAACCGGGTGTGCCCATAAAAACGATTTTTGCCATAAGAGTTTATCCTTCTGCTGTCCGTGTCCGATAGAATGCGGCTTCTTATTTTGAAACGCTTGTGCGCTTTTGGACAGCGTGATAGTATCGAGGCCATAATTTATTTATTGTAGATTGTCTGATTAGCGATGTCCACGCCCTCTAAATACTGGTTTATCCGGCCACAGGCCAGCCCACAGATTTTACGCAGCTTTCGCGGTCTTAGTCCGGTCATCGCCCAGGTACTGTTGAACCGTGGATTTGATAACCCCACTGAGGCGCAGAATTTTCTCTACATCAAAAAACCGGTGAAAGCCCTGGGTGAACAGGGCGAAATGAAAGATGCGCGTAAAGCGGCTGAACGCTTGAAAACAGCCATCCAGAAACACGAAAAAATCATTATCTATGGCGATTTTGATGCTGATGGTGTGACCTCGACCGTGTTGATGGTCGAGGTTTTGCAGGCTTTGGGAGCCATCGTCCAGCCGTATATCCCGCATCGCGTCGATGAAGGTTATGGGCTGAACAGTGAGGCGCTGTCTAAGCTGGCGGCTGAGGGTGCTAAGGTGGTCATGACGGTTGACTGTGGCATCCGCTCGGTGCAGGAAGTGCTGGACGGCAATGCTGCTGGCCTGGATATGATTATCACCGACCATCACTCGATTGGTTCGGAAATCCCGGATGCCTATGCTGTGGTCAATCCCAAGCAGACTGATTGCGGCTACTATGAGGATATGCTGGCCGGGGTCGGCGTGGCCTATAAAGTCGCCGGGGCGCTTCTGGAAATCTGCCATCGTGATCCGAACTTTAAGCACGCCAATGTCAAAGATGCAGAGTGGGTCAAAACGATCATCACCAGCATGCTTGATCTGGTGGCGATTGGCACGGTGGCGGATCTGGCACCTTTGAACCGCCCAGAAAATCGCGCATTGGTGCGGCTGGGTCTGGAAGTGATTAACAGTGCGCGCCGACCGGGAGTCAAAGCGCTGCTGGATGTGTCCGGGATTGAAGCGGGCAGGGCCACCGCGATGAGTATTGGCTTCAGCCTGGGGCCACGCATCAACGCGGCGGGACGTCTGGACGATGCCATGATCGCCTATAATCTGCTGTCGGCGCAGGACGTGTTTGAGGCGGCAACGCTGGCTGATAACCTGCAAGCCATGAATACGCGCCGTCAGGAGCTGACACGCGAAGCACAGGCCGCCATCCGCGAACAGTTGGCGCTGGAAACGCAGGTGGATCGTCCGTTGATTTTCGCGGGTGGGGAATTTCAGCCGGGAATTGTCGGCTTAGTAGCAGGGCGGCTGGTTGAGGAATATTATCGACCATCGGTGGTGATGGAACACGGTGCCAGCGAAAGCCGTGCCTCGTGCCGCAGTATCCCACAGTTTGATATTACCGGCGCGCTGGATCAATGTGCTGATTTGCTGGTGCGCCACGGTGGGCATCCGCAGGCGGCAGGTTTTACCGTCCTGAACGAAAATCTGGCGGATTTGAAACTGCGTTTGCTTAATCTGGCGCAGACGACGCTGGAAGGCCAGGAACTGCGCCCGACACTGGAAATTGACTCCGAGGTGGATATTAACCAGTTGTCCGAATTTATGGTTGATGATCTGGAATTACTGGAGCCGACGGGGTATATGAACAGTTCGCCGATTATGATGGCGCGTAATGTCTACGCGCTGGAATGGCGCACGGTGGGTATGGAAGGGCGGCATCTGAAGTTGAAAATTGCGCGGGCGGGTAAACCGCCGCTGGACGCGATTGGCTTCGGTCTGGGCGATTGGATTAACCAGCTACCGTGTCATTTTGATGTGGCGTTTCAGTTAGAGATGAATGAATGGAATGGCAACCGGACGCTGCAACTGAATGTGCAGGATATCCGGTTGGCGGGTGTGGAGTGAATCATCTAAAAAATCTGTGTTTGTGCTTGCTGCTGTTTGGGCTGTTTACCCCGGTTATGGCCGCTGCACAGGATGAGAATGTCTTTGGCGTAGTGGAGGGTTTCTGGTTTCCGGATGTGACCTGTGATCTGCATCCCGGTTGGGAGCGGATTATTTTCGATTGGGCGCAGCATCAGCCGACCGGGCCGGATGACTGGCATACGCTGAATGTCGATGATCGCTGGTTGAAGGCGGCCAATCAATGTGACCGGGAAGTGGTCGCGCTGCTGAAGAATACGCCGGAATGGGCAACCGATGGTATCCCCGGTGCGGGTGTGCCGCGTGGTTTGTATCTGCCAGTCGATGACCCGGACAATGTGTGGGCGAATTTTGTGCGCCGGACAGCGGAATATTATGCCAGCCGGGGTGTGCATCGCTTTATTATCTGGAACGAGCCGGATATTTCCCGCGAAACCTACGGCTTTGAGTACGAAGGCGATCTGGAAGATTATTTCCAGATGTTGAAAGTGGCTTATCTGGCGGCCAAAGAAGGCAACCCGGCGGCAGAAATCCACATGGCGGGGACGACTTACTGGCATGATGTGAACGAAGGCCAGCGCCTGTATATGGATCGCCTGCTGGAACGTATCACGCAGGACCCGGATGCGGCGGCCAACGATTATTATTTTCAGGTGTTCAGCCTGCACATTTACTTTCGGACGGATACGGTCTACGATATTGTTCGCCAGACGCGGACGCTGCTGGATCAGTATGGCTTGCAGGATAAGGCCATCTGGATTAACGAAACCAACGCCGCACCGACCGATGACCCTTTGTGGCCGGTGGCGCGTCCCGTGTTTCAGCTTGACCTGGAGCAGCAGGCCGCATTTCTGATGCAGGCGGCTGGATTAGGGTTGGCGGCAGGGGCAGAGCGCATCGCGGTTTACAAGCTGTATGATCAGAATCTGCCGCAGGGCGCGGAGTCATTTGGCATTCTCAGCCCGGCAGACCGCTCACCACGGCCCGCGTTTCGGACATGGCAAACCGTGATTCGTTATCTGGGCGGGGTTGATCAGGCGCAGCGGTCAAAGACTGAACTTCTGGATGTGGTGCTGTTGCAGCAGCAGGCCGGGCAGCAAACACTGCTGCTGTGGGCACGGACTGACAACCCGGTTCAGGTTGAAGTGGCTGCAACTGGCGAAAAAGCGCAGTTGATAGACCAGTATGGTGGTATTAGCCTCTTGCGTCCAGTGGATGGAGTCTATACACTGGCGTTACCCGCAGCAACCTGTAATGAGGTGGATGGTTGTGCGGTGGGTGGCCCGGTCTGGTTGCTGGTGCAGCCGGATGGGGATGTGAACGTTCATGAAATCACGACCGCGGATTCAGCGGCGTTAGAGTTTAAGTAGGAGCAGTCAGTAGATATGGATGATCAAGAGTCAACTCCACGCCCGATGCGCTTTAATTATGGCGGTCAGGCGGTTATTGAAGGGGTGATGATGCGCGGCGCACATACCGCAGCGGTAGCCGTGCGCGACCCCAACGGTCAGATTGTTATACATGAAACCCAATTGAATCGCACTTTGTACAACGGACGCATCATCAAGACCCCGTTTGTGCGTGGTGTGGTTGGCCTGTGGGATGCGCTGGGTTTAGGTACACGGGCGCTGATGTGGGCGGCGGATGTCGCTATTGGTGAAGAAGAAAGTGTCGATTTTAACGGGCCGATTGGTTGGGCGACTGTCGCTTTTTCGCTGTTGATTGGTATGGGGCTGTTTTTCCTGCTGCCGACCGCAGGGGCTGCCGCGATTGGTAACTGGCTGGGTTTAACACCGGATGGCACAGCCAGTATTGGTTTCAATGCCTTCCTCGTGAATCTGATTGAAGGCGCGATCCAGATCACTTTACTGATTGGTTATATCTGGGCGATTGGGCGTATCCCGGACGTAAAGCGCTTATTCGGCTATCATGGCGCCGAGCATAAAACCATTAATGCCTACGAAGCCGGGGCGGAACTGACCCCGGAAATCGTCGCACAATATCCGATTGAACATCCGCGCTGTGGTACGGCGTTTCTGCTGACGGTGGCGTTTGTCAGTGTGCTGGTGTTTTCGCTGCTGGGGCGGCCTCCGTTTTTGCTGCTGCTGCTGTCGCGCATCGTATTTATTCCGATCATCGCGGGGATTGCTTATGAGGCGCTCCAATTCTCCGCCCGTAACATGCACAATCCGATTATTCGCATGATCGTGAAACCCAACCTGGCGCTGCAACACCTGACGACCCGCCAGCCTGACCTGCACATGATCGAAGTGGCGATTGTGTCATTTGAGCGTGTGCTGGTGTCCGAAGGGATGCTGACCGAAGCTGAGGCAGTGATCCCTGCACCACGGCCTGAAGCGGTTTCGCCCACGCTGGCCGCTGCGGATTAGGCACTGCGCCAGCTAATAAGATTATAAAAAGCCCTTTTCAGAACATCGAAGAGGGCTTTTAAATTGATCAGAGCATCACGTAATTAAACACCGGCTTCCACTCGTCCGCGCCGCAGCTATTCTGGATGGACACATCGGCGGCCACGCGTTGCAGGTTGATATTATGCTCACCTGCACTGCTGACAAATTTCACCTGCCAGCCATCCTCATTACTGCCGCTGAAACTCTGCAGATGGAAGGCATTCAGCGCCAGTTCATCCTGCTGTTGGCGCAGATAATAAT
>JBBSQD010000375.1:0-5034 GCA_038258185.1 Aggregatilineales bacterium | reverse complement strand
TTCCGATTTCTGGTTGTTCGCCTGCGCGGGCGAACCAGTTCCACAGGATTGCATCAGCAATGCCGTAGCGCAGAGTGCGCCCGGCACGAGGATGGCCCTCAACAGTCCACGCACCGTTCTTACTTTTGAAGACAACGAATTCATGTTCGTTCGCCAGACCCTCGAGCATGCGCAGGTGGCAACTGCCGATCGGGTTGTTGCGGACGACTTTGTAGTCAAAAATGGCGATTCGCATCGGCGAGCAACCCAGGCGCTGGCGCATCCCTTTAGACAGATTGCGAATAAGACTATTGGCGCGGCTGGTGAGTTGCACCTGTTCGATGACTTCATCGACACGTGCTTTGGGACGCCGCATTCCACGCAGCTCCGCCCAGAAGGTGATGTAACCGCGCACCGTCATGTCCGGGTAAACGGGCACCTGCTCTGGCAGATAGCCAACTCGTTTGCGGACTTCCAGCGAATCATTGAGCACATCATAACCATCAATGGAGGCGCTGCCGCTGGTGGGGGGCATGAAACTGGTGAGCATGCGCATGGTGGTGGTTTTGCCGGCACCATTGGGCCCTAAAATGCCGACAATTTCCCCAACCTGCGCCTTAAAAGTGATATGATCGACCGCTACAAAGTTGCCGAAATGTTTCGTCAGATCCTGAACTTCAATCATACATTGGCTTTTTTACATAATTGATAATCTATAGAATCCTAAACGGAGTATCCTGTCTGGTCAAGTGAAGGTAAATCTTCCTTGACAGGTCAGCACACTTATTGACCTTCTGTAAACAAAACAGGCCAGCGCAAATGCTGACCTGTTTAGCAAGTTCGGTTATCCGATTGAAGTCGCTAATCCGCTACGGACAAGGCATCCCACAGGGAGGCTAACGTGCTGCCGTATCCGTACATAAATTCTAAGTCCACCAGGAACGGATGACATCCAGGGTACTGCGTGAACCCGTTCTGGCACCCTGGCGGCTATCGTCTGAGCGTTTCTCGACATCTTCCACCATACGCCGCAGCACATAACCCTCGGTCATGGTGACCATAGCGGATATGGGCGATTCACCCGTAAGTGTGGTTGCTAAAGCAATGACACGATCATTTTTTTCCAGTTGTGGATTGGCTTTTAAGCCTAAAAAGAGCGCTTTTAAGGCTTTGGCGCGCTGCTTACCCTTATTATACTGGATAGCGCGCTGTACATAGATCTTTGAGGGTACTTCAAGCTCTTTGATCAGCGATACGACATCAAAGTTGATCTGCGTGGCCGCCTGGATCATCATTTTGTCGGCTGCTTCAATATCGCTTTCTGTGACCCGCGGCCCTACCAGAATATTGGCAGCTATTCCCTGTCGCAGCAGATCACTCGTTGCTTTTTCCTGCCGCCGATTTTTAGATGATTTAAAGGCCTGCTGGGCAATATTGTTAAAATAGACTGCCAATACATTCAGAAGCCGCCCTCTGAACTCAAAAGCAATATTGGCATCCGCACGTTCCTCATCGGTCGCGCTCAGATACGAATCACAGATATCATCAAACAGGAAAAGCAGTTCTTTCTCAATTTGCTGAACTGCACGGGGTTTTACACCAGAATCGAGCTCACGGTTCAGAGTTTCTAAAGATTGAATTTGTGAAGGGAGAGTTCCATCATGTTTCATGATATTCAATTCTCAATATAACAATTTTGTTTTATGACTATAGTATGCTGAAAAACGTAAAGTCGTCAAGCAGTTTTAACCTCCTAATTACCACTTTTCATGAAATTTATATATTGTGTGAACTGCACAGAACATTAGAAAAATCTTATGATTTTGCGGCAATCAGTTGACACTCTGAGTTATTCTGTTTACACTTTAAACCATTATTTTGTGGGAAATTTTGCCTGATGTTTTTGACAAATCACCAATCCAACAGTTGGCAAAGTCGTTCGCGTCGTAGCCGTTGCCCGCAGACCTTGGAGGTCGAGTTGGGTGTTTTTTGTTGGCTGGTGGCGATCAACTAACCACGTACCATACTGAAAAACACATAGCCCCGACCTCAACACTGAGGATCGGGGCTTTTATTTTAGTCAGGAGGATACATGCAGCAAAATGGAAATGATAGCACTATTCGGGTAGGGATCTACGGAGCCTCTGGTTATGCGGGGATGGATCTGGTGGATATTCTGGTGAAGCATCCTCAGGTTGAGCTGGTGTTTGGCACATCCAATACCTATAAGGGGCAGAATATCGGGGGAACCAATCTGAATTATATCCCGCATGATCAGGTTGACCTGGATAGTGTTGATGCGATTTTTCTGGCATTACCGCACACAGCCTCCGCGCCAGTGGCTGCTGAGGGGCTTAAACGTGGTCTGAAAGTCATTGATTTATCGGCGGATTTGCGTCTGAACACACCTGAATCTTATGAAAAGTGGTACAACACGCCCCATCCTAACCCGGAACTGCTGCCTGTCCCTTATGGCTTGCCGGAAATTAATCGGGCGCAATTAAAGGGGATTGATCTGGTGGCCGCGCCGGGATGTTACCCCACCACAACCATTCTGGGTTTATATCCGTTGCTGAAAGCCTATGCAATTTCACCGGATGCGCCGATTATTGTGGATGCAAAATCGGGTGTTTCCGGTGCTGGCCGTGAACCGAAAGCCAATTCGCATTTCGTAGAGGTCTACAGCAATTTCTCTCCGTACAGCCCCGGACGGGTGCATCGTCATGTCGGGGAAATTGAGCAGGAAATCCATAAAGTGAATGATGAAATCGGCACATTGATTTTTACGCCGCATCTGCTGCCGGTGGATCGTGGCCTGATGGCGAGCATCTATGTCACACTCAAGGATGACTTCAGCAGTTCCCAGGCGCAAAGCCTGTATGAAGAAGTGTATGGTGAAGAACCCCTGGTGCATGTTCTGCCAGCTAAACAACAGGCGACATTGAAGCATGTCGTGCGCACCAATACCTGTGCCATCAGCGTGACGCCTGTCACTGAGCGTTATCTGCATATCACCAGCGTCACCGATAACCTGCGCAAAGGGGCTTCCGGTCAGGCGGTGCAATGCTTCAATCTGATGTATGACCTGCCAGAGACGATGGCGCTTTCATGAGCGACATTAAGCAGGCTATATCAAATTCGACTGTCATCAAGATTGGCGGTAATGAAATTGACGATCCGGGCTTTCTGGCTGGATTGGTCGAGGTGATTGCCGCTATGAGTGAACCAGTTGTTCTGGTGCATGGTGGCGGTAAGGAAATCTCCATGTTGCAGAAAGTTATGGGGATTGAGCCGCGCTACATTGATGGCGTGCGGATTACGGATCAACCGTCGCTGTCGATTGTGGAAATGGTTCTGCGCGGCGCGGTGAATTTGCGCCTTGTCCGTTTGCTGATGTCTGCTGGTGTCGAAGCGATGGGGATCAGCGGCGTGGATCGTGGCCTGATCCGCGCGGAGAAGATGCCGCATCCGCAGGAAGATATGCAATATACCGGCGAGGTACAATCGGTGCGCGGGGATGTTCTGCTGGATTTGTTAAAACAGGGCGTGACTCCGGTGATTTCGCCGGTATCTTTGGGGCAGGACAGCGCCTTTAATGTGAATGCCGATCATGTCGCGGGGGCAGTCGCAGCGGCTATCGGAGCGAGTAAAGTCATCTTTCTAACGAATGTAGAAGGTGTTCTAGTGGATGGTCAGGTTGCACCGACGCTGACCCCAGAGGCTACACAGGCACTGATCGCTGAAGGTACTATCTTTGGCGGCATGATCCCGAAAGTCCAGACCGCACTCCAAACCCTTGATAAAGGTGTTCCCCAGGCGGTTATTACGAATTTGCTAGGTTTAAAGACACACGGCGGTACTGTTTTTACTCGGCTTACATCACCTGCTTAAAAGGAATAATCAATGACAACCACCGACTTGACCGATCATATTATTGAACTGGAACAGGATTATCTGGTTCAGACCTATAAACGTCCGCCGTTTGTCCTGTCGCATGGCGAAGGGGCCTACCTCTATGATATGGAAGGCAAAAAATATCTGGACATGGTGGCAGGAATTGCCGTCAATGCTTTAGGCTATGCCGACCCGGATGTAACCCAGGCGCTGCAACAGGCCGCTGGTGGGCTTATTCATGTCAGCAATCTGTATAACACCGCGCCGCATGCCGAACTGGCCGCTGCTTTGGTGGAGAAGTCTTTTGCTGATCGCGTGTTTTTCTCCAACAGCGGCGCGGAAGCCAATGAAGGCGCGATAAAATTCGCCCGTAAAATGGCGTATAGCAAAGGCTTTGCGGAACAAAAGACTCAAATTGTCTGTTTTAGTCACGCTTTTCATGGACGGACAATCGGCACAGTTTCACTGACCCCCAAAGAGAAATACCAGAAGCCTTTTAAGCCGCTGATGCAGAATGTGATTGTGTCAGAATTTAATGACATTGAAGCGGCCAAAAATGTGATTGGTACGCAAACGGCTGCTGTGATTATCGAGCCGATTCAGGGTGAAGGCGGTATTCATGCGGCCACAGCGCAATTTTTGCAAACTCTGCGCGATTTGTGTGATCAGTATGACGCGGTGCTGATTTTCGACGAAGTGCAATGTGGGATGGGGCGTACCGGTACACTGTGGGCGCACGAAGTCAGTGGCGTGACTCCTGATATTATGACCTTGGCAAAACCGCTGGCGGGTGGTCTGCCGATTGGCGCGATTCTGGTCACACAGGAAATTGCCGATGTGATGCAGCCGGGGGATCATGGCTCAACCTTTGCCGGTGGCCCGTTAGTGACGAGTATTGCAAAAGTTGTGCTGGATAAAGTGAGCCAGCCTGATTTTATCGCCCATGTGAACGAAATTGGCGATTACTTTATGGAACGCCTGTCGGAGATTAACAGTCCCTTGATTACGGAAATTCGTGGGCGCGGTTTGATGATCGGCCTGGAAATGACCGTGGATGTCAATCCGCTGGTAGCAAAAGGTTATGAGCAGGGCGTGTTGATGGTGAATGCGGGTGAAAACGTGATGCGTTTTGTGCCGCCACTGATTATCGAGAAACAACAC
>JBBSQD010000374.1:0-5082 GCA_038258185.1 Aggregatilineales bacterium | reverse complement strand
AGCGGATTTTGATCGACCCGTTGTGGTGGTGGCATGAACATCAACCGATGCCTTTCTGGGAAGAACTGCAACAGGCGGTATATGAGGATCGCTGTATTGAGGTCACTTATGAACATTATAATGGGACGCGGGTCGAGCGAATAATTGAACCGTATAGTCTGGTGGCAAAAGCCAGCCTGTGGTATCTCATCGGCAGGCGTGAGGGTGAACTACGCACTTATCGGATTTCGCGTTTTCATGAAGTGAGGCTGATGGATACGCATTTTCGCCGTTATGACGGCTTTGATCTGCCCTCGTATTGGCGCGAACACGTGCAGGAATTTCTGACGAACCTGTCCGAAGTCAGCTTTACGCTGCGTTTCAACAGTAATCTCATCCATTCAAACCGCTGGTCAATGCCCGGTCGGTCAGAAGTGGTACAAACCGCCGACCAAGACGGCTGGATCAGTGTCCGATTTTTTGTCGAGTCGTTAGACCTGGCAACGATGTTTGTGTTTGGGCTGGGGTCGGATGTAATCGTCGTCGAACCGCCAGAACTTAAAACAATGATTATCCAGACCGCGCAGAAAATCCTCGAAAATCACCGTGGGCAGACTGCCGAATGAACGGCTTTCATGACGCAGGGTGCCCTCATTACAATTGCTAAACCATCAATTTTTTCTTACAAATCACGTAAAAATTTATGCTAAACTGTGATCATTGATAACTGGCTAAAATTGGGCGTGTATGCGGTATCACCTTGTCTCTGGCATGAATAACCAAGACAGCCCTGCCCTGGTTTGGGGAGGTGGTTTAGCGGCTTTGCTGGCCGCTCGCGTTTTAGTCGATCAATTCCCACAAGTCACCCTTGTTGGCTACACAGCCGATAGCAGCGATCAGTATCCGCTGGGATTACGTGGACAGCGCATTCTGGAGCAGTTGTTTCCCGGCATTACCACGCAACTCATTCTGGCGGGAGCGCCATCCATTGAATGGACAGCCGAATGTCTGCTGCTGCTACCCCCTGGCTGGATGCCACGCTTTCACTCTACGCAGATTTCGCGTCTGGCCTCACCCGTTTTGCTGGAACGCATTGTCCGCCAGCGTCTGCAAGAATATGGCGGGTCGCGCATTACCTTCGATCAAAGCCCAATAACCGGTTATGTCCGTCACGGCAATCGCATCAGCGGGCTAAATCGAGCAGATAATCAAGCACTGAACGGTCAGGTAGTAATCAATACCCTGCCGCAAGTACCGCAAATTGCCTCATCGCAGTCGAACGTTCAAACACTCTCGACAGGCATTCACTCGACCAGCGCGATTTTCCAGCCCAAAACAGGCTTTTCGGTGGATTGGAAAGCGCTCATGGTATTTCCCAGCCTTCAACCCGTGCGCGGAGGCATCCTCCTGCCGACAGAGGGTGGCCGCTGGCTAGTCACGCTATTCGGCCATGATTCTCAACTACCAGCCACGGCTGCTGATTTCTCAGATTTTGCTCGTAGTCTAAGCCAACCGGCTTTGCTGGAAGCCCTGCAAGCAGCAGAGCCACTCACAGAATCATCGCATCCCGCCCCAATAAATCTGCGGCGTTTTAATCCAGATCAGCACTGGCCGGATAATCTCTTATGGTTCGCGGATCATGGTGGATTTTCCAGTGTCCATCAGGCCATTACCAGCGCGGTATCGCTCAGCGAAGCCTTACGCGAACAACGCCGTCTGCATCCAGAAGGGGATTTAACGAGTCTGGCGCAGCGCTTTCAATCTCGCCAGCAACTTAGTCCCATAACATGGTGGCTGGCTCGTCTTGGGGTTGACTCACAAACCATGTCAGCTAATCTGCCGCTGCGACGATTGATCACAGGCTATAGGCAGCGTTTGATTAACGCTGCACCAGCCGATATGACTCTGGCACGTTTGATCTGGCAGAGCGTTCATCAGGAAACTTCGTGGCACTCCTGGCTGAAACCCACCATTCTGGCAAAAATGCTGATGGCGCATCCTCGAAAAACCGAACCAGCCCCTGCTCCCACTCCTCCACAAGTAGCATCCGTATCCACACCGCGCAAAATCACCACAGCGGAACTGTCCGCCATTGTTGATCTGCATGATCCCACGGTTAAGCTGTAGTTCTACGTTTTATAGGCAAATAGCTCCAGCAAGGGCCATTATGTGGAAAGTCCACTAAGAATCGATTTCTGATATAACCCAAATCAAACAAAGCGAAGCAGGATTGGCTCAGGTTACAATCGGTATCAGTGCATAATTCGTTAAGATTAAATATTCTGAGATTACGAAATTGATACATCCTAAATATTGTAATGATTTTTGAATGACAGTTTCTTGACTTTCCGTCAAGTCCTCCGTAAGATTACTTGCGATGGGCAACGATAGCACAATCCAATCATCCACACCGTTTAATCAATGTCAGGCGTTTGAAGGTTTCAACGATTGAGCATTTTCTGGATGTGTGGCTGATTCTCTGTCAACCGGTTAAACGAGGTGCAGCTATGCCTGGCGAACTGATCGTAGCGGTTTTCCCTTCCCGCGTTATCCTCACCAAAGCTTTAGATCGAATTATGGAACTGGATTATCTCGATATCAAGCATGCAGCCATCGTCGCCAAAGCGAAAGATGGCGAGATTGTCATTCTTGATGACGATATCAGCACCAATGAAGGTGCGATAGCCGGTGGCACATTGGGAGCAGCAATTACTGCTTTTGGTCTGGTTCAATTGGGGGCGCTGGCGCTGCCGGGTGTGGGTGCCATTATTGCCCTGGGTACGGGACTTGTGGCCGGTGGATTAGTCGGCGCGCTGACCGGACGCTTTGCCGCGCAGGTCATGGATGTGGAATACAAAAATTATCCGGTGCAATCCCTGGCGAAGCAGTTACAGGCCGGGCACCCCGCACTGGTACTCGAAGTCGAAAATGCCGATGTTATTCTGGCTGATCTGCGCAAAGACCTGGAACCCTACCGAGTCGAAGTGCTGGAACGCCTGCTGGAAGCGCCCTATGCCGTCAGCAAAGTCGCTAAAAATTAAACATATCACCCACCAGCGTTAAACACGCGCTGATGGGTTGGCTGATTTACAATGGCAAACGCTCACGAATTTCATCCAGCCCACGGCGCAGGTCGCGCAGCGGCCCGGCCATCATTGCACCGACCATCACAGGCGGAGTCATCAGCGTAATCAATTCCGCCGGAATCTCACGTGTCAATGACTTGCCCGAAAGCCAATGTAACAACGGGTCTTCCATCATCCAGCGGATCATATGCCCCGGCAGCGGATTACGGCTGTAGATGTTATTTTTCACATTATTTAACGCCAGCTTGTAACTGGCATAGGTCTTTGCGCGAGCGGTTTCGTCATACCACGCCAGCGCTTCATCCCACGTTCTATCCCCGGCTTTCCAGTATTTAATCGCTCGTGCCAGCGTTTTGGCGGTATAGACGGCGTTAAATATCCCTTGCCCATCCAGCGGATCATGCTGGTGATACGCATCACCACTCAGCGCCCAACCCGCGCCACCCGGCTGACGATACATATTGCCGATACGTCGCATACCGTGGACTTTGGTCACCTGCTCCGCGCCCTGCAAACGCTGCCAGATTTTGAGATTGGTCTTAATCAGGTCGAGATAAAATTCATCGGCTTTGCCAGCGGGTGGATTCAGCATGTCGGCCTGACCTTCAATCGTTACCGCCGTGGTGCCATCGGCGCTGTCCATCACCAGAAAACCATAGCCAAATTCGCCTTCATAGGCCACGGCTGATGGCCCGGTCGCGTCAAAGGGCTGGACATTTTTCCAGTAAGCATAATAGAGCGATGTGGGGTAATCATCATGTTCTTCAATAACACCTGCATTGACCTTACGCGCCACCATGCTGAAGCGGCCATCCGCCCCAACCACAATATCCGCTGTGATCTGTTCCGATTGGCCGCCGGTCTGATGTCCGATCACACCGCTCACCTGATCACCGTCCCGCAGCAAATCGGTCACATTAAAGCCCATACGGCCTTCTACATTCGGGAAGCTCAATGCCGTGTCCCAGAGTGCGGCGTCAAAACGGGCACGGTCAATCGCATAGGCATAATTGCGTCCGTTGGCTTCCGGCAATACGATTTTCGTAGTGGCGGCTTTGGTATCCGCAGCGACACTATAAAGACGCGGTGTGTCTTTTGCGTAAGCGGCTTCATCCGCGCCAATTTCATCCAGCAACGCCATCGTCGGCGAGTAAATAATCGGCGAAGAAGCCGCTGGTCGGCTGGGAAAATCCGCACGTTCCAGCAGCAGTGTTTTCAGGCCAGCACGTCCCAGCCGTGCAGCCAGTGTCGAACCGGCTGGTCGCCCACCAACAATAATCACATCATAATCTTTTGTCACAACCCAACCTCGAGTACCAATAAATCGACTGTTGTATCTGTTGTAACATATTTCACAAGCCGCTGTCTATCTATATTAAGCGACTTCTCAGATGCGTTTAGCCCAGTTTTTGCTCGACCATACCCGCCAGTACATGATAGATAATCGGTGGCAAACGCCGCAGCGAACCATTGGCTTCATAATACGTCAGCGCTTTCATGAACTTATGAAAACGCGGGTTACTGATGCCATTGGGGATTAACGGGGTACGGAAGCGGCTGCGAATCACTGTTTTCTGAGGCCGCGCCAGCATAAATGAATTGTTGACAAAGCCCATCCCACTTTGAATATCATACGGGTCAGAACCGGCATAGGCTCCCCACGGAATCTGGCCGAGGAGGATACCCGCAACTCCCCAGAAGTTTACACCGATGGTGCCATAACGTAACCGCCCAATCGCCTTTTCAATCGCGGCAGCAATCACCGGGTCTTGCAGGGAACGGGGATGTACCAGAATGCTGGTGGTCAGCGTGCCCCACACCTGCTCATTAACGAAATCCACCGCCTGCTCAATGTAAGCGACCACATCGTCAGAATCCAGCGCGGTTTCAGCAAACAGGCCGCAAAACGCCTCCGTGTTAAAACACATATCTTCTGGATTATTAGGGTCAACATCGGGGATAAATGTCCACGGCAACTGACCATCGGCTACTTCCCCATACAATTCCGCCTGTGGGT
>JBBSQD010000373.1:0-5085 GCA_038258185.1 Aggregatilineales bacterium | reverse complement strand
CAGCGATAACGCGCTGAGCGAGACTTACCTCACCGTGCCGGATTTGACAGAAGGATTGTATTTCTGGCGGGTGCGGGCGCAGCGGCCAAACGGCTCATGGGGTGGTTGGAGCGCGGTGGACAGTTTCGTAGTGGTTGCGCCAAATCCATAAAACAGCAACGGGACTGGTCTACGCGATCAGTCCCGTTTATTTATCCTGTGATCATTGGCAGGCGGAACCCGAATTCAATCCGTTTTTATTGTCCAACTCATCGTAATTGATCTGTGCTTCGATCACGGCATCAATATTGGACTCTGACCAGTAGCGAATAGTTGCTAAGGCTTCGGTGAGTGTGGCGCCTAGGGGTGTGAGCGTATACTCTACGCGGGGCGGTACCTCGGCATAGACTGTCCGTGTGATTAAGCCGTCGCGTTCTAAATTGCGCAGGGTCTGCGTCAGCATCTTCTGTGAGATACCCTCGATGCGGCGCTTTAAGTCAGAAAAGCGCATAGTGCCTTCTTCCAGCACCCCCATAATGAGCGCCGTCCATTTATCGCTGATGCGATCCAGCACCTGCCGGGTTGGACAATCACCCGAGTAGACATTGCCATGCAGTTCAATAGTTTCCATAGAGTAACTACCCCACCCTCAAGTGCCTTCTTCCCATTAGAAGGTAAATCTCTTATAGTGACTATTGAAATTTAGCACAATACAAAGGAATACACAATGACTGCAACATTACTGGTCACAGGCGCATCCGGACATTTAGGGCGGCGGGTCGTGGAATTGTTACTCGAAGCCAATGCCGGCCCGATTATTGCGACCACACGCAACCCTGAAAAGCTCTCCGATCTGGCCGAGCGCGGTGTGATTGTTCGTTATGCCAGCTTTGACGAACCCGACTCATTGCCGGAAGCCTTCGCTGGATCAGATCGTCTGCTGCTGATCAGCACCGATTCTTTGGACGAACCCGGCAAACGCCTCAACCAGCAGGTCGCGGCGGTCAAAGCAGCCGACGCAGCCGGGGTGGCGCATGTCGTCTATACCTCGATGATCCATGCTGATAACACGCCGATTTTAATTGCCCCTGACCATGCAGCGACAGAACAGGCACTGGCTGAAAGCTCAATGGGCTGGACGGTACTGCGCAATAACACCTACGCCGAAATGCTGCTTCAATCTGTGAGTCAGGCGTATCAACTGGGCAGTCTCTACAGTGCGGCAGGTGATGGTAAAACGGGCTATGTGACCCGGGAAGATTGCGCCAGGGCAGCGGCGGCGGTGCTGCTGGGTTCGTTCGACGGCAAGCGCACACTCGATATTACCGGCGCAGAGGCATTGTCGCAGGCTGAAATTGTCGCCATCGCCAGTTCAGTTACCGGTGAACCCCTGAGTTATACTCCTATCCCGCTGGAAGCAGCGATTGAGGCCATGGTGAATGCAGGTTTACCCAAGCCTGTTGCTGAGGTCTATGCTTCATTTGATACGGCGACTGCGCAGGGGAAATCAGCAGTGGTGTCATCTGCTTTTGAAGACCTGACCGGTCATACTCCCACAAGCGTAGCGGAGTTTCTGGCGGCGCATCAGGCCGAACTGCGAGAGGCGATTGTCTCGCAGTAAATCTCTGGCTTAGCGGTTATTACGGATAAAAAACGGACTTGCCTATGTGGGCAAGTCCGTTTTGTTTACACTCAATCAGGGGCAGGTGCCGCCGGTTGCGCCGGGGCGGGTGCCGAAGGTTTGCGTCCAGTAGTGACCATAAGTGCCACCCTGCGCATAACCCAGCCCCATCTCGCGGAAGTTGCGATTCATGATGTTGCGTTTGTGGCCGGATGAGCGCCACCAGGTGTTAAATACGTTTTCAGCCGTGGTTTGACCCGCGGCGATATTTTCCGCCAGTGTGCCACCTGTGTAACCGGCAGATGCAATGCGATCCCAGGGCGAGGTGCCGTTGTAGGGATCATCATGGGCGAAAAAATTCATCTGTATCATACGGTTGCTGTGAGTCTGCGCGGCGTTGGTCAGGCTGGTATTAAGCGCCAATGGTACTAAACCCGCTTTACAGCGCTTTTCGTTGACCAGATCCAGCACCTGCAGGCTCACCGGATAGGTGTAGCTGACATTGAAACTTACATAATCAGTACGCGATTTGCCGGACGAGTTCTGCGCCAGTACGCGCCAGCTATAGCTACCCGGACGAAAACTGTAAGGCGATATGATGGAGCAGGTTCCGCCATTGCAGCCGATATCCGCTGCGTTGTAACGGACATTTTTCACTTTTTTGCCACCGGCGTTGCGAATTTGCAACTGGTAACGGGTGGCATTGTCGGAAGCCTGCCAGCTCAGCGTGGGCAGATTGCTGGTGACTGTCGCGCCAGCGCTGGGATCAGTAAGGTTGAATGATGCTGGTTTTGCACCTGCTAAGGCGGGGTTGATGAAGAGTGTCATGCTCAAAAGGGACAAAGCCAGCACCCAAAATAGGTGACGTGGGTGTTTCAAATGACCTCCATTTGTGACCATAATTATCGGTATGTCTGTTCATAATATACCCTTGGGACAGGCTCTGAAGCATAAAGAATGTACTGTGTTGCAAATTTCTAACAAAAGTAAAGACAGGAGTAATAGAATGCAGTTAGACGGAAAAGTCGCTTTGGTAACAGGCGCAGGGTCTGGAATTGGTGAAGAAGCCGCCCGATTATTTGCCGAGCATGGCGCGCAAGTTGGCCTGCTGGGACGCACCGAGTCCGAGCTACAAAAAGTGGCTGAAAGCATTAAGGCTGCGGGTGGTGAAGCCATCGTGTTACTTGCGGATATTTCCAAACCGGCCCAGATGGAGAAAGCGGTCAAAAAACTGACCGATGAATTTGGTCGGCTGGATGTGGTGTTTGCGAACGCCGGTATCAATGGTGTGTGGGCGCCTGTAGAAGACCTCACGCCGGAAGAATGGCAGCAGACGATTGATATTAACCTGAACGGCACCTTTTATACCGTGAAATATGCCGTGCCTTATCTCAAGAAACAGGGCGGATCGGTCATTATCACGGCGTCGGTGAATGGCACACGCATCTTCAGCAACACTGGGGCCAGTGCGTATTCCTCCACGAAAGCGGCGCAGGTCGCTTTTAGCAAAATGGTGGCGCTGGAACTGGCGAAACATCGCGTGCGCGTCAATGTGATTTGCCCCGGCGCGATTGAGACGGAGATTGATGAGAACACCGAGAAGCGCAATGTCGAGCGTGAGAAAGAACCAGTCGAGTTTCCAAAAGGGCGGATTCCGCTGACCCGCGGTGAACCGGGCACGGCTAAACAGGTCGCTCAACTGGTGTTATTTCTGGCTTCGGATGCGTCCAGCCATATCACCGGCACGGAAGTCTGGATTGATGGTGCGGAGTCGCTGCTGCAAGGCTGATCGGACATAGTTTTATGATTGGTTTAAATATAATAGGCGGTTCCAACAGGCAGGTTATAATCCCGCGATAGATATTTACGGGATCGGAATAACACATGGCACAGCAGACACCAATGCTTAAGCGGGAACTGGGTGTAACCGGCGCAACGCTGATGGGAATGGGTTCTATCCTGGGGACAGGGGTATTCGTCAGTATTGGCATCGCGGCGGGCATTGCAGGGCCGTCGGTAATTCTGGCGATCGGGCTGGCGGCGCTGGTTGCCATCTGTAACGGCCTGAACAGCGCTCAACTGGCCGCCAATCATGCGGTGAGCGGTGGCACCTATGAATATGGCTATAAGTATCTGAATCACTGGCTGGGATTTACAGCAGGCTGGTTGTTTCTGCTGGCGAAAAGTGCTTCGGCGGCGACGGCGGCTTTAGGATTTTCCGGCTATCTGCTCAATCTGCTGGGAATCAATAGCCGTGAATTGCTGATTCCGCTGGGACTGGTGGCGGTCCTCGTGCTGACCGTGATCGTCCTGACCGGACTGCGGCGATCCAATGTGGTGAATATGACGATTGTAGCCATTACTATCGCGGCGCTGGTGGCGTTTGTGTTGGGTGGGCTGCCGCGATTTGTCGCCTCTGCGGGTGACAATCTAATGCCGTTCTTTCCGACCAACACGGACAATCCGTTGGCGGCACTGCTGGAAGCCACGGCCTTGATGTTTGTGGCTTACACGGGCTACGGGCGAATCGCGACGATGGGCGAGGAGGTACACGATCCGCGCCGGGTGATTCCACGTGCCATTATGATCACGCTGGTGTTGACGATGGTGCTGTATGGCACGGTGGCGATTGTGGGTGTGGGCGCGGTTGGCGCAGGGGCGTTGAGCAATACGGTGGATACCCAGGCGGCTCCCTTAGAGCTGGCCGCTGAACAATTTAACATTCCGCTGGTGGCGCAGATTGTCGGCATCGGCGCAATTACGGCGATGCTGGGGGTGCTGCTGAACCTGATTCTGGGCTTGTCACGGGTGCTGCTGGCGATGGGGCGACGGCGAGATATGCCCGCTATCACCGCGCGGTTGGACGCACAGGGGGCGACTCCGTATGTGGCGGTGATGATTATGGGGGGGGTGATCGGCGGGTTGGTGTTGATCGGTAATGTGAAAACCACCTGGTCATTCAGCGCCTTTACCGTGCTGATCTACTATGCGCTGACGAATTTATCCGCGCTGCAACTGAAGCCGGAAGAACGCCTTTTTCCCAAATGGCTGGCGTGGTGTGGATTGGCCGCGTGTCTGTTTCTGGCGTTTTGGGTGGAACCGCGTGTGTGGCTGGTCGGCCTGGAGCTGATCGGTGTGGGCTTACTATGGCATATTGTCGCACGGCAACTGGCGGCCACAAGCTGAATAAAAGGTCGATTATCAAGAATTTACGAAATTTGTGAAGTTCTGCCTGTAATTATTGCAAACTATATTATAATGAGGAGAGTCGCTCTGAACAGCCGGGTGACTCTTTTAATCGTAATCAAGCTGAGTGTGATGATGCTTAAATCCATATCTTATATGTTACTACTCTTTGCGTTTAGTCTGTCGGCAGTAAATCTTGCAGCCGCGCAGCCGGAAGTGTGTGACCCCGAACCGGTCTTGCGGGTGGTGGCTACGGACATAAATGACGACCCGGTAGAAGTGTGGTTTCCAACGTATAT
>JBBSQD010000372.1:0-5094 GCA_038258185.1 Aggregatilineales bacterium | reverse complement strand
TAGGGGCAAGTGTCCTTTGGAACGTCACATACCCATTCCTCAAGGCCGGAATTGAGATGTTTCAGTCCCCCGTAGGGGCAAGTGTCCTTTGGAACATCAGAAAAACGCCAATCAGATTATTAATCCCGGTGTTTCAGTCCCCCGTAGGGGCAAGTGTCCTTTGGAACCGCTTATAATTTTCAGCAAGTTCAGGTCAAAAATGACCTGTAAGTTCGCAAAATGGCTTAAAAGCGGCTTATCGTCCAACCATATTTTTACCATACACCGATTTTTTCGATCTGGCAAGTGGGTCTGACGCAACTCGATTTCTGCGCCAAAAGTGGGGGGAGTTTCGTCAGGCGGTCTGATGGTCGGGAAAAGCCGCTTATTCATAACGCAGCACCTGAGCGACGCGTTCATTGACGGCCACGCGCGCACTGAGGAAGGTCGCTAACCAGGCGATGATCACGGCGGCGGTCAGCGGCAGATGCACGCGATTCAAGTTACAATTGATGCCTCGGAAGACGTGAGCCAGAGAGGCACTGCTTATATGTCCAGCCACATCCGCGCCGCCCAACCTACTGAGGCCGATGCCAGCGCTTTTGCGGATCTGTCGAACCTGGCATCCGGTGATTTGCTGCGCGAGATGATCGGCAAACGCACGCCGTATGTGCTGAGCGAGATGTTCAAACAGCCGGGGAATCTGCACACTTATGACAATGTGCAGTTTGCGCTGGTGGATGACGAAATCGCCGGGATGCTGTGCGCTTACACGGCTGAACGTAAACTTGAGCAGGACGGACACACCAACTGGCTCTATGCGCGTTACGCCGGTTTGAGTCTGCCGCGTTTGTTATGGGGACTTTTCGGCCTGCGCACACTGGTGCCGTTTCTCGATCACACCAATCCGGATTCGTATTACATCCTGTACATAGCAGTATATCCCAAATTTCAGGGACATGGTTTGGGTAAAGCCCTGCTGGTCAAAGCGGAAGAACTGGCGCTTGAAGCTGAGGCCAAAACACTGGAACTGGATGTTGAGATTAACAACACGGTTGCGCTGAATGCTTATCACAAAATCGGCATGTCGATTGCTGATTCTTCGCCCACGATGATGCACGAAGGGCAGCGCGTCGGCCTGCATCGTATGGTCAAACACCTGAAAGCCTGAATATGACTGAACATGCTGAATTTGTTTCTTCCCAAAACGGCCAGGCTGCCGATCCACTCGACTGGCACAGTGACGGTTATCCGCTGCGCTTAAAGTCGCTGCCACCGTTTGTGGTCGAGTCGATTCGGGCGGATGACTGGTCGGTATGGCGTTATGGCGCGATGCTGCCGGTCGAAAAGCGCGTCTCGCTGGGAGAAGGCGGCACACCGCTGGCGCTGGCCGAAATTGATGGGCTGCGCTTTCATGCCAAGCTGGAATATCTTAACCCGACCGGCTCATATAAAGATCGCGGCACGGTGACACTGGTCAATTATCTGGCCGGACTCGGTGTGACTGAAGTGGTCGAGGATTCGTCGGGGAATGCCGGGGCATCACTGGCGGCCTATGCGGCGGCGGCAGGCATCAAAGCGCGGATTTTCGTCCCGGCCAGCGCGCCGATTGGCAAAAAGCAGCTCATCGCCAGTTTTGGTGCGGAACTGGTCGAAATCCCCGGACCACGCGCCGCCGCGACTGAAGCGATCCGCGAGGCCATCAAAACCACGGTGTATGCCAGTCATGCCTGGAATCCGATGTTTATCACCGGGCAGATGACGGCGGCCTGGGAAGTGTGGGAGCAGTTGGGACGGCGCGCACCGGATGCGATTGTGTGTGCGGTGGGGCATGGTGGGCTGTTTCTCGGATTTGCACGCGGTTTTCGGGCATTGCTGGATGCGGGATTAATCTCCAGAATGCCGCGCCTGTACGCGGTGCAATCCGCTGCCTGTGACCCGCTTGTGGAGGCATGGGAAAATGGACTTGACCATACCGAGCCGACCACGCAGCAAGCGACGGTTGCGGATGGCATCGTCGTCACGCAACCGGTACATGGTCGCGAGATTTTAGCGGTGATTCGTGAAACCGGCGGCGCGGCTTTCCGTGTGAATGACGCGGCGATTCTGGCGGCACGGACGGCGCTGAATCAACACGGCCTGATTGTCGAGCCGACCAGCGCGGTTCCGGTGGCGGCTTTGCTGCGCGAACGGGCGGTTATCGGCGAAGATAATGTGATTGTCGTGCCATTGACAGGCAATGGACTGAAGACACTGGCGCAAACGGCAGGCTAGGTAGTCCAAATTTGAGGTGGTACGATCTTATGCGCGCACGAGGTTTATGTACATCCTGGAGAATACAATGCGATTGAAACGCACGTTATTGCTCACACTGAATACTAAGTTTCTATTGGCACTGTTGCTGTCAGGAGCGGTAACGATTGCCTCCGTGGGGGTATTCCTGCAAACGGCCCTGGCAGAAGGCGCAGCAGGTCGTTTTACACAGGTAACATCATCCTACGAGCAGGTGGCAGTCCTTGAGGGTCATACCGGTCCCGTGCGCGGTGTGCTGACGCTGGCTGACGGTCGGCTGCTTTCATGGTCACGGGACGGCACACTGCGGTTGTGGGATGGAGACGGCGAGCCACTGATAGCCCTGGAGGGACATACGGCTGAAGTGGTTGGCGCGCTGGCGCTGGCTGACGGTCGGCTGCTGTCGTGGTCAGAGGACAGTACGCTGCGGCTGTGGGATGGAGGCGGTGAGCTGCTGGCGGTACTTGAGGAGCATACGGGGCGAGTGCTTGGCGCGCTGGTGCTGGCTGATGGTCGGCTGCTGTCGTGGTCAAAGGACAGTACGCTGCGGCTGTGGAGTAGTGATGGCGACTTACTGGCGACGCTGGACGGGCATGCGTCTGGCGTGTGGGGCGCGCAGGAGCTGAGTAATGGCCGGCTACTGTCGTGGTCAGAGGACGGCACGCTGCGGCTGTGGGATGGAGATGGTGAGCCGCTGGCGATTCTCAAAGAACATATGGCGTGGGTGAGCGGCGCACGAGTGCTGGCCGATGGCCGGTTGCTGTCGTGGTCAGAGGACGGCACATTATGGCTGTGGGATGGAGACGGCGAGCCGCTGGCAGCCCTGGAGGGACATTGGGATCGGATGTTCGGTGCTCAGGAATTAAGTGATGGCCGATTGCTGTCGTGGTCAGCCGACAATACGCTGCGGCTGTGGGGCAACTCGGGCGAAGCCATAGCGATGCTTGAGGGCCATACCAGCCCTGTGCTCAGCGCACAGGAACTGAGCGATGGTCGGCTGCTCTCGAGGTCAGATGATGGTACATTACGACTGTGGAGCAGCTCAGGCGATTTGCTTGAAGTGCTTGAGGGACATACATGGCCGGTAGGCGGTATGCAGGAGTTGAGTGATGGACGACTGCTTTCCTGGTCAGGCGATGGTACGCTGCGCGTGTGGAGCAGCGACGGTGAGCCGCTGAAGATACTCGATGGTCATACCGATTGGGTGGGGGGTGCGCTGATCCTGTCCGATGGAAGGCTGCTGTCGTGGTCAGATGACAGTACGCTGCGGCTGTGGAAGTAAGTGTGGTGCTCTAATCGCAGCTGCACGGTAACCCTGTGCAAACCCCGCCCCCGCCATTACAATCGCGCGCTATGCGCAATCGACTTTTCGGCATTCATTTCGCGGTCTACGGCCTGTATGTGCTGGCTGTTCTGCTGGTCACGTGGCCGCTGCTGACCGTATTCAGCACGCATTTCCTCGGTCATCCGTTTGGCGATGCCTACGAATATGCGCGGCATATCTGGTGGATTAAGCACGCCCTGCAAACGGGCGATTCAATCTTTTTCCAGCCGCTGCTGGCTTATCCCGATGGCATCAATGATGTGTGGTTGTGGGGCATCCCGCTGCAATCGTTTCCGGCGTGGTTGTTCGCCTTTGTGCTGCCGCTGCCTGCCGCGTTTAATCTGAGCGCGATGCTGACGCTGGCCCTGAACGGCTGGGCGCTGTACTGGTTGCTGTGGCGCTGGACAGCCAACCGACCCGCGGCAATGCTGGCGGGTCTGATCTTCATGATTTATCCGCATTTTCAGGGGCAACTGGGCGCGGCGCATAGCGGTCTGCTGGTGTTGTGGCCGGTGCCGTTTTACATCTGGAATATGCTGGCTTTGAGTCAGCCAGACCGCGCGGCAAATTATCGCGTCCACGGGGTGCTGGCGGCGCTGTTTTTCGTGCTGAGTCTGCTGGGTAGTCAACTGCTGCTGATTTATCTCACGCTGCCCGTGACGGCGCTGCTCCTGCTGACTGTCGCATGGCGGCGACAGCGGCAGGCTGTGCTGCGGATGAGTCTGGCGTTTGTCGGTGGCGGGCTGATTTCGCTGATTTTCCTGGGGCCGATTCTTGTGTCTTCGCTCAATGCGGCGACTGGGCCGTCGTGGTTTCAGGAAGCCGGAGATGTGACCTTCAGCGCGGATGCGCTGGGACTGATGACACCGTCGTTTCAGCATCCGATTTTTAGCCATTTGCCCTACACGCACACTATTCTGGGAGTCGATCCGTTCGAGCGGGTGGCCTATGTCGGGCTGATCGCGGGGCTGCTGGCGATCATCGGCCTGTTCAAATGGCAGGCGGCGCGTCCGTGGCTGTGGCTGGCGGTTGTCGCGTGGATTTTCTCGCTGGGGCCACTGCTGCAAGTCCTGCATCAGATTGTGACGCTGCATCTGGGCGATTATACAACGGGGATTACGCTGCCGTGGCTGCTGTTGCAAGCCTTACCGCTGTTGAATATCACGCGCACCCCGGCGCGTTTCAATTTTACGATTGGGCTGGCGGTGGCGATCATGGCAGGTTATGGGGCGGCGGCCATTTTTAACGGGCTGCGGCATCTGCGGCTAGGCACATTCCGCTCGACTGCGCCGCTGACTATACAGCAGAATAATCTATGGCTGTGGCTGGAACGGGGATTAATTTTCCCACTGGTTGCGTTAATCCTGTTTGAGTATCAGTTTTTCTGGCCGTTCCCGGTCATTCCCGGCATTGTGCCAGAGCCGATTGCGGCTTTGAGCGCGGATGATTCGGTGCGGGCGGTGCTGGATGTGCCGTGGGAACATCTGCTGACAGACAAG
>JBBSQD010000371.1:0-5105 GCA_038258185.1 Aggregatilineales bacterium | reverse complement strand
AGCATATCGATCTGAATCTGATTACGGGCGCCGGCGATTACATACACGGGTGGGGAGGGGGGCGCGCCGGAACCGGGGGGAGGGGTTTCGCAATCCCTGAAGGTGACACCCCGCAGCCAGGTGTCAAAGTTGCCGTGGTCAAGCTGGATTTCCAGTTGGGCTAAAGCCAACTCCCAATTTTTTTGGAAAGGATTTTCATCCACCACCACCACCGGCTCAGGTGTGTGCAACTTTTCTTGCACAGGTACAGAGTCGCTAACGGGTTGTGGTTGTGGTTGTTCTTCAATTGGTTCTTTTTTTGGTTTTTCTTCTTTGGTTCTTCTTTGTTTCATGTCATGAACACTCGTGTTCACCTCATGAACGGTAGCGTTCACTGTATGAACACGGTGTTCACCAGATGAACACTCAGAATAGCGAGATAGGTTTTCAGCCATGCGGTCAACGAGGGTTACAAACAGCGTATCATCCCCGCGATTCTCAATCTGAATGTAGCCTTTGTCCGCCAATCTGCGGCGGGTTTGAGCGACTTTACCAACACTCATTTTGGACTTCTCAGCAGTCGTGCGCGTGCTCTCCCAACAAGCACCGGTTTCAGATCCGCAGACCCGCTTGTAATGACCATAGAGGCGATATTCATACACTTCCAAATCATCATCGGCCATGTTGTAAATCATGTGGAAATATTTACCGACTGATCCGCTGTCGCTGATTTGATCTTTATTTTTGCGGGACATTATTCACCGCTCCTATATTTCGGGAGGTTTAGGACGCGATTGTTACGCGTCTTGTTGTTTACCCATCCGCGAGCAATGCAAATGCTATCAAGCCATTCCACCCATTGCGGCGGTAAGCGACTTGGGAAAATGCTGTTGGTTAACTCGTGCCCCTGTTCAAGTAGTCGCAGAACCCAATATGTTTCACGACTGGCTTGATACTGGTTGCGCGCCCAGCGTTCGATAATACGCATGGTGAAGGTGTATTCCTCATCCATTTCAGCGATACCGCGGCAGTAAGGATGATTGATAACATGCGATTCAAGTCGTTGTTGGGGGGATGCTGTTTTGCCAACATAAAACGGATCGTTGGTTATTGGGCAATAGATCGCATAGACAAATATTTCATCACCCGCTTTAATGTGGGTGGTTTTGCTGGAAGCGCTGTACTCATCTAATGGGTAGTTGTTCATTCCACCCCTCCATAAAAAGTATTTAAGTTAATCTGAAGCTGATTGTTTTTTCCCTTCATTCGGGATATACTCCTTTTCATGTGTGATACGTTTTGCAAATAACCCGCGCAGTGGAATGGGCCCCGCAGCGCGGGTTTTTGCTTTCCCCGCCAGATCAATTCCAGCAGAGTGCCAATGTAAGTTTTCTATTACATGCAGTTGGTGTTAGCCTTATGGCCTCTATCACACTCAGGAGGCCCTATGCCCACACTAGCTGCTGCCATAAATGTGTACTTGTCCCTTGACCGCTCAATTGAGACGAACCGCAACTATGCAACCACCCTCAATCGGATGGCTGCAGATATTGGCCCTGGTCGCAATGTTGAGCGGATCAGTTATGAAGACCTGGTGGATTACACTGCCAGCCTCCGCCTCACCGTGAAACAATCCACTTTTGTGCAATATCTGAGAGTGATCAAACCGTTTTTTCGGTGGGCGGTTGAAACCGGCTATCTCAGCCAGTCTCCGGCGGCTGGCATCATCGCGCGTAAACCTGCGGTAGACCCTGACGTGGATAAAGCCATTCCCCCGGACATACTGGCAAAAATGCTGGAGGTGTCGATCTCCAAACCACGAAATTACGCGATGCTGTTATTTTTGGCAGACACCGGCTGCCGGATCGGCGCGGTGGCGAGTCTGGTCATATCCAAACTTAATCTGGAGAACAACAGCGCAGTCGTTTTAGAAAAAGGGGGCAAATATGAGCGGGTTTATTTTGGCCCCATCACTGCCGAGACATTAAAAGCCTGGCTGGAAATTCGTCCTCAGGTCAAACACGATTTTGTGTTTACCGGGAAGAGAGGTGGTGAGCCGCTGCAGAAGTCGGGAATGAAGGCCCTCATCTACCGCCTGTCAGAACGGGTCTCAGGTCAGGTTTATGGCCCGCACAGTTTTCGTCATGCCGTGGGCAATTCCTACGCCGAAGCCGGGGTGCCCCCGCATGTGACCCAACATAAACTGAATCATGCCAAGCTGGAAACAACCCTGCGCTACTATTACCCCCGTAGGGCGGATAACCTCCCCGAAGTCAGCCAGGCTTTTGATCTGGCACCCCTCAGGAGACAGTCAAAGGAAACCTCGCAAAAAGAGGATATTTCCGGCAAAATACTACGGTTTAGTGATTACGCGCAGGACGCATAGTTTGCTAACACTTGGGGTTGAATTATTAGCAATTCACCCCTAAAGCACCCATTTGCCCCGCTTTTGTGACTCTTTGCATAATCTGTTAAGCTGCGTCCTCCCTCACCGAAAGGTGGGGGAGTGATGGATACGCCCGGAGTTGAACCGGCAGCCGCCAACCTCGCCAGCCGTCCTATCATCGTATCGCAAAACAGCCGGACGCGGGTTAGTTACTCGCTTCCGGCAATTCATCAATAATGATCAGATCTTCAAGTTCACACTCGAAGTACTCGATAAAGGATAGGAGTTGATTAAGGTTGATTTGCTCAACCTCGCCACGCATCCAGCGCCCGACGGCGTGAGGCGAAATATTTAATTCTCTAGCGATCTCCCGCTGAGACAATCGCCTTTTCAGCAGATCTTCTTTTCGGTGCACCTGTTCGAGGAAATTTGTTCTTATCATTTTCCGTCTCATTCTTATGCGCTTTCTGAATTGAGAATACATCTAAACTTCTTAACTGTCAAACTGTAAATACTATTGACACGTTGTGTATATCGCTATACACTGAAGCTAGAAAAGTTGCACAATTGCTTTTCACTTTTTCCAAATGGGCACGGTGGTAGAGTCGGTCAACCAAGCCACCATGCCCATCTTTAAACGGGGCGAATTCACAAAATGTACATCGCCATTAACGAATTTAACCTATCGGGGCACATAACTGCAATAAAACTTGCCGTTAATGCTGAAACATTCATTTATCATCAGATCAAGTTATGGAGCCTCATGATGCAAAACGTATCGCACGACCCCGATCAGCCCATCGACCTCGAATTAAGCCGCGCCATGCTTCCCCTGTGGAAGCATCTCCAGGCCATGGAGAAAGTTGCCGCCGGCGACCCCACTGCCCTGGCGCTGTACGAAGCGGGTCAGCGCTTCAACGCTGCCCAGACTCAGGATTTAACCGCCCAGCAGCGCCGCAATCGGCTCAACCCGGTGTTTGCCAAACTGTCGGCAGCCAGCATTTTCGTGGATGATCTTTACGAAGATGAAGATGGCACGCTCCATCTGGAAGCGTTTGGTTCTGCCCAGCGTCTCGCCCAACGGCTTCAGTCTGCCGGCTTTACCGTGATCGATGCCCGGCAAGGCATGATGAACGTGGATGCCCACGGGACGACTACCAGCCACCTTTACGCGCTGATCCGCATTGATGCCGGTGAGCTGCTGTAATGAGCGACGATATGAAGCTCGACCCAGCGGCCATTGAGATTGCGCAGCGCAGCAGCCTTGCCATCCGGCAGAAGTTTGAAGAAATTCGTCGTGAGCTACGCACACGGCCCGGTGAGATGTATGACCGCCCCGCACTACCTGGTGGATCTGCTGATGGCCCGGTCACACGTGAGGCGTATATCGCCTGGTGCCTGTATGAGATGCAGAAACGCGGCTATGACCCGATAGCCCAAATCACTGACCTTGAGCGGCAGCTCGCAGAGTCAAAGGGGCAGTGCTAATGGTCGCTGCGAAAAATCCAGAGACCGACACGATTGAATGGGGTGAGCTGGAAGCGCTCGCCGTCCGCCACTGTGACCTGACGCTGGATGCTCTGCTCGACCGGGTGGCTATCAAAAGCCGGGATGATTTTGAACGGCTGGTGAAGGGCGATCACTCCGAGGCGATGAAGTATCTGGGCAACGCCATCGCGCAGTGGCGGCTGACGGTACGGGTGTATATCTCCGAGACCCGGATCGCCAAGAACCAGAGCCCTTACCTCAGCCTCGATTACGGTTTCGGTTCCCTGGCGGTGTTCAATGGCACCGTGAATCAGATCTTTCGCAATACCGCGCATCTGGTCGTCGATTGGCGGCAGAAAGGGTATGTCTACGAATTCAAGCCTTACATCCTGGTGACTACTTATCTCGCCCGTAATGGCTATCCGGCCATTTCAAAATTAGAGGATGCCCCAATGACCGAAAAACCCGAGCAAGTTGAGATACACCCCAACCTGCATATCATCATCGAAAAGCAGTATGCCAATATGTCGATGGTAGACCGCAAGAAATTTGCAGCGGCCTATGCCAAAGTGCTGGCCTACGCTTACGAGCAGGCCGAAGCCCAGGACGAATCCAGCGGCTGGTGGCGCGAGCCTCGTGATCCGGGCAGTCTTTTGCCTCGCTTTCATCATATTGACTATATCAGGCTGAATGGTCTGCTAGAGAAGCGCACCGTCAAAGTCAGTGCGATTGAAAGAAGCGAGGAATATCGCATCACGCCGGCGGGCGCTGCAGCGATTGGCCGGGCATTCCCGGTGCCACTCGACGCGGTGGCCGCCCTGCCGCTCGACGATGAAGCCGAGGCCGAGCCGGTCGCAGCCGGTGACGAACCCGCCGCCAATCTCACGCTCGACCCGGAGGCCATTGAAGCTGAAAGTAAGAAGAGTAAAGACTGGGTTCTGCAGCAGTTTGAAAAAGCCAGCCAGCAGCTGGTCACCGCTGATGAGCCAACTAGTGCAAATTCTGCACCAGTTGAAACCGAGGACGCTGCGCCGGACGAAGATGAATATTTCATCGACACGGACACCGGCGAAATCACCGATGACCTGGGCGATACCGAACCAGGCACCGACTACGACGAATCCGCGCCGGTCGATGAGGCTGAGGAAGATTTACTCGCCTGGGCGAAGTACATCAATGGTCAGGCCCCGCGAATCGAGATCACGACGCTTATTCAAAATCTCAACAGCAATGTACCGGCTGCCGATAAGGT
>JBBSQD010000370.1:0-5151 GCA_038258185.1 Aggregatilineales bacterium | reverse complement strand
ATACCGAAGTACCGACCGAATATGAAGGCAAAGGCGTAGCTAATAAACTGGCCAAAGTCGCGCTCGACTATGCCCGCGACGAGGGCTATCGTGTCCAGGCGGTCTGCCCGTTTTTCACGCTCTATATCCGCAAACACGAAGAATACCAGTCCATCACCTGGGGCTATGAATAGGCTCACCCAGAGCAAAATGTGTTGATTTAGGGGTGCTGATTCGCCTCAGCACTCCATATTTTCGCCTAAAATAGGACACTTCAACTATTGGCATCTCTAACGAGGGATGATACCCTTTAGGGTTCATGAATACATCACCCAAAGGGCGCATTTTATGAAAATCATAGTGACCGGGGCTGCCGGTTTTATCGCCTCACAATTAGCTGAAACTCTGATTAAGGCTGGACATGAGGTGATCGGGCTTGACAGTTTTACCGATTATTATGACCGCCGCCAGAAAGAATATAACGCGGCGGCAGTACGCGCTGCTGGTGTGCAGTTGATTGAGTTTGATCTCGCCACTGATGATTTACGCCCTTATGTCGACGGAGTCGAAGTCGTCTATCATGTAGCGGCACAACCCGGCATTTCCGCCACAACGCCTTTCTCCGATTACCAGCGCAATAACATCGAGGCGACTTATCGCCTGCTGGAAGCAGTCAAAAATCAGCGCAATCTCGGCCTGTTCGTTAATGTCGGCACATCATCAATTTATGGCCTCAAAGCGACAGAACCGGAAACCGCCGTCCCAGAACCTGTTTCATATTATGGTGTCACCAAACTCACCGCAGAACAGATGGTGCTCTCCTACCAGCGCAGCCAGGGCTTGCCCGCCTGCTCCCTGCGACTGTTCTCCGTCTATGGCCCGCGTGAACGTCCGGACAAGCTCTATCCACGTTTGATCCGCAGCATTCTGCAGGATATCCCCTTCCCGCTTTTCGCTCACAGCCGCGAGCATTCGCGCTCTTTCACCTACGTGGGCGACATCATTCAGGGCTTTATGCGCGTTCTCAATACCGAAAACGCCATCGGTGAAATTATCAATATTGGTTCTGATGTAGAGATGACCACCGGCGAAGCGATTGACATTGTCGAGTCGCTCATGGGCAAACCAGCTAAATTTGACCTCAAACCCGCCCGCCCCGGTGACCAGGAAAAAACCCATGCCAATATCGACAAAGCTCGGCGCTTATTGGGTTTCGAGCCGCAGACTGCTTTCCACGAGGGCATTCAGCAGGAAATTGCGTGGATGGAAGACTTTCTTGGCGTAAAACTATAAAGGGCGGCTGATTCAGCCGCCCTTTAAGCACGATCTGTCTAGTTTCCGCTAAACTGCACCGACTGAATCAGCGCGTCCACGGCTGACAGTGACGGAGCGAAATCGTCCGGCGTGGCATCATTTAATGTCGCCAGACTCTCCGCTAGGTACTCCGGCCATTGCGCATTGAACTGCTCGATGTCAAAGCCTGCCAGCGTCTCCGGAAAAAGATCAGTGTAAAGTGGGAAAGTCACATTGACATACCACTGACCGTCCGTGCTGATACCCTGGAAGGTATACAGGAAATCCGTGGGCAGGAAGGGTTCCTGTGCCGCCCGGAAAGCCGTGACATATGCTACACCCCTGACCGCGTCTGTCTCGACATACGCACCGCGTGCTGTCAGGTTTTGGCCGTGAGTCACCACTGGTACATACGGCAGAGTCTTGCTCTCCTCACCACTGATCGCGCTTTCGTATTCGGTCAGGTCAGGTCTTTTCGCCAGCAGATTCTGCAATTGATCGACCTGCGCTTGCAGGAAATCATACTGTGCCAGATCCGCTATAGTGTATACACGCATCCCACCTGTATCGAACAGGCTGTCCATCGGCTCGCCGAAATCATAAAATGTGAACTGAGTCTTCGCTGCGTCGGAAAAACCCGGCCCAGCATCGGCCATCGGATCACCGGCAACCTGTAGAATATTCACATTCTCCCCCAGCGCCGCTTCGTACATAAAACTCACCCCATCAAACGTGACGGTGTGGGTGGTGCTGTCCTGAGCCAGTACGGGAATACTGAGCATCAGAACCCATAACACAAAGAAAACTTTGAACTTCATGATATGCCCTCCTTTGTGGGTCTTGCTGTAGATTACGCCACAAATTAAGGCACATCTCAACGCACCAATACTGTCTGCCCTACTGCCACCTGACTGCAGGCTGACGCCAGCCCTACCGCAAAATGGACGCTGTTAACTACCCACAATCACCGCAATCCATTCCTGATGTTCCGGGTAATGCTCATAGGTATTGCCGATAATCCGGTCAATGGCCGGCGCCTCATGATCTGTATACGGTTGATAATGCTTATAAGGCAGCATCAGTTCCTCATAAGACAGCGCATTAACCTTATTGACTAACGTTTGATGTACTTCCGCAAAGCGCTGGCGCACTTCGGCCAATGGCAGATCCGCATCACGTTCCTGCAGCACCGCGTTGATTGCATCATAATCACCGCTTTCCCACAGGTCATAATCCACCCCCATCGCTTCATTGCGTGGTTTGCCTTCCAGCATGGCGTTCACACCATCCTCCCACACCGCCAGATGCGCGATATGATCTTTGGCGCTCCATCCGGCGGCATCGGTGGGTTCCGTCAGTTGTTCCGCGTCCAGACTGTCGATATACGTGTTGAATTCGACCCACGCGGCCTGCATCCGTTCCAGCAGTTCCGCTTTACTCACCGCTTGTTCGTCACTCAAGACTGATTCTCCTTATCGATAAGATTTTTCGTAATCTTCAAAATACGGGACAAATGACCGGACATCTGTCCACCCTGCCTGCCCCTCAATACCTTATACTGAAACTGGGTGATTTTCAGAGTAAAACTGGATAACCAACATTTGCACTCAGCACTTTACCAAAGACTTACGACCAGGGGCTAATGACTTTCTTGCCATTGTGACCGAAGGAAATCCTGTAAAGGGCCGCCGCTCCCCTCGGCGACCGAAGGAAGTCCCTGTGGGACGGCAGCAGCAACAAGCCTTTTTGCTGCGCACATTTTTTTGTGCGCAGCAGCAGCAAACAGTTTTGGCAAGAGACGTGAGACTAGCAACTAACCTTAAAACTCAATTTCAGCGATCTGGTCAAAGTCAAAGTCAGCTCTTACGATATCGTCCGGCTCATCATCCAGCTCAACATCACGGAAATCGCCAGCGCGCACACCCCGGTCACATAATGAACGATACGTGCAGAATTTACAGCGCTGTATATCCGTCGTCAGCTCGAACACTTTCCGCGCTGCAATCTCCTCAATCAGATCGGTCAGCAGCGCTTCATCAGCTTCAAACTGCGCCCGGTCATAAGCAAATCGTTCCGGCTCGTCCGGCTGCTCGGCAAACCAGTACACCATCTCAATCTGCTCCGGCGCAATCGGGCGGTCACCATTCAGGAATGCGCCACCCATCGCCAGCAGATAGCGATAGACGACTGTTTGCAAACGGGCTGCCAGCCGTTCACGCTGAGCCTTGCGCGTGGTCTTCCAGTCGACAATCAGCGCCCGTTGGCCCGGCTCCACGGCCACCAGATCATATTTCGCCAGCAGACGAAAACCGGCCAGCGGCGCGGTCAGTGTCATTTCAGAACGGCGCTGAGGTGGAACGCCATCCAGCCCGGTGCGCAGATAAGCTTCCCACCAGTGTTTCAGCGGCTCTTCCTGTGCGAGTAAGTCCAGCACGGCAACCGGTAAACCCGCGATATGGCGCTGCACCAGTCCATGAAACTGAGCGCCCTGTTCCATATGGCGCTCATGCTCGACCAGCGGTTCGGCTTCCGGTGCAGGCCAGTTCAGACGCTGCATATAACGCAGTTGAAAACGGCGTGGGCAGTCCACATAATCCTGCAAACTGCTCTGGCTAAATTGAAAATCCGGCGTTAAAGGGGCATCAAAGATCATCACAATTCCGTTTTTGAGTAAAGGCGGTTACAGGTTATTCACTTATAAATTCCAGCACAGCCCGGTTAAAGGCTTCCGGTTGGTCGAGGTTGGGCAGATGCGCCGCATCAGGCAGCAATGCTTTACGGGCATCCGGCATCGTCGCGACCATCGCATCCGCCGCACTGTGGACATAAGCCCGATCATGTTCACCATAGATAATGAGAGTTGGCGTGTTCACTTCGGCCATACGCGTGATGGCATCAGGATAGATCGGGTCTTGCTCGTCGCCAATTTCCTGAACTTCATATTCCAGTGCCTGCCGGTTCATCTGTGCAGCCAGTTGATAAACCTGCGGATCAACCGCATCGCGTGTGCGTCCGCGTCCAACCACCCAGTTCAGCAGTTCCAGTTCATTAATTTTATCGAGGTCATCACCAGCAGCTTCAATCGCAGCAAATCCGGCCACTGTTTCGGCATCCATCGGTTCACCAAACGGACGCGAGGCCACCATGACCAGTTTCTTCACCCGCAGCGGATAGCCCAGCGTGAAATCGAAGCAGAAACTGCCACCCATCGAGCAGCCGATCAGCGTCACTTCTTCCAGTGCCAGCGCATTCAGTAATTCACGGAGGTCATTGCTATGCACATAAACACCATCCACCAGCTTGCTCTGACCAAAACCGCGCATATCATAACGCACCACATGAAACTGTCGCGCCAGCACGTCAAACTGCGGATCCCACATGCGGCTGTCGGCAATCCCGGCATGTACCAGCACGACATTTTCACCCGTACCAGCGCTTTCATAATAAATCTCAGCATCGTTAACATTTATAAAAGGCATAACTTTATCCTATCGTTTAATCGGTTTTGAAGCGGTGTCTATCACCTTTTGCGATTATCCCAGAAGGTTTGCAATGCCACAAATGGCAGCGCAGGCTGCATATCGCCCTTGCGTCCCGTGTTCCAGGTGATAATCAACTCACGACGGGCGCGGGTAATGCCGACATACAGCAAGCGCAAGCGCTCCGCTGCATAGTCCAGACGCGCATCACGGGTGGCAACGCCTTCAGCATAAGGCTCATCTTCGCGGACAGCGGTCAGTTGAGCCAGCGCCTCGGCTTCCAGATTAAGCCCGTCGCGCACGAACCACTTTTCGGAGATCGAATGATCGTAAGGTTGAGCCGATGGGAAATCGTAGTTGTTAGCAGAGAGCAGATAAACGCGATCCCATTCCAGACCTT
>JBBSQD010000369.1:0-5155 GCA_038258185.1 Aggregatilineales bacterium | reverse complement strand
TTATATGTACAAAACTGCCGGGGTAAAGAGCGCTTTGAACACCATAGTGTTTCATAAGCTGTTCGAATAAATCCAGTCTTTCGAACTGTCTGTCAACGTAGTATTTCTCATATAGTGCCAGTGGTTTTTCAGGTAATTCTATAACTTTTACTCCTTCATTCTATTTTGGACTGCGGTTAATAATGTAAACCGTATGGATCGCCGCACGAATGTAAATTCAAGGCCATAACCATACTCCGAAATCTTTGCTAACACGAAGAGCTGGATAGGTATAAAGTCAGTCTGGTATGGGTGTATATGTCGGATTTTTGTCAGGACAAGAACCGATGATTATAGAACAAAAATTCTTGTTTTGCAAGCCGGTTCCCGTCTTTTATACAGTTTCATAACACTGTAAATGCTAGGGAATTATTTCACCCGGCTGGCGGTGGAATGATAGCCGCCACCCGGCCATACCCACTCGCCGCTGAGCGTGTCGCCATCAGCACTAAAGGCGCCTTTGTAATAGGCCGGTGAGCCTTTTTCGCCACCCCAGATCATGAGCGTATCCCCTTCCAGCTCATAAACATAATCGAATGTTTCGCCACGGTTGCCATAGAAGCGCGATTTAATATCGCCGCTGGATTCAGCCGCGTCAAATGCGCGCTCCTGTCCGATAATCTCCATGCCCACATTTCTGCTGCCGTCCTGTTCCAGATCAACATGCTGGATGAGGAAGAAGCTTCCCTCCATCCACTCATAGCGAATCTGACCTTTTGTTTCGCCGGATAAATCCCACGTGCCGACCAAACGATCAAGGCGCTGGACTTCTGGGCTGGGCTGAAGGGTATTTGATTCTGACATGCGATTCTCCTTTATGTTGCTCAATCAGAATGTAGAAATTTTGCCGTTTGAACTGCAACAGCATGAGTTGTGTCTATAGAAAAAATATACCATAGTGGTTATATAACTGTCAAGTTATATAAAGAACATTAGTTCACAATCGCAGAGACATAATTGACCGTTCTGCGACATCCCTGCTCATATAGCGGTATATAGCTCAGGTAAATGATTAATCAGGGGAACAGCATGTTTATCAGGAAAAGGCATTATCAATTTGCGCTTATGTTTTTGCTATTAGGTCTGCTGACCTTCAGCCTTAGCCTCAGCGCCCAAGATGATATTTCGATCATCTCCGCATCCCCGGCGAATGTGTTGATTAAAGGACCGGTGCAGGCTATCAACGTCAATATCGTGACCATCGCCAATCTCGATGTGATCCTCGATCTGGACGATCCCGTGCTGGAAAATCTAATCATCGGTGATGTGATCAGCATTGAAGGCAATATTTTCCAGGTCGGTGCGGAAAGTACCGTGATTATCATCCCGGTTGTTGTCACCCGCCTTGATGTAGAGATCATCGTGCCGATTATCACCCTTCAGGGTCCGGTTGAGAATATTAACGGCACAATCGTCACCGTCTACGGCATCGACATGCAGTTGGCCGCTGGTGGTCCCCTGCTGAACGATCTTCAGATTGGCGATACGATTATCGTTAATGGCAATGTGTTCCCCACCGGGCAGACCTTCGTAGTGATTGTCGTGATCATTATCATTGATGGTGATAATCCTGAAGCTACGCCCGAAGCGACTGCTGAAATTACACCAGAGGCAACCGCCGAGGCGACTCCAGAAGTGACGCCTGAAGTCACCGAGGAGCCTGAGGGTGACGATGATGATTCTGTGATCATCGTGATTGAAGGCCCCGTGACGAACATTAACATCAATATCATTACCATCTATAACATTGATATCGAAGTAAATATTGATGATCCGATTTTGACAGTAATTCAGATCGGGGATGTGATCCGTGTTGAAGGCGAAATAGTGGGCAGTGGCACCACCCTCGTCATTATTGCGATCACCATCATTTATATCGATGTGGATGTCGTCGTCAACCCTGATGGTGAAGTCTGGCGTGGCGACAATTGCCAGAATCCGCCCCCACCCTGGGCACCGGCCAATGGCTGGCGCAGGAAATGTGAAGGGGGTGGCAATAACAACAGTCAGGGCAACGGTAATAATGGCCGGGGCAATGGAAATGGCAAGGGACGCAACAAAGGGAATGATGACGACTAGTCCCTAAATGATGGAGTCGCATCCCTGTAAAACACTATAATCGCCAAATCGGGTTATCCATTTATTGTGGATAACCCTGATTTGCTCTTATAGTTAAACTAACAAGCCGCTGTGATAAAATAATTGTGAAATTCGCGTTCTTTGAAGATTTGCTTGTGACATTAACCTGCTTATGACGGTGTAACACATGAGATTAGATCAACTGGCGACAGACTGGGTATTTTCTTTACACCAATACTCACGAATGCGAAGTTATTGTCGGAACTTCCGATGGTTGTGTATCAGGGGCAGGCGATGAGCACTCCTGACACACAACAGCTCATCCAGCAGGCGCAACAAGGTGATTCACAAGCGATGACCGTTCTTTATCAGACCTATGCGGATAAGATTTACCGCTACATTTTTTATCGTGTCCCTACCACATCGGACGCGGAAGATATTACAGCGGATGTGTTTTTGAAGATGGTGGAGGCTTTGCCCTCTTACCGGATTACAGGCGCACCGTTTGAGGCGTGGCTTTATCGGATCGCCGCCGCACGGATTGCCGATTTCTACCGTAGAGCCCAACGGCGTCCCCAGGACGAACTGACGGATAATCTGCGCGATAACCAACCCGCACCCGAAGAACAATTGCTGGTGGCGCAGGAAGTGGAAAATCTGCGTGAGGTTTTCCGGCAATTTAACGAAGATGAGCAGAACATCCTGATTTTGCGCTTTGTCGAGCGTAAAAGTCATAAAGATGTCGCGACGACCTTAGGCAAGACTGTCGCCGCTGTAAAATCAGCCCAGCACCGCATCCTGGTGCAGTTAGCTTCTTTGCTGGGATCAGAAGAAAAAGTCCGCCATTATCTGCGAGGCAGCGATGAGTAAACAAAAATATACTCCCGGCTCACTCGCCCAGCGCCTGGACGAAGTGCTGCCGCCGGACACACTGACCCAGGCCGAAACCGATAATGACCCGTTAATCGAAGCGGCGGCTGAACTGGCGAATGCGCCGCGTCCTGCCCTGTCAACCGATGCTATGGCGCGGATTCAGGCACAGGTGCTGGAAGCTCAACGTCAGCAGATCAACACTCAAACCACACAGCAATCCAATTCACGAGTCATCCGTTTGCAGCCTGCCCTCCGTTGGATGCTGGTCGCTGGACTCGCCATCGTCGTCTTATTTGCCGCCTCTGTGCCGCCAGCATTGGCGAGTGTCCCCGGTGATGTGCTGTATCCGGTTAAGCAGGTGCTTGAAACGGTTGAGCTGGGGCTGGCAACCACGCCAGAATCGCAGGCTTCGGTTTATCTGAACTTTGCCGAGCGCCGCACGCAGGAGTTAGAAGTGCTGCTGGAGCGTGGCACATTAGACTCGCAGTTGGTGGATGCTGCGCTGAACAATATGATCCGTGCTGGCGAAAGCGCTCAGACCGGGTCTGTCGATACAACCCTTTTGCAAACCCGCACCACCGCCATTACCACACAATTGAATAGCGTATTGCAAACAGCGGCCAGCAAAAATCCAAACGATAATGTAGCGGCAGTGTTAGGGGCTGCCCAGGCGACTCAGTCCAGTGGCGCATTGATGCTGCTTGTTCCGCCCATGCCCACCCACACTCCCCTACCGAATACGCCGATACCCTCTGCGCAACCCACTGAAGAAGCGCCGCCGTTGCCTTCAGCTACACCTAGCGTACCTGTAGAGACGGAAGCCACGCCGCTGCCAGTGACAGAGTCACCCGTACCGCCGACACCCACCGAATTGCCGGTGAACTTGATTATTGAAGGGCCGATTGAAGCCATTAATGGCAATATCCTCATCATTTATGGTATTGAAGTGGTTGTGTCAATCAATGATCCGCTGCTGTCGATCCTGCGGATTGGGGATGTGATCCGTGTGGATGGCAGTGTTCAGGGTGATGTCAATCAGACGGTTATCGCAGCGGTAGAGATCGACACTGTTGATGTCGATACGACTGTCAATCCAGATGGCAGCAATGAAGTCTGGCGCGACAGCGGTGATTGCAGCAATCCGCCGCCTGCATGGGCACCTGCTAATGGCTGGCGTGCGCGCTGCCAAGGGCAATCCAGCCCGGGGAACAGCGGCAACAATAATAATGGGAATGGAAACGGCAATAGCAGTGGTAATGGCAACAATGGAAACAATAATAACAACGGCAACAATGGCAACAACGGGAATGGCCAAGGCAACCAGGGTAGAGGTAACGGAAAAGGCAATAATTAATCGCCCCAGGCTAGTGTAGACTATTTTATAGCTTGCTGAACAATTTATTGAAACGAGAAAGGAAAGTTATGTCATTCCTCAAAAAGACATGCAGTATTTTTCTGTTCTTCTTACTGGCACTTTGCATACTTCCTGCCCCCCTGCTTGCACAGACCACAACCGTACCCGATCTCACTGGCTTAAATGTCCCCCAGGCTGCCGCAGCGCTGAACACGGCGGGATTGGCGCTGGGTGTTGAGAACGCCATTTTGTGGTCGTCTGAATCGCCGGTAGTTGCGGACGTAATTGGCGGTCAATTGATTGACGCGGGTACCAGTGCTGAGCCGGGATCGGCAGTGGATGTCACCGTTTATCGCTCGCCAAATGTGACTTTAATTTATGACGATAATGATCTTACGCTGGTAAATCGTTCCAACGGTGATCTGAATGTCAATGACGTGACCTTCAACGCGCTTGACGGCAATAATGCGTCTTTTGCCGCCAGCCAGTGGACGGATACGGTGCGCGGGATGCAGTGTTTGCAAGTGTGGTCTGTTGGGCGTAATGGCGCCAAAGGTCTGGACGAATGCCGCTTGATTCAAACCTGGCGCGTGACCACCAATCCAGCCGAACATTTCTGGACAGGTGCTGGCGGCACAACCCGTTTCAGCGTGTCGCAGGCCGGGTCAGAGGTTATTGTCTGCGAAGTTGCCAACCCGGGCCGCTGCGATTTCTACCTGCCACCTGCTGGCCGTAGCGGAGACATCACCGACTACGTTTATTTTGCCTATACGCAGGATCGTCTGGCGATTATCAATACCTCCGAAGACC
>JBBSQD010000368.1:0-5160 GCA_038258185.1 Aggregatilineales bacterium | reverse complement strand
CTCCGCCAATGGTTGGGGCGCTACACGCGCAAGTCCTTGTCCTTTTCTAAGGAGGATCGTTTTATGCATCTGGTCACCCATTGGTTTATTCTCGAACACAACCTGGCTATCCGAGCATCACTTACTACTTAACCACTACCACAATTAGAACAGTCCAAATGTTCTAGGCACAGGCGTTGTGATAAAGCCCACAGTCGAGTATAATAGATGAAGTAAAGAGTCGATTTTTAAGAGGGAATTTACTCTGGAGCAGTGAAAGCTAAAACAAAGTTTCACAGCGAGATCATAAGTATAATTCACTGGCTCAATTCCCACAATGTGTACTATTACGACTGGATCAGTTCGTTAAGGAGTGAAAATGGCGGATAGAACCACCGCTCAAAGTTACACCGAAGAAAACATTCAGAAGCTGAAGCCTATGGAGCACATTCGGCTCCGGCCCGGCATGTATGTTGGCGGTACAGATATTCGAGCACTGCATCATCTTATTTATGAGGTGGTGGACAATGCAATCGACGAAGCTCTGGCTGGTCGTTGTGATACCATATTAATCACTTTACACGATAATCATGCCGTTTCAGTAACCGATAATGGCGTAGGCATCCCGATTGGCAAGCACAAGACAGAAGGTATTTCCACACTTCAGTTGGTCATGACCGAAATCGGCGCGGGTGGTAAATTCGACCGCAACGCCTATAAGGTCAGCGGTGGCTTGCATGGTGTAGGTGTTTCCGCCGTAAATGCCCTCTCAGCAGAACTACGGGCTGAGATTTTCCGCGATGGCCATTTATGGGAACAAACCTATAACGCTGGTCACCCCGTCACCGAAGTTCTTAAAGTACGTCCATTAGAACCCGGTGAGCCTACAGGTACGCGCATCACCTTCATTCCTGACTTCACCGTCATGGATAGAAATGATTTCGTCTACGCGACCCTGATGCAGCGTTTCCGCGAGATGGCCTTTGTCACCCGTAAAGTAACCATTACGCTGCGTGACGAGCGTGTCAAACCCATTCCGACGGAAACCACATTCTATTTTGAAGGCGGTCTTCGCTCATTTGTACGCTATCTCAATCGCAACCGTAAACCTGTGCATGATCCCGTTTATGCCGAACGTGATATTGAGATTACACCAGACGAAAAAGAAGCCTATCTCATTGGGGTTGAACTGGCATTCCAGTATACGGATACCTCCACAGTAACCGAAATCGCCTTCGCCAACACGATCAATACACCCGATGGCGGTTCGCATCTAACGGGTTTACGTTCGGCACTCACCAGTGTCCTCAACCGCTATGCCCGTAAAGCCAATCTGCTCAAGGAAAAAGATGCGAACTTCTCTGGCAATGACACCTTAGAAGGGATCACGGCCATTGTAAGCATCAAACATCCTGATCCGCAGTTTGAGAGCCAGACAAAAGTCAAGTTGCTCAACCCCGAAGTTCAGGGCGCTGTGTCTCAGGTTGTGTCCGAAGCATTCTCGGAATTTCTTGAGCTTAACCCGCGGGAAGCCCGGCGGATTATCGACAAATGTATGACCAGCAAACGTGCGCGTGAAGCAGCGCGTAAAGCGCGTGATCTGGTGCGCAGTGGCCCCAGCTTGCTGGAAAGCAGCACTTTGCCCGGTAAACTGGCAGATTGTTCTTCACACGGCCAGGATGCGGAAATTTACATCGTTGAGGGTGATAGTGCAGGCGGTAGCGCGAAACAGGGCCGTGACCGTCATTTCCAGGCGATTCTGCCGCTACGTGGTAAAATTCTCAATACGGAGCGTGCGCGCCTCGATAAGATTCTCGACAACAACGAAGTCAAATCCATGATCTCCGCGCTGGGTACCGGCATTAGTGAAGACTTCAAAGTCGACACAATCCGTTATGGACGCGTCATCATCATGACCGATGCGGACGTCGACGGCAGCCACATCCGCACCTTGCTGCTGACGTTTTTCTTCCGGCATATGCAGCAGCTTATCCAGGGTGGGCATCTGTACATCGCCCAGCCACCCATCTACCGGCTGCAAAGCGGCAAAACCGTCGAATATATCTACCCTGAAGCCGGAACCGGTGAAGGTGATCTGCTCGTCAAAGCACTAAAGAAATATACAAATCCCGACAAAGTACGCGTCAATCGCTACAAAGGTCTGGGTGAGATGAATCCCGATCAGTTGTGGGAGACCACGATGGACCCGGCGACCCGTACGCTGCTTCAGGTCACTATCGAAGATGCCGCTGAGGCAGATCATATTTTTGACATGCTGATGGGTAGTGCTGTTCCGCCCCGCAAACGCTTTATCCAGACTCACGCCAAGAACGTCCGCAATCTGGATTACTAAGTTTCAATCAATTGAGGCGCAGAGCAGATTTACTTTGCGCCTCAATCATGAGCATTGCATACTTCCCCCGATTATTTGCTCAAAACTGAATAACAATCAGGAACGAGAGCATTCAGAGCCAGTTAATCGCCTGCGCTCATAGCGGGCTGTTTTTGTTCGACACGGTTTTCAATACTGCGCCAGTTGACAGTGGGGTCAATAAAGCGCGGGTCAACACGATCCTTATACTTCACAGCCAGAGCAATAAGCTCCTCGACCTGAGCATCATCCAGCAAGTGCGGTTCCAAACCTAAATCCAGAAGTTTGGTATGCACCACATTATAGTAATGATCTTCCGCTTCTACGCGCGGGTTTGCCACCTTATTGAGTTGAACATCCAACCCCATACGATTGCCGATCTGCTGCACACGTGATGCGAGATCGTTGACTGAGAACCACTCGGTAATCTGATTGAAAACGCGGAATTCACCAGCGGCGGGCTCTGACAAAATCGCCAGTTCAATACAGCGCACGGTGTCCTTAATATTGATATAACCGCGCGTCTGATTACCGCTACCGTAAATAGTCAGGGGATGTCCCACTGCCGCCTGCACACAAAAGCGATTCAAAGCGGTACCGTAAATCTGGTCATAATCAAAGCGCGTTGCCAGAATCGGATCGAGGGGCGTCTCATAAGTATCGGCGCCATACACCACACCCTGATTTAAATCGGTAGAACGCAAACCCCAGATCTTGCAGCAAAACGTAATATTGTGCGAGTCATGGACTTTGCTCAGGTGATAGAACGAACCGGGTTGCTTGGGGAAAGGCAGCACATCTTTGCGACCCTTGTGCTCGATCTCGATAAACCCTTCTTCAATATCAATATTGGGCGTACCATACTCACCCATGGTGCCCAATTTAACCAGATGGCCAGACGGGGCAAAATCCTTCATTGCATACAACACATTCAGCGTACCAATGACATTGTTGTGCTGGGTATAAACCGCATGCTCCCGGTCAATCATCGAGAAAGGCGCAGCGCGTTGTTCCGCAAAATGGACAACAGCCTCAGGTTCAAACTCCTGGAAAGCACGGGATAATGCACCATAGTCCGTAATATCCCCGTGGAAATGCGTGATTTGCTTATTGGTCAGTTCTGACCAGGCATCGACGCGGCGTTGCATTGTATGGATCGGCACCAGACTGTCAAAGCCATGTTTCAGATCAAATTGTCGCCGTGCAAGATTGTCAAATACAGCGACTTCATAGCCCTTCTGAGACAGGTAAAGTGCTTGTGGCCATCCAAGATAGCCATCCCCTCCCAAAATCAAGATGCGCATTGTCTTTTCTCCTTGTAATCAGACACGTAATCTACAACAGCCAATGCAGGCAAACGTTCCGAAATTAGCAAGTTTCACAGAGAAAATTACAGGTTTCTAACACAAAGCAGTCAGATAATGGGATTTATGCGTTTTTTAACGTGCCTTCAGCGTAGCGCACCAGGGATAGAATCGTCTCTTCCAGCACGGGTAATCCGCCCAGGGTTAAGCCCAATTCGTTGAGTCGTGTAGAAACGAGAATATTCTGGGGTGTCATAAGCGGAGTCGGTGGGAGCGCACCAGGCATATTCGCAAATCCGCGCGTTAACTCAACAACCTGACGATGAGTCACATACAGATCGCTGAGATGAACCACATCGCTTAATCGATCAGACTTTGTGATCAAAGACCATATCACTCGGGCGACATCAGCCCCATGTACTTCCGTACCGCCACCAGAAGCTAAATTTTCTTCGCCGCGCAGCACATCCAAAATTAAACCCCACCACTTTGAACGCTCGACAGGCCACGTCACCCCGTAAACCCCTGTGGCACGGATTGCATAAGTCCTCATACCATAGACGTGCGCAAAACTTTGCAGAAACGCCTCTACAGCCACTTTATAGGCGCCATAATGTGTATCCGGTGAAGTGGGATGAGACTCATCTAATATACGCCCCATTTCTGTCCGCGAAAATACGGCTCGGCTGGATAAAAATACAAACTGCCCTACACCTGCTTTTTGTGCAGCCATTAATAAATCAAGCGTTCCGTTCAGGTTTGAGTCCAGCCATGCTGGCAAGTCCGAGCCTTCTCCACCGCGATATCGTCCCGGCAAATGCTCATAAGCCAGGTGGATCACCGCACCAACACCCTCAACCAATTCCGCGAGCGTAGCTTGTGACCGCAAGTTGCCCCTCACCCACTCGATTGGTGCGGCAAAACCTTCTCGGTCAGATTCAGCCCGGGCCAATGCCCGCACCTGAACACCCTGATTTTGCAATTCAGCGACGACAAATCGACCCACATAACCTGTTGCTCCGGTCACGGCGACTCTGTTGATCATAGTGCCTCGATGTCATCTGTAAGCTGCACATCATTCAAGCGATCGACCACCGCATGTGCGCCTGCCGCGTATAACTGATCCTTATTGAGCGAGCTGGTAAAGCCAATCACTTTGCCAATCTGCGACATTATTGCATCCTCCACACCAGACGCGCTGTCTTCAATGACCACACAATACAGCGGATCAATATCAAATACCTGCGCAGCCCGATTATGACACTTACGATCTGTTTCAGCGTCCACAATATCCTCAGACCCCATCACCAGATCAAACACCGCCGGGAATTCCATCACAGCCAGCGTTCGATGGAGCCGCGAACGTAGCGAACGTGAAGCCACCATCACATACCAACCCTGTGCTTGAGCCTCACGAATCAGATCAAGACTTCCATCCATCGGCCTCAATTGCTGCGCGCCAATCGAAAAGAATAAATCCGTTTTCCGTTTAAGCAATTGCGCTTT
>JBBSQD010000367.1:0-5188 GCA_038258185.1 Aggregatilineales bacterium | reverse complement strand
GTGGAAGACGCCCTGACCTTTTTCCAAAATCAGCCCGATTACGTTAAATCCTTGTTTACCATTTATCTCCACGAGTTGGCAACCGCCTCCACTGACCCTATCCTTCCCCTTTAGTCCATAACGTTTTCTGAAACACTATAGCAGAACGCCTCGATCAAAGTCGGAACGAGCGTTCACCAGATGCCTGACCAGTGGCACAAGGTAGTGCAGTTCTTTCGCCCTGTCACCCGCTAACCGCCAGTGTTCCAGCAGCGTTTCATGATAACTGGCATCATTTGAGTAAATCGTTTCGATAGTCGTTGCCACCTGGCGATGCAGGTCACGGCGTTCATCGGCGCTCAAATCGAGCAGCAGCGTTTCCCGCAGTTTGTCATGGGTAAACCGCCAGCGTCCCTCCACGATTTCCAGAACACCCACATGAGCGCAAGCCATCAGGAAAAGGTCGATGTCCCCGTTACTTTTCGATGCTGCTATCTGCCCCAGAATTTTCAAATCCAACCAGCGCCCGGTCACAGCCGCTTCCAACAACAGCGGACGAGCAAAATCCGGGACACGGCTTAACCGACGGCGAATAATCTGCCCGACACCGCCGGCAAAGACCTGAATGGGCAGTGTCTGGCGTCCAATTTTGCTCAACATGCCTGCTTCTTCTGCCAGGGCACGCACTGTCTCGACCATAAAAAAGGCATTGCCTTCCGTCTCGCGCTTGAGTAACTCAAGGACTTCTGGCTGTGTTCCGGCTTCACCCAGCATCGATTCTGTTAAAAGGGCAATCGCAACATCGTCCAACCGCTGCAGTTTGATGGCGTGAGCATCGGGAAACATTTCTGCTAAGCCGGGGCGTTCATCATCTCGATACGTGCCAATCACCAGCAAACGCGGTAGCTGCTCCCGCACGGTCAGGATCTGTTTGACGGGCGCAAGGCTTTCTTCCGCCCATTGCAAATCCTCCAGCAGCAGCACCAAGGGCTGTGTCTGGTGCTTCAACAGATCAACCAGCGTCAGCACCAGACGCTGCCCTGCCGCACCTCCGGTTAATTCCGGCGCATCGCCAACCTCACGATTCAGCAGATTGCCAATGTCGGGGACAATTTCCTTCAAAACACTCATTTCTAAATCGCTCAACTCTGTGCTGAGACACAATTCACGGGCAATATCACGCCACAGTTGAAACGGTAAGCCACCCTCTGCCACGCCCTGTCCGCGCACTACCCGCGCCCCACTGACCAGCGCACGAGTACGCCCTTCGTCCAGCAGGCGGGATTTACCGACGCCGCTTTCGCCACCAAAGAGATAAACCTGCGCCTGCTGTCCCTCAGCGGGTGTGAACAGAATATCGAGCGCTATTTTGAGTTGTTCCATCTCGGCCTTACGTCCGACAAAACGGGATGCCTGCAGGAAGCTATCCCTTACGTCTGTGCTTTCCGGTGGCAGCGGCTGATTCATGGCTGTACACAGTTCGCGGATCAGCTCCTCAGCAGTGGACGGTCGCTCGATAGGGTTTTTCGCCAGCAAACGCTCCAGAAGCATGACGAGGGGATTATCCAGCTCACTCACATCCGGGGCTTTATTCATGATGTCATTGAGCAGCAGCATGACATTTTTCTGATTGAAAGGGTATTTTCCAGTGAACACTTCGTAAATGAGCATTCCCACCGCATACAGGTCGGATCGCACCGTAGCGGCTTCCTCGGCAAATAATTCTGGTGCCATGTAAGCAATCGTCCCTGCCATACTCTCAGCCAGGTTGGCACTCGATTTGCCGGTTGCGCCCAGGGCCAGCCCAAAATCCAGCACTTTGACCCGTCCATTACTATCCACTAGCACATTATCGGGCTTTAAATCCCGATGAATGACACCACGGCGGTGCAGATAGTCCAGCGCCAGCAGCATTTCCGTCAACAGACGCATCTGTATTTCCAGCGGCTGGCCGCTGGCAGCGCTGGCCAGACTGGTTGCACTGGGCAGATATTCCATTGTGAAATAAGGCTGCCGGGTATTTTCCTCAGTAATAAAGCCATAATCGATCACCCGAATGATATGCGGATGCCGCAGTCCCGCCAGTGTGCGGAACTCCAGCGCCAGTGCCGTCAGGAAATCCGTATCGCTGTCCGCCGCTGATTTTTCAGGCGCGAATAGCACCCTCTTGAGCGCGACCATCTCACCAGTCAGGCGGTCTTTAGCCTTGTAGACTGTCCCCATACCCCCGGCACCGAGTTTTTCCTCGATGATGTAGCGACTATTATTCATAAATACCCAACACTCTCTCAGAGTATTACTTTGGTCAGAGGGTATTATGACATGCTACAGATTTCCCCGCCAAAAGGAAATGTGTTTGATTGAGTGCATACTATCCTTCACTTGATCGCCTGCGCAGCCTCAGCGAATTGCTCACCACAAAGATCGAAGAGAATGCCATCGCACCAGCGGCCAGCATCGGTACCAGTGCCCCGGCCATCGCTACCGGGATGAGGATGATGTTATAGACAAACGCCCAGAACAGATTCTGATAGATCGTCCGCATGGTAGACCGGCTGAGACTGACCGCCCGCGCTACACCGCGCAGATCGCCACTGACCAGCGTCACGTCGGAGGCTTCCATCGCGATATCGGTGCCGGTGCCAATCGCCATGCCGACATCGGCCTGCGCCAGTGCCGGAGCGTCATTGATGCCATCACCGACCATCGCCGTGCGTTTGCCTTCGGCCTGCAACTGCTTGACCGCCTCGACCTTCTGATCAGGCAGCACCTCCGCCAGCACCCGCTCGATCCCCACTTCACGCGCAATCGCCTGAGCGGTAAGCTGGTTATCGCCCGTAATCATCACCACTTCCAATCCGAGTGCCTGCAGGGCGGCCACCGCCTCGCGTGAGCCGTCTTTGACTGTGTCGGCAATGCCCATCAGACCGGCTAATGTACCATCCACCACCGTGAGTACCACCGTCCGCGCCTGCGCCTGCAGGGCTTCAATCTGCGCCTGATTCGCTTCGAGCGGGTAATTCTGTTCGCGGATAAAACGCGGGCTGCCGACCAATACAGTTTTTCCATCAACCACCGCACGGATGCCCCGTCCGGATTCGGCCTCAAACGACTGCGGTTGTGTCAGGCTGATGCCGCGTTCCTGCGCCGCTTTGACCACCGCCTGCCCCAACGGATGCTCACTGCCGCGCTCGGCAATCGCCGCCAGCCGCAGCAGTTCGTCTTCATTAAATTCATTGAGCGCGATCACATCGGTGACGCTGGGTCCGCCTTTGGTAATCGTGCCGGTTTTATCCATCGCGACCACCTGAATACGCTTGGCATTTTCCAGCGCTTCGCTGCTTTTGAACAGCACACCCATCTCCGCGCCACGTCCAGTGCCGACCATAATCGCAGTCGGTGTCGCCAGACCCAACGCACATGGGCAGGCAATGACCAATACCGCCACAGTATGCACCATCGCGGTGACAAAGCCGACCTGACCGATCAGCAGCCAGCCGAGAAAAGTGATGGTCGCCAATCCCAGAACAACTGGCACGAACACGCTCGAAACCTGATCGGCAATCCGTTGAATCGGCGCTTTTGATCCCTGCGCCTGCTCCACCAGCCGCACGATCTGCGCCAGGGCCGTCTGTGTGCCGACCTTCTGCGCTTCGACGACCAGCCGACCCTGTTTATTGACCGTCGCGCCAATCACTTCGCTGCCGGTTTCCTTGCTGACGGGCAGACTTTCACCCGTGAGCATCGACTCATCGACGGATGAATGCCCTTCAATGACCACGCCATCCACCGGAATGCGCTCTCCGGGACGGACTAACAACCTGTCTCCGACCATCAAATCATCAACCGGGACTTCGATTTCCTGACCATCGCGCAGCAGAGTCGCGGTTTTGGGAGCCAGCCCCATTAACTTTTTAATCGCTTCACTGGTGCGACCTTTGGCACGGGCTTCCAGCAGCTTGCCCAGTGTAATCAGCGTCAGGATGACTGCCGCAGTCTCAAAGTAGACATGATCGCCAATCGTCTCTGATAAGCCAAACACGATCCCCAGCAGCACGACCACACTGTAGATATAGGCCGCCAGCGATCCCATCGCGATCAGCGTATCCATGTTGGTGGTGCCGTTGCGGGCGGCTTTATACGCACCGACAATGTACTGTCGCCCAACGATGACCTGCACCGGGGTCGCCAGCAGGAAAAAGACAAACGGCCAACCCGCCCATAGCAGCCAGTTCAGAGCGGGATTGGGGCCGGTCATGAGCATATCGCCAGCCATATTTGCGCCCGTGAAACTGGTCATGTACAGATCGCGCGCCATGCTGATGATAAACAGCGGCACGGTGAATAACGCGCCAATGCGTACCATGCGCTGCTGGCGGTCAATCTCGGCCTGACGTGCCGCCCGTTCCGCATCTTCGGGCACTTCCGCGTTGGAGAGATCAACCACGCCGTAACCCGCGCGTTCAACCGCTTTCACCAGATCAGCGCGGCGCACCGCTCCCGGCAGATAATTGACGGTGGCTTTTTCGGTCGCCAGATTAACATTGACCGATAAAATCCCCAGCTGTTTGTGGATGGCGCGTTCGACATTGCGGACGCAACTGGCGCAGGTCATGCCGGTGATCGGCAGTTCAATCGAGCCAGTCGGCACGCCGTAACCGGCATTCTGCACACGCTCGATCATGTGCTGGACATCAATCTGCTTCGGGTCAAATTCGACGCTGGCGCGTTCAGTCGCCAGGTTAACCGATGCTTCGTCCACGCCTTCGGTTTTCTTCAGAGCGCGTTCGACATTACGGACACAACTCGCACAGGTCATGCCTGTGATAGGTAGCTCAATGTGTTGGCGTGTGGTTTCAGCCATTTTGTACCCCCTCGGTACACGATTTCTATGACTTAAGCATACCGCAGTCCATGACGAAGGGAATGCGCCATATGGCTTGTTACCGATGATAGTCGGCCAGCAGGGTGGGATTCCGGCTGAGTTCCTTCCACAGGCGCATGAAGCCGTGGGCGATCATGTCGGGGATGTCCACCTCCACATAGCGATAATAGCGCATCAGGCGGTTGACCTTACCCCAGTTTGGCGGACACCAGAAATGTCCGATAAACTGAGAGTAAGGAGTAAATGATGGGATACAAGAAATACAGTGAGGAGTTCAAACGGGAGGTGCTGGGGCTGGTGGCCGAAGGGAACCGCAGCGTGGCC
>JBBSQD010000366.1:0-5195 GCA_038258185.1 Aggregatilineales bacterium | reverse complement strand
TCGGGTTCGGCCACGCACATTCTGATTGGATGTGTTGAGTCAGAAAAATATTTCTCATTTTAAAGGATAACCCTGAAAAGTACACCCGGTTACCCCGTGATGGGCTGTTTGGTGCCAGAGCGCCTGTGTTATAATGCGGCCCCACCTGTGGAGGTAAATGGTATGATTTTAGTCACTGGGGCGACCGGTTTTATCGGGCGCCATCTGGTCACACGTCTGATGAAAGAGGGCAAACAGGTTCGCTGTCTGATTCCCGAACATAAAGCAGAAAATCTGCCCTGGGAAAACCCGCCGGAGATTATCGTCGGGGATGTGATGGATGAGGAAACACTTTTTAAGGCCGTTACCGGGGTGCATGTGATTATTCACCTGGAGAATGCTCTGTGGTGGGGGCGGGTGCGTGACCTGGAACGAGTCGAACTGGCGGGAACACGTAACCTCATCGCGGCGGCACGGGCGGCGCGGGTGGGCCGTATTATCACCTTAAGCCAGATGGGTGCTGCGCCGTCATCGGCTTATGGCATTATCCGTGTGAAGGGGATGGTTGAGGAAGTGATCCGTTCCAGTGGGTTGGCGTTTACCATCATCCGCAGCGGGATCGTCTATGGTGAAGATGATGCATTTGTCAATCACATCGCTATGATGCTGCAGGTCAACCCGATTTTTTTTCTTATGCCGGGGCGCGGCGAGATTGTCCTGCAACCACTGCATATTGATGATCTGGTCGAAATTCTGCTGCGCAGCCTTGATCGGACAGAGGTGGTGGATACCACGCTGGAAGTCGGCGGGCCGGAATATATCACGCTGGAAGATCTGATCCGCACGGTGATGCGTGTGGCTGGCTTGCCGCGGATCATTATCCCGGTTCCACCGTATGCGATGCGCTGGATAACCGCCGTCTATAATCGTATTCTGCCGCGCTCGTTGATGACAGCGCAATGGCTGGATATACTGGCAACCAACCGGGCGACCCAACTGGCGAACACCTACGGTTATTTTGGGGTGCGTCCCAGGCGTTTTGAAGACACTCTGATCACCTATATGCGTGGGCGTGGATACTGGCGGTCACTCCTGCGCAGCACATTTCGCCGCCGTCCCAGAGGAATTTAATTTATGGACACAACCATCGAAATCCGGGCACTGCGCTCATTAGGGGAAATGGCGGCAGCGGTCGAATTGCAGAAAACATACTGGGGGAACGATCAGGAATCGGTTATTCCGGCGCATATGCTGTTCTCGCTGGCGAATCATGGTGGGCATGTACTGGCGGCCATGGATGGCGACCAGATGGCTGGGGTGCTGGTCGGATTTTTGGGCACCAATATGGAAGACCCTGATCGACCCGCGATGGCGAATTTGCAGATTGTCTCCAAGCGGATGGTGGTATTGTCAGAGTATCGCAATCACGGGCTGGCTTATCAGCTTAAAGTGGCGCAGCGCGACATGGCGCTTCGCCAGGGTGTGCGGTTGGTGACGTGGACCTTTGACCCGCTGCTGGCGCCGAATGCGCATCTGAATATTCGTAAGCTGGGGGCGATCTGCGCCGAGTTCCGCGAAAATTATTATGGTACGGAGAATGTCGGCGGTCTGGCGGCGATGGGTTACTCTGACCGTTTGTTTGTCGAGTGGTGGGTGACTCAGCAGCGCGTTAAACAGCGCGTGGAAGGCAATCGCGGCGATCTGCTGCTGGAACATTATCTTCAGGCGAATACGCCTATTCTGAACTCCGCCACCAGCACAGACGATGGCGCATTAGTACCCTGTGATACCGTTCTGAATCCGTCCGGTTCGATGATTCTGGTCGAAATTCCGGTTGATTTCACCACTATGATGGCGGGTAATGAGCAGTTGGCCCAGCGCTGGCGTGATCATGTGCGCGGCTTGTTCAAACTGGTCATGGCCAGTGGATACATCGTCACCGATTTTGTCCGCGAAAAAGTGGATGGCCGTGACCGCGCCTATTATTTGCTGAGCCACAGCAGCCCACAGTTTTACGACTCGAATCTGAATTAAACAGCGTCTAAGCCGATCAGATGCACGCCTATAAGGAAAGTTGATCATGTCTTTTGAAAATCAGAAAATTGCATTTATTGGCAGCGGAATCATGGGCGAGGCCATGATGAAAGGCCTTGTCAGCCGCAAACTGCTGGAGCCGAGTCAGATTATTGCGGCTGATCCGCGTCAGGACAGGGGCGAGGAACTTGAGCAGCGTTATGGTCTGCGTTTTACGATGGACAATGCCGCTGCCGCCGACGAGGCTGATATTCTGGTGCTGTCGGTCAAGCCGCAGGTGATGGAAAAGGTGCTGCCGCAATTGCGGCGTGGCGCACATGACGCCTCACTGATTCTGAGCATCGCGGCTGGCGTAAAGATCGAAACGATTGTCAACGGGATTGCCAATCCCAGCGTTGTCCGCGCCATGCCCAACACACCCGCGCAGATCGGCCAGGGCATCACCGTGTGGACAGCGACCAGCGAAGTGGCTGATGAACAGCGCGAACAGGCGCGGCAGTTGCTGGGTGCGCTGGGCGAAGAAATCTACATGGATGGTGAAGGCTATCTCGATATGGCAACAGCGTTAAGCGGCACCGGGCCAGCGTATGTGTTTCTATTTATGGAAGCCATGATTGACGCCGGGGTGCATATGGGTTTTTCGCGCCGCGATTCTGAAAAGCTGGTGCTGCAAACCGTACGCGGCTCGGTAGAATATGCACAGGCGTCTGGTTCGCATCTGGCGGAACTGCGTAATCAGGTGACCAGCCCCGGCGGAACATCGGCAGAAGCGATCTATCACATGGAGAAGGGCGGTCTGCGCACGGTACTGGCGCGGGCGATCTGGGCGGCGTATCAGCGCTCGGTGTCTTTGGGCGGCGGCAAAACCCGTGATCCGAATGGGGATAATCAGGACTAAGTGGTAACGCATTTCTTGGATAATTCACCAAAATCTGATGTGTGGTTATCGTTTATTTACAGACTTGTTTGCAATACACAAGGAATTCACTAATCTGTTTGTGAAAAAGTGGACAGATGGCGGTCAATCAGTTAAAATACAGAATGACACTTTGCGTACAACATTTTGTTATTGGTTAGCATTTCTGCACCTTACTTGACGTAAAATTTAACAGCCCACGACACACTGCTAACCTGTTTTTAACAGCAATCCCACTCTGAACATTGAGTGATCGATATGAAGTGCATTTGCTACACAGGCAGCTATTTATCAGGGAGGCCTTTACATGGCGGAAGTTTCCAAAAGCATTTTTGACTCGTTAATGCAGCAGCTCGAAGGTTACGAGTCCAAATTAGAATCGGTTGAAGTGGGTTATGTGGACGAAGTCGGTGACGGTATCGCCCGTGTACTCGGCATGGAAAGCGTCCACTTTAGCGAATTGGTCCAGTTCGGCAATGGCGTACTGGGCATGGCGTTTAACCTGGAAAAAGATAACGTCGGTATCATTATTCTGGGTGATTACGATGGCATTAAGGAAGGCGATGAAGTTCGCCCCCTGGGTCGTATCGCCTCTGTACCGGTGGGTGAGGGCATGATTGGCCGTGTGGTCGATGCGCTGGGTAACCCCATTGATGGCAAAGGGCCAATCAACTTCACGGAATATTATAACGTGGAACGTCTGGCTCCGGGTGTGATGGATCGTCGTAACGTGGACAGCCCGGTGCAGACCGGCATCCTCGCGATTGACTCGATGATCCCGATTGGTCGTGGTCAGCGTGAGTTGATTATTGGTGATCGCCAGATCGGTAAAACCGCGATTGCGATTGACACCATCATCAACCAGAAGGGCCTGGACATGAAATGTATCTACGTAGCCATTGGCAAGCGTAGAGGCGAGATTGCCCGTTTGGTCGCCATGCTGGAAGAAAATGGCGCGATGGAATACACGACTGTGGTCGTGGCATCCGCATCCGATGCGGCAGCGATGCAGTATATCGCCCCATATTCCGGCTGTGCAATTGGTGAGTACTTTATGGAAAACGGCCAGCATGCTTTGGTCGTTTATGATGATCTTTCTAAACATGCCTGGGCTTATCGTCAGGTATCGCTGCTGATGCGCCGTCCCCCCGGACGTGAAGCGTATCCGGGTGACGTGTTCTATCTCCACAGCCGCTTGCTGGAACGTGCCGCACAGTTGAATAATGAACGCGGTGGTGGCAGCCTGACGGCGCTGCCCTTTATCGAAACCCTGCTGGGTGACGTGTCCGCATTTGTGCCGACTAACGTAATCTCCATCACTGACGGCCAGATTTACCTGGAAGCCGAGTTGTTCTATTCGGGTCAACGCCCGGCACTGAACGTCGGTATCAGCGTGAGCCGCGTGGGTGGTGATGCGCAGACCAAAGTCATGAAGCGTGTGGCGGGTGGTATGAAGGGCGATCTGGCGCAGTTCCGTTCTTTGGCGGCCTTCGCTCAGTTCGGCTCCGACCTCGATAAATCCACACAGCAGCAGTTGGATCGTGGTTTACGTCTGACTGAACTGCTGAAGCAGGCGCAGTACCAGCCGATGTCCCTGACCGATCAGGTTGCGATGATTTTCGCCGGTACCCGTGGTCTGCTGGATAACGTCCCGGTTGAGCGGGTGACCGAGTGGAAGCATGCCTTCCTGCGCGCTTATAACACTCAGTTCGCCGAGATTTCCAGGGGTATCCAGGAAAATCCGGAAAAGTGGGACGAGAGTGTCGAAAATGGCTTGAAGAATGCCATCGAAACCTTCAACTCCAACTGGAGCTAAGAGCGCCGTAAGGCAAATAAAGGAGGCGCTACATGGCTACAGCACGTGAAATTCAGAAACGTATCCGAAGTGTGAAAAACATTTCGCAGATTACACGCGCTCTGGAGGCGGTTTCCGCCTCCAAGGTGCGCCGGGCGCAGGCGCGAGTGTTGACCAGCCGCGCATTTGCTGAAAAAGCCTGGGAAATCCTGCTGAACGTCCAGAATGCGGGTGGTGCAGGGGCTTCTCTGCATCCGCTTCTGACGGAACGCGAGGAAGTCAAAAACATCATGATTGTGTTGATTACTTCGGAGCGTGGTTTGGCCGGGGCATTCAACACCAATATTATCCGGGTGGCGCAGCGCTTTGGTGAGCGTCTGGGCAAGCCGGTGCAATATGTAACAGTTGGGCGTAAAGGCCGTGACTCGCTGATTCGCGCGGGGAAGAATGTGGTCGCCCAGTTCAGTATCC
>JBBSQD010000365.1:0-5208 GCA_038258185.1 Aggregatilineales bacterium | reverse complement strand
GGCATGATTATGCCAGCCTATCCGTGGGCGGCTTTGGGGCTGTTGTTGCAGCATGATGTGGTGTGGGTCAATGTGCCGATGCTGGAAACGGCGCTGATCAGTGTGCTGGCGGGGCTGGCGGGACGCAAAGTGATCGCCACGCATCATGGTGATCTGCTGCTGCCGGAGGGCGGGGCGAATCGCTTTATCCAGAACACGATGTTTGCGCTGTATAAATTCATGGCGAAACGTGCGGCGCGGCTGGTTGCGTATAGTCAGGATTATGCCGAGCATTCGTATTATCTGAAGCCGTTTCTGGATAAAGTGACGGTGATCTCACCGCCTGTCGATATGCCGCTGGCTGATCCAGCACGGGCGGCAGAGTGGCATGCGGAATGGTCGAATGATGGCGGGCCGGTGATCGGTTTTGCCAGCCGCTTTGTCGAGGAAAAACGGCCAGATCTGCTGCTGCGCGCGTTAGAAATTGTCAACCAGACCTTTCCTAAAGCCCGGATTGTGCTGGTGGGGGAGTATCCTGTGAAGTATGAGCAGGGTTTCTGGGATGCCAATCAGGATCTGGTGCAGCGCTATAAGGATCAACTGGTGTTCCCCGGCCTGATGACCACGGCGCAGGATATGGCGGATTTTTACGCGGCGTGTGATGTGCTGGCGCTGACCAGTGACAGCGAGTGTTTCGCGCTGGTACAGGTGGAAGCGATGCTGAGTGATACCCCGGTGGTCATGACCAATATCCCCGGTGGGCGGGTGCCGGTGACATTGAGCGCCATGGGCAAACTGGCAACCGCCGGAGACTGGCGTTCAATCGGTGAGGCGCTGGTAGACGTGCTGCAAAACCCGGATGCCTATCGCAAACCACGTGAGGAAATCGAAAACACCTTTTCTTTTGAAGAAACCGTCAATCGTTATGAGGAAGTATTCCGCGAGTATGGCAAGCGCTAAAATGATCGACAAGCAGCTCATTGAGCATATGACCCGCAATGAAGCCGATATGGCTTTCAAGAAACGGGTCGAGACGATTTTTGAGTGGATTGAGCCGCAGGACGAAGATGTGATTCTGGATATGCCGTGTGGCCGCGGCTTTTATCTGAACATGCTGCGCTATGCCAGCGGTTGCCGTCTGGTGGGTGCAGAGCTGGATTGGCCGGTGCTGCTGAAAGCCCAGCAGAATGTCGGCCATTTACCGGATATCAGCCTGAATAATGCCAATATCTATGCGCTGCCCTATGCCGATAACGTGTTTGACAGTGTGATTCTCTCCGAGATTTTAGAGCATATTGAAGATGATGTCGCCGGACTGCGCGAGATTTATCGCGTGCTCAAACCGGGCGGGGTGGTGGCGATTACGGTGCCGAATGCCAATTATCCCTTCTGGTGGGACCCGATCAACAAGTCGCTGGAAACGGTGCTGAATACGCATATTGGCAGCGGGCCACTGGCGGGAATCTGGGCGAATCATGTGCGCTTATACACGGCGGATCAACTGCGCAGCAGTGTGCTGGCGGCGGATTTTGTCGTGGAAGAAGAACGCGCCTTCACCCATTATAGTTTTCCCTTTATTCATAATCTGGTGTATGGTTTTGGTATGCCGCTGTTGGAGTCCGGTCTGCTGCCCTCAAAGATGGCAACGGCGGCTGACCGCACCACGTTTGATAAGAACGATGGCAGCCTGCTGAACCCGATCAACCTCGGTCTGAAGGTCTTTAATTATTTTGATCGCAGGAATGTCCTCAGCGAACCGCCGGGGCGTTCAACTGTGAATGTGTGTATTAAAGGGCGTAAACCCGCATGACCATCCCGCCAGAGACACAACCGGAAAACCCGTTGGATTCTGAACAGTTCGATCAACTGCCGGTTGAAGATGCCGCCATTATCCCCGAAGATATGCAAAGCTCTGAAGCTATCCCGGTGGATGAAGATGCGCCGATCCACAAAGATGCGGATGCGCTGGTTATCCCGGTGGATGAAGATGCGCCGATCCACAAAGATGCGGATGCGCTGGTTATCCCGGTGCAGGATGGCACGGTGACAGATGAATTTCCGCTTACTGTGCGTACCGATGCACCCGAAAACGATGAACGCCATTTTGAGGATCTGACCGTGGCGGAGATGCTGGGTCAACTGCGGCGCTCTCCGCAAATGACCTTGCAGGCGATTCGCCAGATTTCCCGCACTGCGCGCACGGATGACAGCCATGTGACTCCCATTCCTCACTCGGTACAAATTGCCTCAGCAGGCAGCGCCGTGATGGGGCGGGATGCCGCATTGACGGCTCAGAGTCTCGACACAGATCAGCGCCGCGAAGCCTTCCAACTGGGTTTGCGGCTGACCGCGTTGGTGGTCGCCTGGTGGGGTTCCGGCATTCTGGCGAATGCGCCACTGCGGACGGAAGAATTGGCCTTAAATGTCGGTGCGCCATATTTATTTCTGGCGTTTTTCATCTGGCTGGGGGCGGAAATTTATGGCTCATGGCCGCAGATCCGTCACTGGGGTGTCAATCGCCAACCGGAAACAGTCGAACCGCAATCTGAGCCGAAAAAGAAGCGGCCTGTGGTTTGGTCGGGTTTTCACCCGGTAAAAGTTTTGCTGGCGCTGCTGGGTTTATTTTGCAGCATTATCGCGCTGCGTTTTACGACGAACAACCAGTTTACGTTTATTGGCTTCTGGTCATGGATGGCGAGTGTCGCCCTGTGGGTGAGTGCGGTGGCCCCGGCTGGCTGGAGTATCCCCGCCGCGTGGGGCTGGCTGCGAGAGCAGGTCGCGCGGATTAACGTCCGCCAGAACTGGGTGCTGTGGCTGCTGGTGCTGATTACGCTGCTCGGTGCGGTTTTCCGCATGAGTGATGCCGCCGGTACACCGCCAGAAATGACCAGCGATCATGTCGAGAAAATTCTGGATTCGCAGCGGGTGCTGGATGGCAATCATCAGGTGTTCTTCCCCAACAACGGCGGGCGTGAAGCCTTCCAGATGTATGCGATGGCGCTTTTTTCGCAAATCCCCGGCATGGGCATGGATTTCACCACCTTAAAGCTGCTGACTGCTGTCGAAGGGCTGGTCGCGGTGGTGCTGATTTACTGGCTGGGGCGAACGGTCATTGGCACAGAGGATGAACGGCTGGCGCGCATCGTCGGGCTGATTTTTGCGGCGCTGGTGGCGGTCAGTTACTGGCACACGGCCTTAAGTCGTCTGGGTCTGCGCATCGTTCTGACGACGGTGGTCACGACTTTGCTATTGATTTATCTGGCGCGAGCCATGCGTGATAATCAGCGCGGAGATTACATCAAAGCGGGGCTGGTGCTGGGTTTTGGCCTGTATACCTATCAGGCCGTGCGTATGCTGCCGGTGGTGATTATCGTGGGTGTGGCGCTGATTTTTATCTTCAAGGTGCGAAGCTGGCGGCGGGCAGGCAGCACGTTAATGAATTTTCTGGTGCTGGTACTGGTGGCGTTCGTGGTGTTTGTGCCGTTGTTCAGTTATTCGCTGCAATACCCGCAGGACTTCTGGCGGCGCACATCGGGGCGGCTGGTGGGTGATGATGCCATTCAGGAAGAACAGGAAGACGGCAGTATCACGCTGAAGGATGTGACTATCCCCGAACAGATTCAATTGTTTGTGGACTCATTTGTCGAGCACTGGCCGGTGTTGCAGGATAACATCCGTAATGCGCTGCTGATGTTTAACTGGAAGGGTGATGTGGCGTGGATTAATGCCGCGCCGAACCGTCCGGCAATGGATGTCTTTACTGGCGCGTTGTTTGTCGTTGGTCTTGCGGCGTGGCTGGCACGGATGATCCGGCGGCGGGATGTATTCGACTGGTCAGTTCCGCTGATTTTGTTTATTATGCTGCTGCCGTCGGCGTTGTCGGTTGCGTTTCCGGTGGAAAATCCCAGTCACACCCGTACCAGCGGAGCGCTGCCAACGGCGTATCTGATTGCCGCCCTGCCCTTAGGCTTGATTGTTTTCTCGATGGGGCGGGTCATGCGCCGTCAGACCGCACTTGTGGTTAGCGGCGTGTTGGTGAGTTTTATTATTCTGGGGGCTTACAACCTGAATTCCAGAATTTACTTTAACGATTACCGCGCATCGTATCTGAATTCGTCGCTGCCTTACAGCGAAGCCGGGGCGATTTTGCGCGGTTTTGCGGAGAGTGATGGCAGTTACGGCAATGCCTTTATGATCGGCTATCCCTTCTGGTGGGATCATCGCGCGGTGGGGATCGAAGCAGGGCGCACTGACTGGCCCAATGGGATTGTCAGCCGCGACAGCATCCAGGGCTTCCTGGGTGAAGCCTCGCGCCGAACAGATCAATACCGGCTGGACCCGGAGCGCGATCTGCTGTTTTTCTACGCATCGGAAGACACCGAAACCGAAGCATTATTGCAGCGCATGTTCCCGGCGGGTTATGCCACGCTGCGCGAGAGCTATCAGGAAGGCGACGATTACAAGATTTTCCGTGTGCCGCGCCTGGGTTCGCAAGGCTTCGACGATTATCAGCGCCAGGAATTTCCGCTGCAAGCGGCGGGATAAGGCACAATGAATTTTGCACCTTTTGATGATCTGATTGTGGATTATGAGTTAGATACTGGTGCCTTTTAAGCGTATTGTGGTACGGACATGGCATGCCATGTCCGTACATTTTCAAGTTTTGTTTGGATTTTTGCTTGTATCCTTTTTGAGGAAATGTGGCAAACAGGGTGTACTTAAGAGACGTTCATTGTAATGGATGCAGCCAGCAGAGGCTGCTGTACAGGTGTGGCTTATGTTAGAAACACGCTCGGCTGGTCACTCAATTCGATCACAAAGTGCTGCGGAATCGATCACCAGAAGTGATATTCTGGTGGGCGTAGCGCTGGTTTTTATCATGCTGATGGGCGGTTTTCTACGCTTTCAGGGGCAGAACTGGGATGATTTCACGCATCTGCACCCCGATGAACGCTTTCTAACGGATGTGGCTTCGTCGCTGGGGGTGTCCTTCCGTTCCAGTGAACCGAACCCGATTGACCAGCAAACCCAGTTGGATACCTGCCGCGCACGCTACCCGGATACCAACGGCGCAGGCGGTTATTTCGACGCGCAGTGTTCGCTGCTGAACCCGCATAATATCGGCAAAGGGTTGTATGTCTACGGGACTTTGCCGCTGTTCATGGCGCGCGGTGCCGGTGATCTGGCCGTAGAACTGAGCGGGAATCCGGTGTGGAACAGTTACAGCGG
>JBBSQD010000364.1:0-5218 GCA_038258185.1 Aggregatilineales bacterium | reverse complement strand
TCAAGAACAGCTATCGTCAGGAAGATCTGCGCATCGCGCATCTGCTGGCATTGCAACTGGCCGCCGCGTTGCGCAACGCTCGCAACCTGGAAGATATGCGCAACGTGGAAGACAGCCTGCGCAAGTACGCTGAAGAACTGGCAGAACGCAACGCAGAGCTGGATGCCTATTCGCACACCATTGCGCATGACCTCAAAGCGCCGTTGACCAGCATTCCGCTGCGGACGTTTATGATCGAAAAGCTGCAACCGGATCTGAAGCCCGAATCGATCAAACAGATTGGCGAAATCAAAACCACGGTGATGCGCATGGCCGGGATGATTGACCAGTTGTTGTGGCTGGCAAAAGTCCGTGATGCGCATGAGGTCGCTACCTGTGTTGAGGTTGAGCCGGTAGTGGAAGCGGCGGTCAGCCGCTTCAGCGATTCGATTGAGAAAAAGGGCATCAAAATCATCATTGAACCCAATCTGCCCGATGCCAATGGTCACAACCAATGGCTGGAGGAAGTTTTCGCCAACCTCATCAATAACGCCATCAAGTACATGGGTTCCCATAACCCGGAACCTTCGATCACGATCCGCGGCATTCTTCAGGACAAAAAGGTGCGTTACGAAGTGCAGGACACCGGGCTGGGAATCACCGAAGAACAGCAGGAGCATCTGTTTGAAATGTTCACGCGGGTGCATCCCACGCAGGCGGAAGGGCTTGGACTGGGCTTGTCGATTGTGCATCGCATCATCAACAATCTCAAAGGCGAAGTGGGCGTGACCAGTGTCCCCGGTGAAGGCAGCACCTTCTGGTTTATTCTGGCAGCCGGTAACCAGGTTGAGCCAGTCAGCGAAAAGCCAGCCTAATTCCACGAATTACCCCCCCATGTTATGCCAATTCAAGCTGGCATGTGCTTTAATGAGGGCAGCAATCATGCAGCAGATTTCAACGCGGCTTCATCGAAACCGGGTTCACAAAGCGAACGGGTAACGGTACAATGAAAGCCGCATAAAAGTAGGAAGAGTGACCCACCCATGCACGACGATACGCGCTGGACAAGTTTTGACCTCATCTTCTTCGACTGCGACAGCACCCTTTCCACAATTGAAGGGATTGATGAACTCGCGCGTCTGAAGGGCAAGGAGTGGCGGGTCGGTGTGCTGACCGAAAAAGCCATGAATGGTGACCTCGATTTAAGTGAAGTCTATGGCAAACGCCTGCAAGCCATCCGCCCGACTCGCGGCCAGTTACTGGCTATCGAGGAGCGTTACTGGGAGACGATTGTCGAGGATGCACAGGCCGTGCTGGATGCGCTGCGCTTTTTGGGCAAAAACGTCTTTATCATCAGCGGCGGACTGGCCGAGCCGGTGCGCGGGTTTGGCAAACGGCTGGGTGTCGCGCCGGACAATATCCGCGCCGTGGAACTGGAATATGATGAACTGTCCGGGGACTGGTGGCGTTACTATGAGCCGCAGACCCGTAACGGCCAGAAATATCTGGATTATGAAGAAGGTCCTCTGACCGTTTCCAGCGGAAAGCCCAAAATGATCCATGAACTGGCGGCGGGGAAACATGGCCGGCGGCTGATGGTCGGTGATGGTGCATCCGACCTGGCAACGCGCGGTGTGGTCGATCTGTTCGTGGGGTTTGGCGGCGTGGTCGCCCGTGAAAAGCTGCTGAAAGAGTCCGAAGCATTTATCCACAGTGCGTCGATTGCACCGATTTTACCCTTAGCTGCCGGTCCGACTGGCTATGCGAAAGTTCTCAACACACCGCATCAGGCGGTTTTTGACCGGGGCATTGCGCTGTCACAAAACGGCGGCCTGACCTGGCATGCTGATGATCTGCGCACCACCTTCGAGAAAGCATTTAACCCCCATGAGTCATAATTTTAAAGCTATTATCTTTGATATGGACGGCCTGCTGGTCGATTCTGAAGTGGTCTGGAACGATGTCGAAACCGAGATGGTTGCCGACCGTGGTTACAGTTACACCGCTGCCGAGCGCGAACATCTGATTGGCCTGCGGCTGGACGAATTTTCCGAGAAGCTGCTCGCCATTTTCAAAATCGACGAATCGCCCAAGGATTTTGAGCGCGAGCTGATCGAACGCATGCTGCTGCGTATCCCCACCACCGTGAAGACACAGCCGGGGGCCAGCGAATTACTGGCGTATATCGCTCAGGAAAATATCCCGACCGCAATTGCGTCCAGTTCACCGATTTCGATTATTAATGCCGTGGTCGAGTCGCAGGGCTGGCAGAGCATTTTTGATCTGCGCGTGTCGGCGGATACCGTGGGCAAAGGCAAACCCGCGCCGGATGTGTATCTGAAAGCGGCGGAACTGCTGGGGGTCAACCCGGCGGATTGCCTCGCGCTGGAAGATAGCCCCAATGGCGCACGGGCGGCAGTCGCCGCCGGTATGACCTGTTACGCGGTGCCGGATCGCTCACATGGGCTGGATGAGGCGATTTTCAAGCGGATTACGCCGCACATTTACGCCAGTCTGCATGATGTGCTGGCGCAACTGGAAGGGTAAATTCAGGGTCTGGCCTTTAAACCCCCTCAACTCCAACCCTTCTCCCACAATGAGGAGAAGTGAGAAACAAAATAGAAATTTTATACCCTATTGCCGCAATGCTGCGCAGGCGCTTAATCAGGACAATAAACTGTGACCCCCTATAATATCCTCATCGCAACGACCCTGACCGACGAGAGTTTAGACCTTCTGCGCCATATCGAAAATGTAGAGGTGCAGGTGGTCACACCCAGCCTGAATACGGTACGCGAGGCTTTGGCCACAGCGAACGCCATTATCGCCCGTGATGACATTCAGATTGATGCGGATCTGTTGACCCATGCGCCAAGTCTCAAGGTGATTGGTCGCGTCGGCGCGGGGTTGAGTGGCATTGATATTGAAGCGGCTACCGAGCGCGGCATCATCGTCATGCACACCCCCGGCACGAGCGCAATTGCCGCCAGTGAACACGCCATGACACTGATGCTGGCCTTAAGCCGACGGCTGGTCGCGGCGCATGACAGCCTCAAAGAAGGCTGGTGGCTGCTGGATCGCAAACGGCAGGCCGGGATTCAGCTGTATGGCAAGACCATCGGCATTATCGGGCTGGGGCGCGTGGGTCAGAATGTGGCGCAGCGCTGTCTGGCATTTGGCATGACGGTGCTGGCCTATGATCCGTACATTACTGAAGATCAGATTCTGGACGAGCGTGTGATTCTGGCGGGGCGGCGTGAACTGTTGCAACGCAGCGATTGTGTCAGCCTGCATGTGGCGGTAACCAACGAAACGCGCGGCATGATCAACGCGGAGATGATCGCGCAGATGAAACCGGGGGCGCGGATCATCAACACGGCGCATGGCAGCATCTGGGATGAAGACGCGGTGGCGCAGGCAATCAAAGACGGCCACCTGAGCGGCGCAGCAGTCGATGTCTACCCGGAGGAACCCCCGTATAACAGCCCGCTGATCGGTATGGATAATGTCATTCACACGCCGCACATCGGCGACAATACGATTGAGGCGATGCAGGACTTGAGCACGCAGATTGTACAGCAGGTGGCCGACGCGCTCAAAGGCAGCGATTATCGCAATGTGGTCAACCTGCCCTTCTTTACCGGCGTCGATTATGAAACATCGAAGCCTTACATGCAGTTGGCTGAACATATGGGCACGATTCTGCATACGCTGGCGCGGACTCCGATTCGGCGGGTGGGCGTGGAATATCGCGGTGAGGAAGTGGCGGGGCTGGTCAAACCGCTGACAGTGGCGCTGGTCAAGGGCATTCTCACGCCGATGCTGGGCGAAAAAGTCAATTACATCAATGCGCCGGTGCTGGCTGTCGAGCGCGGCATTCTGCTGATGCAGACCAAGGGGCTGAAAACCGGCGATTACACCAATCTGGTGTCGTGCCAGGTGACGCTGGAAGATGGCGAAGAGATCGTCATGGCGGGGACGCTGCTCGACCATAAAGAGCCGCACATCATCCAGATCAACGAGTATCGCATGAATTTCGTGCCGGAGGGTCATCTGCTGATTATGGGCAGCTTCGATCAACCGGGCGTGATTGGCCGGGTGGGGACGCTGCTGGCGAACAACAATGTCAATATCGCCAGTTGGCAAACGGGACGCGCTCAACCCGGTGGGCATACGCTGACCGTGCTGACGCTCGATCAACCGCTGCCGGACACCGTGCGCGACGAACTGCTGGAACAGGATTTCGTGCGGCATGTGCATCAGGTGAAGATTTAGGATTCAGTGCTGAGTGCTGAGTTCCAAGTGCTGAGTGGTAGGAGTACGGGTCGCATGGATACAAGATTTTCCCGCAATATTCTGCTCTCTACTGATGAAGATGGATATTGGATTGCTGAAGTTCCATCTTTGCCGGGGTGTCATTCCTTTGGGGTCACTCGTCAGGAAGCCTTAGTGAATATTGAAGAAGCCATCGAAGTTTATATCGAGGCTTTAGAGGTTCGCGTTCAGTAAAACAGGTTACGGATTTAAAGCGTATTTGTACAATATCCCATCAATCATCATCCAGAGATGCTTGTCAGCAGACTCAACGATATTTTTCGGCGCATTCGTGACTAAACAACCTTCGCCAGTCTCCGCGTTGTACCAGGCTATTCCTTCACCCCATCCGCTAGTATCCAGAAATTTCTCAAACCAGATCATCCCATTCGAATCTTCCAGCACGGGATAAGGCATAGCCCATACATAGCTCATGCGTCCTGACTCTGCGACATCAAAATATTCTTCAGGATGGGGATGGATTAAATGCCACGTCCCATCCACATCCCGATAACCGACTGAACCCAACCATAATCTGCCGGTATGATCGACCAGCAATCCTGCAAACATAGGCCAGCCTTCTGGTGTATCGACTGCAATTGTCTCACCAGTTTCAGGAATGAACTGAAATAAAACACCATCTCTCAGACTTAAGTATGCTGTGGGGGTAGTAGGACGTTCAGTGCCGCCAATTTTTGTAAAATAGAGTGATTCATCCACAGATAATGCTGTCCTGCCAATAAAATCCCCTAGATAGTCAGCGCGTTTTTCAGATGTCCCGGCATTGAAGTCATAGTGATAAAGGCCATCATACTGAATAAATATCCAAAAGCCGTCATGACCATCTGGCACGATTCTTGTGTTATCAAAAGCGGAGTTTATTAAATTGTTAAGTTGTGATTCTTCTGTCAAGCGGACTTTTGGT
>JBBSQD010000363.1:0-5292 GCA_038258185.1 Aggregatilineales bacterium | reverse complement strand
TCAATAGATTTAGAATTAATTTATACAAAATTCACAATATTCATAGATTGACCATCAGATTAGAGAACATATTGCCGATAGCTGGCCCGGTCAGCGCCAGTACCAATATCACGACCACTGCCACCAGCATGATAACCAATGCGTATTCAACCAGACCCTGACCTTCTAACTGCGCCCTGTAAAGCATAAGCCACCTTAACATTCGTAATATGTTATCCGTCACACAACCTTATCATAGAATAAGGTTTCATTTCAACATTTTACCTGTTAGATTAAGATAACTTCACAAAGGTTTGAGGACAACAACCGTTAATTGTCTGGCGCTGAACCCGGCAATGGGGGGAGCGCGTCCAGGTGGGCTTTGAGCGCGGCCAGCGCGGATTGCATTTGGGGCGCCTGGAGAGCGGCTAAACTCTGAAGATTTTCGATCCAGTACTGGTCATTAAAGTTGTTGGAGTGAATGGCCGCCAGATGGTTGCGCGTCATATGCGTGAGAACGTACGGATATTCCACTTCCATATGATGCCTGATTGCACCTAAAATCACCTCAAAGCTGGTGTCACGTCCATCAATCTTGATGCTGATCGCTTTACGTTGCGCGGCACCAATCTGATTGCGCTCGGCAGCGGCGTAGACCGCCTCAATCCGCTGAAGGCCCACGCTCACCCACTCACTGAATTCAGGGTAAGACGTGGCAATCACCGGACGTTCACCGGCCAGCATCATTTTTAAAGTGAGGAAAAAGGCTCGCAGATAACGCAGCATCAGCGCCGTTTACCTTTGCTACGCGTGTTTTTGGAACGACGCGCAAATTCAAAACCCGCCACGATCAGCACACCAACCTGTACCAGCAAGCCGACTGCCAGCCACGGAGATGTCCCGCTGCGTGTGATGGTGCCGCTGGATTTCCCGGCCTCAATCGCCCCCTGAAGTTCTTCGGGTGCAGGCCCAATCGACGCCGCAACCACCAGCGGAGTCGGTGTTTCACTGGTGATGGCGGCCATCATGGCAATCACTTCCGGCATGGCGGCTGAGGTCGCGATAATCAAGGATGTGGGTGAAGGTTCGAGTGTGGGGACAGAAGTCGCGCTGGGTTCAGCCGTTGGTTCCTGCGCCACTTCGACTGCGGCTTCGGGTGTGGCGGCGCTGGCATTTTCGCCACCCTGACCCGGCTGCGGAGTCCAAGTACCCGCCTGGGGCGGCACTAAAAAGATCGAGTCGACATCCAGCATATTGCCTTCAAGGTTATTTAACTGGCGCATATACGCCAGATCATCCCACGTATAGCCGTAAATCAGTGCGATGTCGCCGAGTGTATCCCCCGGTTGGACACGGTGCATAATATTGCCAGACTCATCCTCACCCACCACGTAAGACGGCGCGACCGACGCTCCACCCCCGCCACCACCTGAACTGGCGATCTGTGGCGCACCGGGAGCGGGCCCACCGGGATTGCCAAAGACCAGCACAAACGTATTGCCGATGCTGCCACTCGCGATCCCAACACCGACTTCGCTGTAGCGGTTGTTGACGATACCATTGTAATGAATAGGGGAATTGACCCAGAATGACCAGGCACTATCCACACCGGCCAGTGTGCCACCATAAATATTTTCGCTGACATCCACCGTGGGATAGCCTGAATTGAGGGCGCGGCTGCGTGGGCTGGAGCCATCAGGCCGGTTGTGACTAATCACGCCCGAATCGGCCATCCACTGCGCCTGTGACTGGGCGGCGGCGCTCAAGACACCATTAAGCGCATAGGGCGATAATCCGACTGAGGCACGCAGGTTGTTCACCCGCGCCAGCAAGTCCCCTCCCTGAGCCTCCACCACGTGCAGCGGTGCCAGCAAAAGGAGCATGATGAAGAGAATAGGTACATGGCGATTCATGGGGTAATTCTATCACAGCCTGTTCAACGATCAACAAGACTCATTTTCCAGCACCGTGAGGCAGATTTCAAGGGCGTTGACCATCGTCGCCAGGGGTAGCCCGGTTGGCAAGGTATCATTCAGAATCCCCGGCACATGGATAAAGCCGCAGGGGATGTCTTGTCCATTAGTGAGATGCCGCGCCATATAAAAAGCATGATTGCACAGATACGCCCCGGCATGATTGGAAATCTCAACCGGAATCGCCTGGGCTTGCAGGGCAGATTGCATCGCGTCCAGCGGCAATGTCGAGGTATAGGCCAGCGGCTCCCCGGCGCAGATCGCTTCCCCCTGACGCAGCACCCCGGCGTTATCCGGCAGGCTGGCATCATCGACATTCAATGCAAAGCGCTCCAGGCTGATCTTGCTGCGATTTTGCGCCACCCCCACACAGACAATCGCATCCGGCTGATGCGTGGCGATCAACTGCTGCAAACGATCCGTGCCACCCGCATACTCAACCGGCAGCACCGCCGTCACCACCTGCGGATAGCGTCCACTGGCGGCAATCTGCTCGACAATCTGCTGCGATGGGTTGGTGGTGACTTTGCCAAACGGCACAAATCCGGTCAGTAAAATGCGCATGAAGTTCTGCTTCTCCGCTCAATGTTATCACTCTAAATATAACGCAGGTGGAGCCGAATAAGCCTATAGCCATTGCACACAAAGCGCCGATTTCAGCATGAATCAGTGTACAATAATAAAAAATGGAGGTGTCTGATGATGAGTTTACAAGAGGTCATTCATGCGGTGGATCAGCTCTCTGCTGAAGAACTGGCGCAACTCCGCGCTTATGTGCATCAACGCGAGCTGCACATTCAAACAGCGCGCAGATTATCCCCACAAGAACGTGCCCGAAAATTAGATGTGGCATTTACTCAATTTCGTGAAGGCTTAAACCCCGACGAACTTGATGAAATGACGGCTGCGATGAACGAAGAATATATCGAACCAGTTGATGAAGACGTATGGAAAGACTGATTTATATCCTGGACACCAATGTCATCAGCGACCGGATGAAAGCCATTCAACCTGTTTCGCAGTTGCTGATTGATAGAACAAATGAAGGTCATAGTATTTATTTATGCCAACCGGTTTACTATGAGGTTACGAGAGGATTGCTGAAAACCAATGCAATAAACAAATTACAATTTTTCCATACAATCATATTACCGTTGCTCGACTGGATCCCCTTAGAGGATGAAGATTGGGAGCAAGCCGCCGAATTTTGGGCACAAACGAAAAGTACAGGCCAGCAGCTTTCCGATACGGATTTACTCATTGCATCTTTGGTAAAACGGTTGAATGCCATTTTAGTGACTGCGGATAACGATTTCGACTCGTTACCGATCAAACGGGAAAACTGGCGAACGAAGCAATAACGTTTGAGCGCTACACAAGCCCCACCAGACTTTCATCTTTCTTCAGGCTGATCTTCCCCTTTTGCAAAGCTTCATCATCCAGTGGGCGTAAGCCGTAGGTGGTGACCACCTGCGTAACGTGTTCCATCAGGCCCACACTTTGCAATGTCCGCCACGTCACGACTTTCGCGCCGGTGCTGTTCAGATTTTGCGCCAGCGGCAAATCTGCCGAATCGAGGCAAGCCACCTGACCCGCGGCACTCGCGACCACAAACTGAGTCGGCTGTGACAGAGCGAAAGCGGCAATCACACGGTCACGTGAGGGCACATTCATCACCCGTCCTTCCAGATCCTGCAACAGTGCTGAACCAATCCGCACGGCGCGACCACTGCTGCTGAAAAGCACCACTTCGCCATTTTCGGGCCGTTCGATAAATTGCAGCGGATCGCCTTTCAAACGCGGCACCGTATACATCACCGGCTGCTCAACCCGCGCAATCAGCGGCTCCGCCTGGAAGGTTTTGAAATAACCGCCGCTGCTGATGAGTAATGCCCACGCTTTGGGTGTAAAGGCTTCCCAGTGCATCATGCCGGTGACATGCTCATCGCCAAACACATCCATCTTAAAGCCTTCAGTTTCCGCCAGATTCAGACCTAATTCGCGCAGGCTCACCAGTTGGCGCGGGGTTTTCAACGTGAAGCGATAATCGGATGTCGCCAGCAGAACACGATCATCTGCCGGTAAGGCGATCAACTGCGCCGTCTGGTCAAGCTGTAGGCCCTCTGTATCAAGTGTATCTGCCTCGACCAGCGCCGCTGATACCACATTATCGTCACTCAGCGTGACCAATGCGCGGGCGGGTGGTTCTGGCTCGGCCTGCGTTTCGGTGAAGGTGATGTATTTCTTCAATACTTCAAAATCAATGGCAGGCAGACCATTGCGTGCATTGTTGGTGGCTTCTGCATAATCCTTGCTGTGATGCACCTGTGCATCAATCTGCCCCGTTTCGATCTGGTGGCCGATAATCCCCAGCCCCGAAGTCACACTGCTGAACACATCCAGACTGCGGACTTTGTCTTTGCCGAAGCGCCGTTCCAGCATGTCGACAAACGCCGGAATCTGCGACGAACCGCCGGTGCGGATAATCGCGTCAATCTGGTCCGCGCGGAGTCCGGCCTGTTGCAGCATCTCATCCAGATAAGCATCAATATCAAGAATATCAGAGCGGATAATGCGCTCAAATTCCAGGCGTGTCAGCAGTTGGCGCACGGTGAAATCTTCGCCATCCAGCTTAATCATCGCCTGAGTGTTGCTGGACAGTTCGCGCTTGGTGGCCTCGACAATATCGAACATCTGCAAGCCGTAATTGCTGGAGATCAAATGCTCCAGCGCGCGAATCTGGTGCGGGCGCTGCGCGGTCTGCTCAATGCGTTTGATCGACTCGAAGAAGTCCGGCCTGTTCAACGCCAGCATGTCCTGCCAGTTGGAAAATGCCTCATAAAAGCTGCTGGGCACCTTCAGCGAATTCTTACCCACGCGATAATACGACCCTTCGCCAAAATAGGGCGGCAGTTTTTCGCGCACAATCTTCTGGTCAAACACATCGCCAGCGATGGGCAGGCCACCATTCGCCAGCACCGCGCGGGTTTTCGGGTTTCCAACGCGGATGATACTCAGGTCGAGCGTACCACCGCCAAAATCAAAAATGAGCACATTCTGCTCACCCTGTTCAATCGTCGATTCGTAATGATAGGCCGCGGCAATCGGCTCATATTGCAGGTACACATCCTCAAAACCGGCCTTAAATGCCGCCTTCAGCATCCGTTCCTGCGCCAGCTTATTTTCCTCAGCATCATACGAATAGCGCACCGGACGACCCAGCACAATCTGCTTGATCTGACGCTGCAAATGCTGTTCGGCACGCATGCGAGCAATGTACAGATATGTGGCGTTGATGTCTTCCAGAAAGTAAAAGTGTGATCCGACCACTGTACCCAGG
>JBBSQD010000362.1:0-5298 GCA_038258185.1 Aggregatilineales bacterium | reverse complement strand
CGATGTCAGTGAAGGCTCGGTGGTGATTGATGGGGTTGATGTGCGCGATGTCACTCTGGACAGTCTGCGTTCGCAGATCGGCATTGTGTTGCAGGAAACCAATCTGTTCAGTGGTTCTATCCGCGACAATATCGCTTTTGGCCGCCCTGATGCCTCGATAGAAGACGTCACTGCCGCCGCGAAAGCTGCCGCAGCGCATGACTTCATCGTGACATTCCCGGAAGGTTATGACACCCCGGTGGGTGAACGTGGCGCGACTTTGTCCGGTGGGCAAAAGCAGCGTATCGCTATTGCGCGCGCGTTGCTGTTAGATCCTAAACTGCTGATTCTGGATGACTCTACCAGCAGTGTCGACCTGATGACGGAATATCGCATTCAGAAAGCACTTGATCTGCTGATGGAAGGTCGCACCAGCTTTGTGATTGCCCAGCGTATCACCACCGTTCTGAACGCCGATCAAATTCTGGTGTTGGATAAAGGGCGGATCGTAGCCAGTGGCAAGCATGAAGCCCTGATGGAAACCAGCCCCATTTATGCAGAGATTTATCACTCGCAACTGGTGGGTGATGCCGAAGTGGAAGAAGAACCTGAGTTGATGGACAGCAATACGCAGGAGGCCAAATAACCATGTTTATGGATGGCAATAGAAGACTGCTGGAAAGCGAGTCGAGCAAGCCTAAAAATGTCAGTGTGACGCTGCGGCGCTTTGGAGAGTATTTCAAACGCTACTGGTTTGGTCTGCTGATCGCGATGGCGTTAATTGTGGTCGGCACGTGGACACAGGTGGCCTCACCAGACATTATCGGGCAGGCGGTAGATTGTTACCTGTTCCCCAGTGACCCCGCCAGTTGCTGGTACACCACTGTCGACGCGTCCGCACCAATGGAGACAAAAGTCGCTGGTCTGGGAGAACTGGTGCTGATTCTGGTGGGACTGTTTGTACTGGGATCGTTCATGAATGGTCTGGCATTTTACGCTATGTCATGGACAGGACAGCATACGCTGCGCGATATGCGTATTGACCTGTTCCAGCAGATGCAGCGTTTGTCGATGAGTTTTTATGGCGAGAATGAATCCGGCAATATCATGAGCCGTGTCACCAGTGATACGGACACGATTCAGCAGGCGTTCAGTTTCGCGCTGTTACAGGTAATCAGTGGCATCCTGCTTATTGTCTGGATCGCCATTCGTATGTTGCAGAGTAACGTACCTTATGCACTGCTGAGCCTGTTGGTCACGCCGTTTATGCTGGCCGCGACGATCTACTTTTCGGGGCAGGCGCGTAAAGCCTTCCGTAAAAGCCGTCAGGAAATGGGCAGCGTCAACGCGGACTTGCAGGAAAGTATCGCCGGGGCGCGTGAAGTCCAGGCTTTCAGCCGTGAGGATGAAAGTATCGAGCGTTTCCGCGAGACCAACGCCGCCAACCGTGATGCCAATGTCCGCGCGGCCAGCTTTACCAGTGCGTTGAATCCGGTTCTGGAAGCGCTGGGTTATATCGCCATTGCGATTGTGGTGGTGGTCGGTGGTATCTCGGTGATGTCCGGTCAACCGCTGCTGGGCACGACGGTTATTTCATTGGGTACGGTTTTCGCTTTCTTGCAGTATGTGCAGCGTTTTAACCAGCCTATCCAGCAGATTGCGGTGCTGTGGACGAATATCCAGAGCGCGATTGCCGGTGGTGAGCGCATCTTTGGCCTGCTGGACGAGAAAATCGATATTGTCGATAAGCCCAATGCAGTCGTTATGAAGCAGATTCAGGGCGCGGTTGAATTCGAGAATGTAACGGCTGAATACAAAGAGGGTGAACCTGTTCTGCGCGGTGTCAGCTTTAAGGCTGAACCCGGCCAGATTATCGCCATCGTTGGCCCGACAGGTGCCGGTAAGACCACCATCATCAATCTCCTGCCGCGTTTCTACGACGTGACCGGCGGTAGTGTCAGGATTGACGGCGTGGATGTACGGGATGTCAAGCTCGATAGCCTGCGCACTCAGATCGGTATCGTCTTACAGGATACTTTCCTTTTCTCGGATACGGTGATGAATAATATCCGTTATGGCCGTTCCGACGCGACCGATGAAGAAGTGATCGCTGCGGCGAAGCTGGTTGAGGCCGACTCGTTTATCGAGCGTTTGCCGGATGGTTACGAAACCATTCTGGGTGAGCGTGGTAGTGGTCTGAGCCAGGGTCAGCGTCAGTTGATCTCGATTGCCCGTGTCGCGCTGATGAGCCCGCGCATCCTTATTCTGGATGAAGCGACTTCCAGTGTGGACACCCGTACCGAGCGTCTGATCCAGAAGGCGTTTGAGCAGTTGCTGGAAGGGCGCACCAGCTTTGTGATTGCCCACCGTTTGAGTACTATCCGTAATGCCGATCAGGTCATGATGCTGCGTGACGGTGAGATTATCGAACGGGGCACCCACAACGAACTGCTGGCGATGCACGGTGCTTACTACGACCTGTATATGAGCCAGTTCCGCCGCGAGGAAGAACCGGTTTCGACAACGGTCAATGGTAATGGCACGTCGACCACACCCCAGACCAGCCCTGCCAGCGCAGACTAACGCTGCTGAATATTCTTTATCGAACAGGGACTTATCCATTGGATAAGTCCCTGTTTTTGTTAAAGGCTTGCGTCTTTGTGACTTTGCGTTAAATTTTGTCACACTTAAGCATTTACTGTTAACTCTACCCGTGGGGGCAGGCGCTATGTCGGATCAGGACTCGGTCACGCTGCTGGCGATAACCAGTTACTTCAAAGGTGAGGATTTACTGCGCGAGGCCAAAAAACAGGGCTGTCATGTCATGCTGCTGACGCAGGATAATCTGAAAGAGGCTGACTGGCCGCACGATAGCATTGATGAATTTCTGCTCTCGCCTGATCTTTCGAATATCGAGTGGTTGGTGAATACGGTCAGTTATCTTTGCCGCACACGCAAAATCGACTGTGTGATTCCGCTGGATGAATATGATGTCGAAAATGTCGCTACCCTGCGCGAGCATTTACGGATGCGCGGTATGGGGCAAACTGCGACGCGTGTCTTTCGGGATAAGCTGGCGATGCGCATGAAAGCGCGTGAGGCGGGTATAAAGGTGCCGTCATTCGTGCAAGTGCTGAATTATGATGACCTGCGCCATTACATGCAGGAGGTGCCGCCACCGTGGATGCTTAAACCGCGCACGGAGGCCGGTGCGATGGGCATCAAGAAGGTGAACAGCCAGGATGAATTGTGGGGTTGGCTGGAAAACCTGGGTGATCGCCAATCCTTCTTTCTGCTGGAAAAATACCTGCCGGGTGAAGTCTATCACGTCGATTCAATCATCTGGGATGGCAAGGTAATCTTTGAAAGCGCGCAGCAATACGGCCAGCCACCGATGGACGTGGCGCATGGTGGCGGTGTGTTTATCTCGCACAGCCTGCCATCAAATTCGGCTGATGTCACAGCCCTGAAGAAAATGAATAAAGAGGTCATCAGCGCACTGGGGATGGAGCGCGGTGTCACCCACGCTGAATATATCAAAGCGGCTGCGGATGGTCAGTTCTATTTCCTGGAGGTCGCTGGCCGGGTCGGTGGGGCGCATCTGGCTGATCTGGTGGAAGCGTCCAGCGGGATTAATCTGTGGCGCGAGTGGGCAAATGTCAATATTGCCGATGCCAGAGGCGTGACGTATCAACTCCCTAAGGTGACCTCGCGTCATGCGGCGCTTTTGGTGTGTCTGGCGCGGCAGGAATATCCTGATTTGTCCGCTTATGCTGCTGATGAAGTCGTCTGGAAACTGCATAAGAAACAACACGCTGGCCTGATTATCGCCAGCGAGGATTACAAGCAGGTGCAGTCCCTGCTCGAACAGTATTCACGCCGGTTTGTGGAAGATTTCCTGGCAGTGGCGCCACCGAAGGACAAACCAACAGATTAGCATTTGATCATTTTTAATTCGATCCTGCTGGCCTTAATGTTTACAGGCGAAAACGAAATTATACTTATCTGTAATCCCTGATAACCGAGTCTGTGATCTATGTTTACTGCCAATTATCCGTTTTATATGCCGGGCAGCCCGGCGCTGTTGTCCACGCCGGAACGTGTCGGCGCGGATGCGCGTTATACCGGACGCGGCATCGTCATGGCGTTTGTCGACTCTGGATTTTATCCACATCCGGAATTGGCCGGGCGGATTCTGGTCCATGTGGATGCCAGCACTGAGACCATACGCGAAGAACCCGGCGCGAATTTTGAGCCGCATGACATGAGCTGGCACGGGCAGATGACCAGTGTGATCGCGGCAGGGGATGGGCATTTGTCCAATGGAAAATATCGCGGGATTGCCAGTGACGCGCAACTGGTTTTAATCCGTGTGAGTACGCCTAAAGGGTTGATTAAAGAGGCGGATATTCTGCGCGGCCTGCGCTGGTTGGCGGCTCATCATCAGCGGTTTGGTATTCGCGTAGTCAATGTCTCCGTCGGTGGCGATTATGTCAGTCACGATGCGGCACATCCGCTGTACAAAGTGATTCGCAAATTGGTTCGCGCCGGTATCACGGTGGTCTGTGCTTCAGGCAACCGCGGACACCACGAGGTTTTGCCACCCGCCAGCTCCGCTGAGGCGATCACGGTCGGTGGGGTAGATGATCAGAATTCGCTGGATAGTCACCTGCGACGGCTTTACCATCATAATCACGGTCTGGATTATACAGGCAAACCCAAGCCGGATTTACTGGCGCCGTCCGTGTGGGTGGCTGGGCCGATTATGCCCAATACATCGGTGGCTCGCGAGGCGCGCTGGTTAGGGCCGATTTTGCAGGTCAAGACGGATACGCACATGCTGCGCCTGCTGAAAAAAGGTTACAGTGACCTGGGTATCGAGCATGAGCAGGTCTTAAAATCCGACCCGCATTTGCACAGCATGCTTCAGGCACGTATCCACGCTCATAAGATCGTCGATGCACATCATCAGCATGTGGATGGCACCTCCGTAGCCGCGCCGATTGTCACGTCAGTCGTGGCGCAAATGCTGGAGGCCAATCCGGATTTGACTCCGCGTCACATTCGCACGATACTCTGCGCAACCGCGCTGCCTATACCGGATGTCCGGCCAGTGCAGCAGGGGGCGGGTGTGCTGCGGGCTGGTGAAGCAGTCGCCCGGGCTTTGCAGAAACGACAATCTTAATTTTCGTGGATAACCCTTTATCCTCGCTATCCAACGTGCTCAAGAGGCCAACACTATGAACCGAGAATATCATCGCTGGCACAGCCCATCGCTCAATCGGGATATGGAACTGCTCGTATTTGGTCACGCCGGGG
>JBBSQD010000361.1:0-5300 GCA_038258185.1 Aggregatilineales bacterium | reverse complement strand
TTGGCATCATGGCTGGTGACCAGCGCGCCGGTCAAACTATCTACAATACGAATACTCTCAAGATCACGAATGGCTAACTCATCCCCAGCCGGACTCCAGCGGATTGCAACCAGTCCGTCCGAGATTTCAGGTAATTGGTACACAAGTTCCTGATCTGAAAAGTTAAACACAGCCAGATGTACCCCCACTCTAACTCGCCCCAGACCAATGGCAATCTGGTCACCATCGGGACTCCAGGCAATTGAATAGATGGGGCCTACGTTTTCTGCTGAAAAGGGTGAAAATTCGCTGAGGGTTTGACTGCTCATATCCCACAACAGCACTTTGCCATCCAATCCACCACTCGCAAGCAGGGTACCAGAGGGGTGCCATTCCACCGTTAACGCCATTCCATCATGTGTGTATGAGCTAACGTGCTCACCGGTATCCGCATCCCAGATAATGATGAGGCCAGTTTCCCGCGCACCAGCAATCAGGCGGCCATCAAAACTCCAGGCAATATCCAAAATTGCACGAAAACCGCCCTGCGGCTGGGAAAACTGAATGATGTGTGTTGATTCTCCACTTTTCACATCCCATATGCGAACACTCCCGTCTGGACTGCCACTGGCGATCCGGGTGCCGTCGGGACTCCATTTCATCGTCATAATTTCCTGAGTATGGCCGTGCAAGGTGTTAAAAACAGTGCCAGACTGTACATCCCAGATGTTGATCTCCCCCGTCGGATGACCCGTCGCAATCCAGGTGCCATCCGGCGACCAGTCCAGTACCATAACCTTGACAGTTTCCTGAGCGAACATGTCCATTGTATTTAGCGACAAAACGATCAGGCACAGTGCAAGTAATTTGAACATCCCTCACCTCCAGACGTAAAGCATCAGGCGGCCATTATATTACAGACCGCCTGACGCTCGAAAAAGTTATGGGTTTGGACGTTACGCCCAGTTTTCGAGATGTTCCTTGAGGGTCAGCATGAACGAATCGCCGGTGGAGCCATCCGCCACGCGATGATCAAACGTCAGCGACAGATAACAGCACGGACGTATCGCCAGCATATCGTTAATCACCTTGACGCGCTTTTCCATCATGCCCACACCGAGGATGCCGACCTGTGGCTGGTTGATGATCGGCGTGGCGAACAGGCTGCCACTCACGCCATGATTGCTGATGGTGAAAGTGCCGCCCTGCACTTCGTCCGGCTTAAGCTGTTTAGAACGCGCACGGATCGCCACATCATTGACCGCCCGCGCCATCCCCAGCAGATTCAAGTCATGCGCGTTGCGGATCACCGGGACGATCAGACCGCCTTCGACCGCCACCGCCATCCCCAGATGCACCGGATAATGCAGGAAAACGCCGTCTTTCGTCCATTGCGCATTCAGGTAGGGATTGGTCTGCAAAGCGCGGACGGTCGCCGCCGCGAAATACGCGGTCAGCGTGAGGTTCACGCCCTGTTTGGCGAAGGCTTCTTTATTCGCGCCACGATGCGCCAGCACCGCGGAGAGATCGACCTCGAACACGGTGGTCACATGCGGCGCGGTTTGCAGCTTGCTGAACACCATATGCTCGGCAATCGCCTTGCGCATGGGAGTCAGTTGCACCAGTTCACCCGCGCTTTTGTCCGGCACCGGCTCGACCGGGAAAGTGCGCTTTGGTGTTGCCGTTTGAACGGCAGTTTTAGCCGGGGATGCCTGCGTGGGGCTATCATCATATTCAACGGTGGGCTTGAACAGATCGCCATCCATCGGGCGTTCCCAGGCGGGAGTCGCATCGTCTTCATCAGGCTGAGCCTCCAGCGTGGTCGCGCTGTCGTGCGTTTCCAGATACGACTCGACATCACGCTTGGTGATGCGTCCGCCGCGTCCGCTGCCGGCAATCTGCGATAAATCGAGTTCATGTTCCGAGGCCATCCTCGCCACTACTGGCGTGATGTGTCCGGTTGTAGCCGATTGTGCGACTGTGGTCGGTTCCGGCTTCTGGTGACCATTTCCCGCCCCTTCCGCGCTGCGCGTTGTGGGGGCTTGTCGGCCTTGCAGCTGATCGCCTTCCTCACCGATCTCGGCCAGCAGCGTTCCGGCATCGACCGTCTCGCCTTCATGCACGTGAATTTTCAAAATCACACCTGCAGCCGGAGCAGGCACTTCGGTATCGACTTTATCGGTGCTGACTTCCAACAGCGCTTCGTATTCCTCAATGCGGTCGCCTTCGTGCTTCAGCCACTTGCTGACTGTGCCTTCGACCACGCTTTCCCCCAGTTGGGGCATAATTACTTTTGTCGTCATTAAGAAATCATCCTTTTAATTTTTGGCCGTGCCGTCAAGACCGCCCTCATCCAAGATTGTTAAAGCGATGATACGTAAATCTGCCGCGCAAATTTCAGGGATAGATGAACTGGCTTGTTGATTGACCCAATCCACAAATTCGAGATACTGCTGATTAGTTAACAAAGCGAGGCCGGAGGTAACAGTCTCTGAGTTCGCCGCGCAACTTGCCAATATAGTGGACAGCTTTTCGACAGAAGCAGATGGAGCGTAAAACTGAACTGTGCCGTTCAAGTGTGTTTGAGCATAATCTGAGAGGGGAATAAAACTGTCATCTGTACGTAATTGCATAGGAAAGCTGAAATAATATGCCAGCATTAAGCGTCCACCATATGGGCTATATTGCATTGTAAGTCTATATGCCGCCGTTAAGAAACTGTCTGTTAAACTGCCTGTGTGTGCATCCCATATATACAGTCTGCGAAACCCATCCCAACCAGCCAGTTCAGTTCCACTTGGACTCCATTCTAATCTCACAACAGTATCGCGTATGCTATTCGTTGAAATAATCGTCGTGCCACTTATAGCATCGATAATGATTATCTCATTGCGAACTGCGATTTGGTCGGTACCCGCAAGTGGAAAACTATTGTCACTCCCCACCCCAACATAAGTACTTGTCACCAAAGCGATACGAGGGTTAATTTTATCTGGGCTCCATTTAAGGTCCACAATACTGTCGACCGAAATCTGGTGTTGAAGGATCTGTTGCCCGGTCAACGCGTCAAAAATAGCTATCCCATTTTCACCAACAACTCCAGCGAAATATGCATCGTTAGGACTCCATAAAGGGTATCCTTGCAAATTTAAGAAACCAATTTGCCAAAGCCCTGTTGAAAACGAACGTTTTAAATCCCCGTTTGTAGCATCGTAAATCATAGTTCCAAGACCGTCGACACGTCGGAACGCTATTTCAGTACCTGAACTATTCCATTGAGCAGAGTGAGCACTGACATTCGCATTCTGCAAATCCACGATAGCTTGTAATGTCGTGGTATCGAATATCTTTTGATTTTCTTTGTTCCCCATATATATCCTTGTACCATCGGGGCTTAAAGACACATGAGGGGTATCAAAATAAAAAAGCGTTGAAAAATCTTGGGCTGCAATAAGATTCAAGAATTGATCGTATATGGACACGCCTTCGCGAGTAGTAATCGCAATCCGCGAACCACCCTCGCTCCAATCAACAAAGGTTGCCTGTGCCTGAATAGATTGTGAAGCAGGATACATCAGTAAAAACAGCAACCCGATGTATTGGGCGAAGCGCATCATACTATTCCATTGGCTCAATTTAATACCCGGCCAGATCGCGAATCGCGGCGGCGATTTTGTCCGGGTTGGGCATGAAAAATTCCTGCATGGGATGGCTGAAAGGCACCGCCGGGATGTCCGGCCCGGCCAGCCGTTTCACCGGCCCGTCGAGATATTCAAAGGCTTCATCGGCGATAATCGCCGCGATCTCCGCGCCATAACCCAGCGTCAACGTGTCCTCATACACAACCAGCGCTTTGCCAGTTTTCTTCACCGAGTCGAGGATGGCCTGCCGATCTACTGGCAGCAGCGTGCGCAGGTCGATCACTTCCGCGTCGATGCCATCTTCACGGGCGACTTTTTCCGCCGCCATCAGCGTGTAATGCGCCATCATGCCATAGGCAAACACCGATAAATCCCGACCTTCGCGTGCAATCCGTGCGGGGCCGATGGGGACGGTGTAATCGGTATCCGGCACTTCGCCTTTGATGGCACGATAACCCTTTTTCGGCTCGAAGAATAACACCGGATTCGGGTCGCGCACCGCACTTTTGAGCAGACCTTTCGCATCATGCGGGGTGGATGGAATCACGACTTTCAGCCCCGGCACATGGGCGAAAAAGGCTTCGACGCTCTGGCTGTGATACAACGCGCCGCTGATGCCGCCGCCATAGGGTGCGCGGATGGTCAGCGGGACGCGCCATTCGCCATTGGAGCGATAGTACATCTTAGCGGCTTCGTTCACAATCTGGTTAAAGGCGGGATGGATAAAGTCGGCAAACTGAATCTCGCAGATGGGGCGCAGTTCAGCCAGCGCCGCGCCAATGCCGACCGCCACAATCGACAGTTCCGCCAGCGGCGAATCGACCACACGCTGCTTACCGTATTTCTCGTATAAGCCCTGGGTCGCGCGAAAGACTCCGCCACGTGGGCCGACATCCTCGCCAGTAATAAACACATGCAGATCACGCGCCAGTTCTTCGTCCATACCCTGGCGGATAGCATCAATCAACGTCATGTTCGCCATCGGCTAGACCTCCACCGGGGCATAGACAGCCCCCAGCGCATCTTCCGGCGCGGGATAGTCGGCAGCTTCGGCAGTCCGCTGCGCCTGATCAATCTGGCTTTTGGCGCGGGCTTCATAGTCATCCATCAGGCTTTGAGTCAGAATGCCTTCATCCAGCAGATGACGCTGGAACATCACAATCGGGCCTTTTTTCTTCCACAACTCGACCTCCTCGCGGGAGCGATAGCTGCGGTCATCATCATCGGAGGAGTGCGGCACAAGACGGTAAGTCTTGGCCTCGATCAAAGTCGCACCTTCGCCATTGTAAGCGCGGTCAGCGGCCTCTTTGACCACATCGTACATCGCCAGAATATCGTTGCCATCGACGACGACACCAACCACGCCGTAAGCCTCAGCGCGGTCAGCGACATTGGTCACGGCCATCTGCGATTCCATCGGCACGGAAATGGCGTAAATATTATTCTGCACCAGACAGATCATCGGCAGATCATGCACACCCGCCCAGTTCATGCCCTCGTGCCATTCACCCTGACTGGTAGAGCCTTCACCCAGACAGGTCAGCGCCAGCCGGGGTTGAGTCGTGTCAGCGGCATCGGTCAGCCCGACCTGCTGGCGATACTTGATGGCAAACGCCAAGCCAGCGGCCTGCGGCACCTGGGTCGCCACCGGTGACGATCCGCTGATGATATTTAAGTCTT
>JBBSQD010000360.1:0-5303 GCA_038258185.1 Aggregatilineales bacterium | reverse complement strand
ATCTGGACACATCCGCCGCGTAATGCGCTACAGGGTGACCCGGAAAGCCTGCAAGGGCTGGCAAATTGGGAAGCTGTGACTTTTACCACGGCGGACGCGGTTGAAATTCAGGCCTGGTTTATCCCCGGTGCGGGTACCGCCACAGTTGATGGCGCGGCGGTGATTCTGGTGCATGGCTTGGGTGGCAACCGGGTTGAAATGCTGGAACGCGCCGAAATCTTAAATCGTAATGGTTATCACACGCTGCTGCTGGACTTGCGCAATCATGGCGAAAGCGGCGGCGAGATTACCACTCTGGGCTATTCGGAAGTCGAAGATGTCCGCGCCGCACACACCTATCTGGCGGCGCGCGATGATGTGGACTTGACAAAAATTGCGGTGCTCGGACATTCACTCGGAGGCGCGACGGCTCTAAGGGCTGGCGCCAATATTCCGGAAATCGCTGCGGTGATCGCGGAGAGCAGTTATCAGAGTATCGCCCACGATGCCAATCAGATTATGACTGTGCTCACTGGGCAGACCGCCCAGCCGTTGCTGATGTTTTTTCTGGATCAGGTCACCGGGGTAGCCACCAGCAGTGTCAACGGGCTGGAAGATATTCAGCAGATTGCCCCACGTCCGGTGCTGATTGTGCATGGTGAACAGGATGATGTGATTTTATACGAGGCTGCCGAGGCGTTATATGCTGCCGCCAGCGAACCTAAAGCACTCTATACGGTGCAGGGTGCCGGACACCTCGACGTGGCTAGTCATGATCTGGTGGAATACGAGCGGCAGGTGGTGGGCTTTCTGGATGAATACGTGCGCGGTGAGTGACCCGCTCAATCATAAAAACCTGTTAAAATGCGCTCTGTTTTGAGCGCATTTTGTTTGTTGCAAGGATTATATGAATGCCGATTAGAGCCGACTTAACAGGCTGACGACGCTTTCTTTCAGTTGCTGCGTCATGGGGTGCGGTGGGTGTCTGAGCACAAAGGCTTTGGAATCCACCGTGTCAATATCCTTGACCCACGGTAACGCGGCAATCACCGGACGGCTGGAGGTATTTTCCAGCGAAGTGCTCAGGGCGGCCAGATCACCCTCATCGTCAATCGCATTGATAATGAAGGAGATTTTGTCCTGATCAAGCGGTTGGCGAGTTCGTTCGGCATCAAGATAGGTTTTCTGACCCGGCTTGGTGACCAGTACCAGCTCATGACACTGTTCAATGCAGTTCAGCGTCATCTCATTCAGACCGGCTGGTGTATCGATAAACAGGATATCAATTTCCAGGGTTTCGATCAGACTGGCGATTCCTTTTTTGATCATCTTGAGATCATACCCATTCCACGGCGAAGGGTCATCCGGCTCAAAGGGGAGGTTAGCGGGACTCAGAAAAATGCGGCCAGCAATATCGGCCTCAATTTGTGGCGTGAGATCATAGATCGCTTGCTGGATACTGCATTGCCCGCTCAGGTAATGGTTGAAACCATAATCAATGTAATCTGCTGCTGCGCCGATCTGGCTATGAACACGCGGCTTTTCGAAATTTGTGTCAATCACACACACGCGATAATTACTCATAGCGGCCAGTAGCGCCAGATTAGCCGTAATCGTGGAGGTGCCCGATTGGGGCTCGATAGCGTTCAAAATAATATTCAGGGACACAGTGCTACTCCAGATGGAGGGGATATTGGCTTAATTATACCAGCTTATCCCCCATGATGAGGGTTAATCAGGAAAGACAACCCGATTCTATTCCCCACTGCCATCCAGCCACGAGTCCATATATTCAGATTTTTCCAGTTCCAACGCACCCACGGTAATGTTCAGCGGGTGAAAAGTGTCCACCATCACCGCCACTTCCTCAGTCTTTTCTTTGCCGATACTGCCCTCAGTCGCTCCCGGTTGGGGCCCGTGCGGCAGTCCGCTGGGATGCAGCGTGATGTCGTATTTGTCGATGCCTTTGCGCGACATGAAATTGCCATCGCAGTAGTAAATCACCTCATCGGAATTGACGTTAGAATGGTTATAGGGCGCGGGGATGCCCTGCGGGTGATAATCGAACAGACGCGGCACAAACGAGCACACCACATAATTCCAGCCCTGAAACGTCTGATGAACCGGTGGCGGCTGATGGATGCGCCCTGTAATCGGCTCAAAGTCAGCAATGTTAAACGCCCACGGATACAGATAACCATCCCAGCCAACCACGTCCAGCGGGGAATGATCAAGCACATGGCGGCTGAGTGTGTCCCGCGCTTTGACTCGCACCTCATATTCACCGGGTTCGGTCACCGTTTCGATAGTATCCGGCACACGGATATCGCGCTCACAGTACGGGGAATGCTCCAGCAGTTGACCGTATTCGTTGCGGTAACGTTTTGGCGGTTCAATCGCTGACGGGGACTCCAGCGTAAAGAAACGGGATTCGCTGCTGGTTAGCTCAATTTGCCAGGTGGTGCCGTAGGGAATAACAATGTAATCACCGGCTTGGAAGGGCAGGCGGCCAAACTGAGAATGCAGCACCCCATCACCTTCATGGACAAACCACATTTCATAAGCCTGCGCATTACGATAAAAGTAATCCATGCTCTGCGTCGGATGGCTCAGACCAAGCACGACATCGTTATTGCCCAGGATATTGCGTTGTGACGAGATCGCATCCCCACCTGCGGGCAGGCTGCCAGTGGCAAAGGCGCGGTGACGGATCGCGCCGAAATCGGCATATTCCAGTTTGGTCGAACCGAGCAGTTCCGTCTTGACGACGCGCGGCGGCAAAAAATGATGATACAAAATCGACTGAATGCCGGAGAAGCCTTCCAGCCCCATGACTTCTTCGCGGTACAGTCCGCCGTCCGGCTTGCGAAACTGCGTATGTCGTTTATGGGGAATCTCCCCAAGCTGATGATAAAAAGGCATTATTTTTCTCCTGCATTTTTTGAACCACAGAGCACACAGAGAAACCAAAATTAATGGAGAATGACTCGTTTAATCCCCTGCTTGAGCATTTTTACATTGAAATTAATTAACAGCCCAAGTGGATGACCCGTTGTTTTGAGATAAGAAATAACTTGTGCCATATGGATTGGCAAAAGTGTTTCAACGGCTTTGAGTTCGACCACCAGTCGATCTTCAACAAGAAAGTCCAGCCGCGCTTTACCAATCGGCACAGTTTTATAACTCACGTGAATTTCGTGTTGTTTCGTAAATGATATTCCTCTGGATTTCATCTCAATTGCCAGAGCCTCTTCATAGAGAGATTCTAAAAATCCTGGCCCTAATTCACGATGAACTTCAATTGCTGAACCAATCACTGCTGATGTGATCTTATTGATTTCTTCATTCTCCAAAATCTCTGTGCCCTCTGTGGTTTAACTATTTCTCTCCCCGATAAGATTACGCAGCACCCCTAAGCGCTCAATTTCCAGTTCGACCACATCGCCCGGTTGCAGATACGGCCCCTGACCTTTGGTGAGTTCCAGCAGGCACCCGGTGCCGACCGTACCGCTGCCGATGACATCCCCCGGTTGCAGCATCACGCCTTCCGATGCCCGCGCGATCATATCGCCAAATGACCAGTGCAGGTCTTTACAGTTGCCGCGTGAGCGCTCGACACCATTCACGCGCGCGACCATCTCCAGGTCATAGACTCCCGGCCTGCCGGTATGACGGTCAGCCAGTTCGTCCGGCGTGACCAGATACGGCCCGAACGACGAGGCAAAATCCTTGCCTTTGGCCGGCCCCAGCCCGACCGCCATTTCCTGCCGTTGAATGTCCCGCGCTGACCAGTCGTTAAAGATCATGTAGCCAAAAATATGCTCTTCAGCCTGTTCCGCTGAGATATCCTGTCCGGCTTTCCCGATAACACACGCCACTTCCAGTTCGTAATCCAGCGCCTGACTGCGGCGCGGATAGGGGATGATATCATCCGGGCCATAAATCGCGCTGTGATTGGAGAAGTAAAAGACCGGGATTTCGTACCATTGAGGCGGTACATCCCGTCCCCGATTTTCGTTAGCCGTTTTGACATGCTGCTCAAAAGCATAAAAATCACGGAGGCTGGTAAAAGTCGCTAGAGGAGAATGTAATTGTACTTCATCCGCGCCCCAGCGTTGTCTGATATCTTCTGGATTTTGAACTTTAACCACATTACGCATCACTTCCCAATGTTTAGGGCCTTCTTTGATGATCTGTAAAAGTGATTTATATATACGTGTCTTTCCCTTATGAGATGGGATAAGAAACTGATAAAAGTGATTGTTTTTTATCACGCTAAGCATAAATAGATGATCGGATGTTTCAATAACAGCTATACGCATTTATTTGGTCTGACCTTTGTTTATAGGCACATAATCGTGGTAATGGGGTGAATGCGCTACAGATTACCGCGCCGATCCTGTTCCATCTCTAAGGCTTCGAACAGCGCCTTGAAGTTGCCTTTGCCAAAACCGCGAGAGCCGTGCCGTTCGATGATCTCCACAAACGCCGTCGGACGATCCTGCAACGGCTTGCTGAAAATTTGCAGCAGATAACCCTCGTCATCATGATCCACCAGAATACCCAATTCGCGGATGGTTTCCAGATTTTCTTTGATTTCAATTCCCCGCAGGCGTTCCGGCAGCGTGTCATAATAGGTATCCGGCACACGCAGAAATTCGATGCCATTGGCTTTGAGTGTGGTCACTGTTTCCAGAATATCCTTACACGCCATCGCAATATGCTGCACACCGGGGGTCATATAGTAATCGAGATATTCCTCAATCTGGCTTTTGCGCTTGCCCTCAGCCGGCTCGTTAATCGGGAATTTGACGCGGCCATTGCCGTTTTCCATCACCTTGGACATCAACGCGGAATATTCGGTGCTGATGTCTTTATCCTCAAACGACAGCAGTTGCCGGAAACCCATCACCTGATGATAGAAATTGACCCACTGATTCATCTTGCCCAGTTCGACATTCCCGACAATGTGATCTACTGCGGCCAATCCCGCGGACTCGTGCGGCAGGTCCAGCGGTTGATACCCCGGTGAGAAAACGCCGCTATAATCGCTGCGGTCAACGAATACATGGATCACTTCGCCATAGGTGCGGATCGCGGCGCTGCGATAAATGCCGAATTCGTCTTTTTCCTCACGCGGCTCCCACGCACTGACCGCGCCGCGCGCCATAGTCGCCTGATACGCCTCCTCGACATTCGGCACCCCCAGCGCCATATATTTCACGCCATCACCATGCAGCATCTGATGCGCTGCGATCTCGCTGGTGGGGCGATAAGGCGCGGACAGCACAAACCGGATTTTACCCGACTCTAAAACATACGAT
>JBBSQD010000359.1:0-5308 GCA_038258185.1 Aggregatilineales bacterium | reverse complement strand
GCCTACTCCATCGCTTCTGAGATTGGTGATCAACGCGCTAAAGCAAATGCACTGGGCCAGATCGGTTTTGATTGCATGAGACTCGGAAATTATGAAACGACGCAGTCTGTATTGAAAGAGGCATTAACGCTCTATCAGGCACTTGACGATAAGATGGGTGCTGCTTTGGCCCATTCCGGACTCGGCGAACTAGCCGTCCGCAAAGGCGATCTTGAGCTGGCAATGTCATCGCTCCACTTGAGTTTTCGTCTGCGAGAAGAATTTGGTGACAGATGGGGTATTGCTGCCGTACTTGGCACGCTAGCCTGGGCCGAATTGATACAAAAAAACTTTGAACGCGCTACTGATATGCTGAAAGAGAGTATTCTCATCCGCAAGGAAATCGGAGAGCAAGGTGGTATCGCCTGGTGTCTAGAGAAGTGGGCGGAAATCGCCCATATCCAGAAAGACCATGGGCGCGCCGCGCGAATCTATGGGGCGGCGGCTAACCTCCGTGCGAGCGTCAACTCCGCGATCGATCCCACCGATCAGCCGAAGCAGGATCGCATAATTGCCCGTACACGGGCGCAACTTGGCGCTGACGTATTTGAAGCAGTCTGGGCAGAGGGTCAGGCGATGCCACTCGAGCACCTCATGAAGTATCTGTTTTTATCCCCACCCCTGTCGCACGATGCGTAGCGAAGAACAGATTCCTTAAGCGCCTGAAACTGTAAAAATCCTCCGCTGGACAGTGGTTAATCTTCATAATTAGCTGTTTGAGGGAAGAACCGCATTACGATTTTCCCCTCAAATTGTTTATTGTGAAGTTTAACCAGTGAGCAAAATTTCCGGCGAGTCTACCAAATGAGCATCGATAGCTTGAGTTTGCCTTGGTAACTGTGGTTATCATGACAAATATATCCTGCCCAACCTGGTTCAGTTTTTCTACTTTGGTTGCCAAGCGTCGCCGGATTTTGGTCTTATGTTCTACAACTCTCCCTCATTACTCCCGATAACCACAGACATTGGGTTTCTTCTAGACACGAAGATTGCTTGCTATATCTTATCCTTTAGCGCTCCCATCGTACCTACCTCCTTTGCACTCCTATTCACACTTCAACGGCGACAGATTGTTGGCACGCCGATCCCAGGCTTCGCCGAGTCGTTATTTGTAGAAGTGCCTCTCAACCCTTTACGCCGCTGAGCGAAATTCCTTGGACAAAGTAGCGTTGTGCAAGGATGTATATAATCAGCACTGGCAACATGACCACGACGGCTCCAGCCATCAGCAGAGGCCAGTTTGGCTGTACAAAGGCATTCGGGCGAGCGTTGAAATAGGCTAATCCGAGTTCAAGCGTGCGCAGTTCTTCACTCCGGGCGATCAGCAGAGGCCAGAGCAAATCCGTCCACGTTCCCATGAATGCGAACACGCCTAACGTTGCCAGTGTCGGCCCGTTCAGTGGGAGGAACACGCGCGTAAAAATGGTGAATTCGTTCGCGCCATCAATTCGTGCTGCATCCTGGAAATCGCGTGGGATATTCAAGAACGACTGCCTTAATAAGAAGATACCGAAGGCGCTGGAAATGCCCGGTACGATCAAGCCCTGATAAGTATTTACCCAACCTAACTGTGTAATGATTAGAAACGCGGGGATCAATGTAATTTGAAACGGAATCATCATGGTCGTCAAGTAAAGAACGAAGATTTTATTGCGCCCCATAAAGTTCAAGCGAGCGAAACCGTAGGCCGCCATTGAGCATATGATAAGTTGTCCAACGACTGTTCCGACCGTTACCAGGACAGTGTTGAGGAAGTAGCGAGCAAAGGGCAGATTATCGAATAGGCGCTGGTACTGGGAGAAGTTGAATTCGTGCGGCAGGATTTGTGGAGGGTAGCTGAACTCGGATCCCGGCGTTCGTAGTGAAGTTGTGATCATCCACAGAAATGGCACCACCATCGATACTGCAACCACAATCAGTAAACCATAACCGACGGTTTTTAGAGTTACCTGGCGGAGACTGAACGAGTGCTTCGTCATTAACAACTCCTAGTACAGGATTTCTTCCCGTGTGCGGCGCATATACCAAAACTGCGCTAGCGTGGCGACAAAAATCACGGCGAACAATACCCATGCCTGCGCCGAGGCGTAACCAAAGTTGAACTGCTGGAACGCTTGTCGGTAAATGTGAAACACAGCCACGTCGGTCGAATCGAGCGGGCCGCCTTTGGTAATGACATAGACGGGCGAGAAGACCTGGAATGAGCCGATCACGCCGGTGATTGCCAGAAAGAACGAGGTCGGTGCGAGCAGAGGTAGCGTGATGCGCCAGAAAGACTGCAAGCGGTTCGCACCATCAATCTCGGCGGCTTCGTAATATTCTTTCGGTATTCCCTGCAAACCTGCCAACCAGATCACCATGTTGAATCCAGCACTTTTCCAAACGGAAATCAGCACCAGGCTAGGCATCGCCGAACGCGGATCGCCAAGCCAGTTGAATGCCGGCAATCCAATCACTTTCAGCACATAATTAACGATCCCTACCTGGGGATCGAGCAAGGTTACCCAGATAAGTGAGACCGCGACCCACGATGAGATCACCGGCATGAAGAACAGCGTGCGGAACAGGTTCACGCCACGCAACTTCCGATTAAGGACAACCGCTATCACCAGACTGAATGCCATCCCCAGCGGCACAGACAACACAGTGAAGTAGCCGGAGTTGAGCATCGCACTCCAGAAGTGACGGTCACTCATGAGAAAATTGTAGTTCTTGAGTCCGACGTAAGGTGCATCTTGGAAGCGCGGCTGATTCCAATCCCGGAAGGAGAGAAATAAGCTGAACACGACTGGGATCAACAGAAAGACCACGAGATGAATGAATGAAGGCAGGATAAACAGGTAGCCGACTCGCTCATTGGAGCGGCTCCAGAACCGTCGCCAAAGGTTTTGTGAACGAGGGCGGTTGCTGATCAGCGCGTGTTCAACCATTGAATTTGAACTCCGGTTATTGGGGCTGTCTGCTACCAGACAGCCCCGAATATCAACAGAATTATTGGCTCAGGGTACGGTTGATGTCATCGACGGCAGACTTAACCTCGTCTTCAACCGTGCCACCCGCAAGAATGCGCTCCATCATCGAATCCAGGCTGGCTTCAATATCCGGCCAGGTCTTGTAAACCGAACCATAGGGGGGACGACCGTACTGCACGTTATCGACGAACGTCTTTTCAATGGGCGAATCGGTGCTGGCAGCCATCGCTTGAGCAGCTTCCTGATTCGCAGAAATTGCAATCCCCGTCAGGGCTTTAGTGTCCTGATAAGTGCGATCTGTCGCTGCTGCGACGAACTCGCAGGCTGCCTTTTTCTTCTCGTCCGGGATATCGGCACGGATGACGAACCCAGACTCGTACAGGACAGTCGCATTGTTCTTGGCAACGGGTTGCCCGACGACGCCGAATAGGCCGGGCTTGTAAAGCGCGTTCGATTCCAAGCCAACCAGTTCCCAGTGACCCCGATCAAACATGGCAACATCACCGGCGAGGAACTTGTCCAGGAAGCTGGCCGATTGAAGCATTTCAGCCAGTGTGTTCGGTGGTGGCGCGACTTTTTGGACGGTCACCAGGTCACGCAGCCATTTAATCGCAGCAATGGTTTCCGGCGAATCGAGATAACCGGTTGCGGTCGTGCCATCGGGCGAAAGCACGTCACCCCCGTTTTCCCAGACGCGGTAAATCCACTCGAATGAGAATTGACGAACACGGAAGCCCCATTGCGCGACGTTGCTGGCATCGAAATCGGGATCGAGGCTGTTACGACCCGAAGTGTCCAGCGTCAGTTTTTGCGCCGTATTCACGAACTCATCCCATGTCCAGCCGTCTTTTGGCAGTGGAACATCGGCCTTTTTAAACGAGTCGGTATTGTAGTAGATGACCATCGGCGTGAAGTCGTTTGGTACGCCGTAGACCGGCCCCTCCGCTGTGCGTTGATGGATGGCGAGAGTCGACGGGAAGAAACGGTCGAAATTGAAATCTGGCATAAGCGTCTGGCATTCCTTCATATCCAAGACGTTGCCGCTATCGACCAGACGTGCCAGCGTCGAACCATCCTGGTTCCATACGTCAGGCGCAGTACCCGATGCCAGATCGACCAGAAGCTGCGTATCAAAATCCGGCGGGGTTTCAAGCGCATTGATTGTGACACCGGGATGCGCATCCTGGAAATCAGAAATGAACATCTTGTAGGCTTTGTCGAGGGGGGTCCCCTGTTCTTCGAGAGTAACGACAAAACCCATGACATTCAGGGATGTATTGTCTTGGGCTAGCACGATGGGCATCGTGCCGAGCAGAAGAACGAGCAGACCTGTTAAACGGGCGATTCGTGTAAAACGTAACATGGTTACTCCTTATTACTTAAAAAGTGATTCATTTTGTAGTTGCCAAAGATAGGCCAATAGCTGAGTATTTTCCTTTCCCTAGATGCTTCTAATTGTAGGCAACCGAAGCGCTTCCGCAAATGAATTATCTGTATAACCAACCTGAGTTTCGGATAACAAAGCAGGATACCTTTCAGAGAAGGTGTTAACCTTCTGGCTCCCCCTAGCCAGAAAGGTATCCCAGGATCAGTTTACTGAAGCTATTCTGCCAAATGCTACAAAACGACAACTGCCAAAAGGGGACGACAACTGCGCTAACTGGGGGTATGCGCAAGCGAAATCATGACGATCACGATCCATTTCCATCAGTTTCGTTACCGGGATTTCAAGAGCGACTACACGCAGCATGTGCACCTTCATTTGCGTTGCGCGTTTCCTGAGTGGGCTTGCTAAGCTATGCGGAGCCGTGTGGCGGAAGTGCGAAGACAATAAGGAACGTTCCTTAGAAAAGAAGAACCCCTCTTGCGAGGGGGGGGTTGTTTGGGAGGACAGAAGCCGTCTGCGTCTCCCAGGAGATCTGACCTTACTATCCGGTTGCCCGACCAAGGTTAGCGAGGTCTTCTATAGGATAGCTGGAGAAAACTGCACGCCAAAAACGCTCGATTTCGTGGTTGATGGCCAGTCTCTGGTAAAAGAGAGACAATCCCGCACACACAGATACGCCTGAGGGCAGTTAAAGATAGCTGGGAACATCGCCCGTAAGGTCACGATACTGACGCAGCAGCGGCTCGAAGCGCTTGATGCTGTCTTTAAGTCTACCGGGACGATTGCGCGCTTCAATGCTTCTGCCTATCCAGCTTCCTTTTGAACAATGTGGAAATCCTTCGGTGAAGAGAAAAGTGCATATAACACTCCGCACGACTCCATCACCGAAAAAAGCGGAATTCCGATAATC
>JBBSQD010000358.1:0-5314 GCA_038258185.1 Aggregatilineales bacterium | reverse complement strand
TCATCAGTACTACGGATGGTACGCAGTACAAAGAGACAATAGGTGAAGGTAGCGACAAAGGTGCCCAGAGAAACTTGGTTACCGCGATCCCGCATAAAGTTATTTAGCAGACGTGGCCCTAATTGTGACGAGACGAGCGATAAAGTGGTAATGGTAATAGAAAATGTGATGCCTGCGACCGTCATCATTGATCCTGCAATCGTGGACAATAACGACCGAGCACCGTCCGCGCTTCCAGTGTAAACCCAGGATAGTAGAGGGTTTGAGGTTGGCAGGTTTGTTTGATCAACTGTGGTCATCACAAATGCCAGAATAACAGCGATTACTACCATAACCGCTGGCAGAAACCAAAATGATCCGCCGAGTTGTTCACGCAACGCATAAAGTTTAATTTTCATAAGTCACCTGCCGTAGTTTTACCGGATTTTGTATATTTAGAAAGACAAATTACCAACCAGATCACCCATTTTTGAGAAGCAATCGATAGTCTAATCAGGCAAAGGTAAGGAAAAAATGGACAACACAAATTTCCCAGTTGAGTTTAACAATGAAGTTGATGATGTGAAACAAAGCGAGAACGAATTCTATGCTTTGGCTGTCGACCGGCTCACTAACTTAGCAGCAGATCACAACGATATTTCAGGTGCGGTTGTTAACTTCAAGCAACCTGCCCAGGAACGAGAGACAACACACATCTATGAAGTCACGATTGTAGTGTATATGGGATCAGAGAACATCGCTGCAACGGAGAAAAGTGAGCAGTTTAGAGCTACATTGGACGGTGCTTTAGATGCTGTCGAACGCCAGGTTCGTGAACGTCGTGAGCAACAGCGTAACTACTAAAACGAATAATCTTGCTTTGCCCAGTGATACGATGGGTTTGCCGCCCAATTCAGCACAAACTCATTGGGCGATCTACAAGCATTTCGCTGTTGGATGGGTCGTCTGTGATATCTACCAGCGCACGAGCAGAGATTCCATCGTCAGGCCGGGGCCAAAGGCCATCATCACGCCATAATCCCCGGTGTGTGGCGCACCGGTCTGCACGATGCGATCCAGCACAAACATAACAGTAGCCGAGGACATATTGCCGTAATCGTGCAGCACGTCCAGTGAAAACCGGGTCTGATCATCGGTCAGGGCCAGTTGTTCCTGAATGTATTCGACAATGCGCTTGCTCCCCGGATGAATCGCCCAGAATTTCACATCGGCAGGTGTGAGGTCATGGCGGCTCAGCAGCCGCTGGGCAAAATCGCTGATATTCGCCGCCAGCACATCCGGCACATAACTGGACAGATACATGCGAAAACCGTGATCCGTGACGCGAAAAGTCATGTGATCCATGGTTTGGAAATCACAATAGGTTTCGCTGTCAATCAATGTTGGGCCAGTCAGCGACTCATGCTCACCGATGAGCATCATGCCAGCGCCATCCGCGAACAGCGATGTCGACACCACCGACTCGACAGAATCATCAAACTGCAAATGCAGCGTACACAACTCCAGCGCCAGCACCAGCGCTAACTGGCCGGGGCGCAGGCTGAGGCTGTCGATTGCGCGTTTAATCCCCGGAAATGCACCGTAACAGCCCATCCCGAAAACCTGCGTGCGGCTCAGATGATTGGGCATACCCAGACGCTGCGCCAGCAGCAGATCAAGCCCCGGCGCATTAAAACCAGTACACGACACCACCACAAAATGATCAATTTCTGACGCTTCGATTCCGGCCTGCTCCAGCCCCGCCGCGATGACGCGCTCACCCAGCGGCACCGCCTCAGCCATGTAGCGATCATTGCGTTGCTCGGTGGTTTTCAGGCTGTCGAAAAAGTCCGGCTGAATCACTGAATGCCGGAAGCGGACACCTGAATAATTCATAGTCGTGCGGATCGCGCGTTGACGGCGACTGCTGGTTTCATCCAGCACCTGAATATAAAAATCGGTAATCTCATCCTGGCTGAAACAGTGATCCGGCACGCCGGTCTGTAAGGCCAATACTTTAGGATTGTTCATAATGTCCGTTCTTGTAAATGCAGGTCACGCGTGTGATTCACCAGCCAGTTTCCCACAGTCGGGAAGGTGCGCATCAGCCGCAGGCCGGGCGTGAGAATCGCTGGCTTGAGCATGATGGATTGCAATGTGCGCCCCAATCGCAGCCGTGTCGCGAAGGTGCGCCGCCATTCGTCCGCGTAGCGACTTTTGGCAGTCGCAGCATCCATCTGATGCGCGAGATAGCTATGCAGGACATCGGCGGCCAGCATGCCACTGTGCAGCGCCATCGCCATGCCATCCCCGGCCAGCGGCGCGATCATCCCGGCGGAATCGCCTGCACATAAAATATCGCCTTCCAGCGGGGTTTTCGCCGCCAGTGATACCTGCGCGATACTCAGCCAATCGGGATAAAGCGGCTCGGCATCAGCCAGCCATGCTCCAAGCTGATGATTATCGGCACACATCCAGTCAATAAACTTGGCGATGGCATCCGGTGCGCCAGCGGTCACCTGCTGGAAAGTCGCCTGATCGACCATCAGACAGACATTGGTGCGTCCGTCTTCGACCTGCGAGACGCCGCAATAGCCGCCATGAAACACATGCAGATCAATATGTTGCGGCAACAAGGGGCCACGAAAATGCTGCTTCAGCCCGATATAGGACTGCGCTTGACGGAAAAAATCGCGCTTAAGCACGCGATCAAGGTTGCTTCGTTTACCATAGGCGGCAATGACGCTGGACACTGAAACTTCATGCAGGCCACGAGCGTCCTGTGTGGTCAGCGTAAAACCAGCATCAAACCCACCCGTCACATCCTTGACGCGGGTTTCGGTCAATACGGTCACGCCACATTCCAGTGTGTAATTGATCAGCGCCTGATCGAGCGCATAGCGGCTGACACTCAGCGCCGGAGCAGGAAATTTCCCACGCCATTCAGCGCCATCGGGTGCGGTGATGCGCACGGTACAGATTGTCACCGGGTTCAAGTCCTGCAGATGCGCAAGAAAGCCCATGCGCTCAAAGAGGGTGAGACATTCCGGAGATAAAAATTCGCCACACACTTTGGCGCGTGGATATGTCCCGGCTTCAATCAAAGCGACCTGATGACCCTGCCGCGCCAGCGTAATCGCTGCGCTGCATCCAGCCAGTCCACCGCCGATAACCACTGAATCAAACATGGGATTTTTCCGCCACGAGAGTCATGCGCCAGGGAAAATCCCGATAGACGCGTGCGTTGTCAATGCCAGCAGCGTGGGCAAGGGATAAGAGTTCAGCAGGTGTATACGCCCGCAGAATCGACAAAATACCATCATGGCGCGTCAGATAATGACGGGCGAAAATCGGTTGAATCGCTCGAAAGCCCATCAGAGGAAGTGTCCCACGGGTGAGGTCACTCATGACGATGCCGCGCCGCGCCTTTTGGTACAGATCACGCAGCAGCACGATCAAAGCATCGGGTTCAAAATGGTGGACAAATAATGAGGAGACAAAATAATCGATCTGATTGGGCATAAACGGCAAGGCAAGCGCATCCGCCTGAAGCAGCGTAATTGCCGGTTGGACACCGATATTTTCACGAGCGATGGTCAGATTACGGGGCGCCCAATCGATGGGGAAAACTTTTAGTTTAATTTGCTGCTGGCTGGCCCATGCCACCAGCTCAAGCGCAAATTTGCCCGACCCGGTTCCCAGATCCACAACCCGCAAATCTTCAGATAATGACTTTTGCAGCAGAGGATACAAATGGCGTGTCAGGGCACGGATGCCGCCGAAGGTCTGGTTTGCGCGCCACATCTCGCGCAGATTTTCGCGCACATCGTCCAGCGTACCGGCACCCTGATCCAGCAATTCTGTTTGCTGCTGTCTTGCAGGCACGAGAAACCCCGCCGCACCGATTTCGAGGAGTTTAATAGAAGAATGCTTTTCAGATAGCGCTGAGAGTGCGGCCAAAAAATAATCTCACTTGTAATGATTTACACTTTTGATTTTACGAGGGGTAGATAGGTGGCGGTGTAACATTAAATGAGAAGTCGGTAAACAAAGAAGCTGCCTTATGGGGTCAGCGCAAGCCGATGAGCAGCACGAATGCCGCCAATTGTGCGGTGGTGGCCGCCATCAGCAGCACAATGGTATAAAACGCCAGTCCATTCCAGCGCTGAGGATCATGCCAGTCACCACGGCGCACACGCCATAACAGCATGAGTGCCAATGGCATAAGCAGCGCAATAGCAGCAGCTGCCTCAAACGGCAAGCCGAGGTTGACCAGTATGGGTAAGACTGCAAAGGCCGCAATCAACAGAATACTATATAACCACACCGCCCGCCCTGCCCCCAACCGGACAACCAGCGTCCGTTTACCCACCAACTGATCGCCCTGTTCATCAGGAAATTCAATGGACAGCAACATGGCGATCTGTAAGGCGCATAATGGCAACACGGCCAACAGCACCAGCGTATCGACGCGGCCAGTCTGTAAAAAATAGCCCATGATGGGCGTGAAGGCGGTTACTGTAATTGCCGTCGACAGCTCGCCCATTCCACGCGAATGCAAACGGATTGGCGGTGCGCTGTAAAACCATGCAAGTAGTTGCGCGGTCAGCAGCAGCAGAAACGTCTCTACTCCCGGTCTAATCCAGACACTGAGGATGAAATTCGCCAGCAAAGCCGCCACCCCACATGCCAACGCGATATTCAGCGCGGTCTTTGCAGGCAGACTGCCACTCGTCAGCACGCGGCTGCCGCCTGACCAATTGGTCGGCGTGTGGTTGGCTTTGTCCGCCTCCAGGTCAAAATAATCATTGGCATAATGCGTCATCAACTGCGTGGCGGTGATCGCCAGCTGCCCCCACAGCAGAGCGCCAAGGTTTAAACCAGCGCCCATATACACGGCGATGCTCACACCCAGCGCATGCAGCAGTATGCCGCCCAGCAGAAAAGGCAAGCGCCCCAGCTTTATGACCGCAATGATCGTCGCAAATATCGATTTGATACGCTGCTCCTCTCATGATGAGTGGTATTATTCTATGCGGGTTAGACATTTTATGCGTTTTTCTCATGAACTCGTTAAGCGTCTGAGCACGTCAATAACATAATATTGTGGCGCTGCATCGCATCAATTGGAGAAAGGATCATCATGCCGGAAACGATATTCCAGCAAGTCTCGGAGCATGTCTATTGGATGACACCCGGCCAACCCGACCGGCCTGCACTGGGGGCGGTGGTCGGTCAAAAGGTCACGCTGATGATTGATGCTGGCGCATCACCGGCTCATGCGCGGCTGTTTCTGGGCGCATTGGCCGCTGAAGGCATTGCCAGCCCAAAATAT
>JBBSQD010000357.1:0-5357 GCA_038258185.1 Aggregatilineales bacterium | reverse complement strand
GGGCGCGTTTTGAAGGAAGAAGATATGGAACGCGGCACGATCACCACTTTCACAGTTGATTCTACGGATGATGTTAATCAGTGCAACCTGACCATTGCGACTCACTATTACCCCAGCAACCTCCTGGAAAGAGTCATTATCCGCCCGTTTCTGAATCGGGTTTATAAAGCCGAGTTGGAGAAAATTGCCAACTATGTGCAACATGCGCAGCAACCTGTAGGTGGTTTGGCTGAGTGACTATCGGCCAAAAGGCTGATGCCACTCCCTGAGAAGTGGTGTTTAATGAATTGTACAGAAGTCGAAATCAACTCAACTTCACCAAATTCCTGAGCAGTAATGCTCGCCACATATCTATCTACTAGCGGGCTGATCTCTAATGAGATTGGCTCGTTTAGTTTCTTGACAGGCATGCTGGTCAGACTTGAACCGAGGAGATTACCGCAAGGTAGATAAGAGAAAGTTTATGCAACTTAGGTTTTAAATGACAGGGGGATATAAAATGGTTGAAGATTTAATTTTTACAACGACGATCCGCGCAACACCGGAGCAGGTTTATCGGGCATTTACCAATGGCGCTCAACTGCGCAGTTGGATGTGTGATACCAGTTATGTGCAGGGACGTGTCGGCGGCAGTTTTCTGATGGCGTGGAATTTCGGCTATCATGCGTCCGGTCAGTTTACCCAGCTTGAGCCTGCTAAATCGCTCGACTTTACGTGGTACGGCAATAACGAAGCCGGACAAAGTCAGGTCAGGGTTGAATTAACCTCCAGCGATGAACTGACCACGATTGAACTGGTTCACAGTGGTCTGGGTGAAGGTGAGGAATGGGAACGTACCGCCCGTGATCTGTCCAGCGGCTGGGGCAAAGGGCTGGAAGATCTGAAGTTTGTGCTGGAAACGGGCCTCGATGCACGCATCATGCGGCGACCCATGCTGGGGATTTATCCGGAGACATTGACACCGGAAACGGCGCAACGGTTGGGCATTCCCATACAGGAGGGTGTGCAACTGACAGGCGTGGTCGAAGGTCTGGGGGCTGCCGCAGCGGGGCTGCAAACCGATGATGTGCTGGTACAGGTGAATGGTCAGGAAGTGAAAGACTGGCCTTCCATGCAAAAAGCGCTGAGGCGCGCCCAAGCGGGCGACACGGTGGAGATTGAATTTTATCGCGGTAGCCAACGCCACTCTGCGACCATGACGCTATCGCAGCGGCCTGTACCGGAAATTCCCACCTCTCCGGTAGCACTCGCTGAAAAAGTTGATGCGGTGAATAACGAACTGATTGCCGAGTTAGACGCGCTATTAGCCGCTGTCCCTGAGGAAAGTCGCGCACAGCGTCCAGTGCTGAATGCCTGGAGTGTCAATGAAAATATCGCGCATCTTATCTGGTCGGAGCGCTGGTTGCATCAATGGGTGTGGAGCAGTGCCGGGGGTGAAGATAATCTCACGTGGCCGGATAATGGCCCGCTGCAACTGGTCGGCATTTTAGCAATTTATCCTACCGGTGCGGATCTGATCAACGAATATAAGCGCAGTAAAGTGGAGACATTCGCACAGGTAAAGGCTTTAGCGGAGACTTTGGCTGTGGATAATCCCTATATCTATATGCAGATTGGTCAGTATGTCATTGGCAACGCGGCCCATGACCGTGAGCATTTTGCCCAGATACGGGAAACGCTTGGGGCGACAAAAACGGCTGTTTAAGTCGTGAGAAACGAACAGGGGCGCACAGTCCGCGCCCCTGTAAAGGCTTTACTCTTTGTAGCCCACCAGATGCCAGTAAGCGGCTTTGCCCAGTGTGTTCACGTTCAGGCGTGGCACCAGCGGCCACAGAAACGCCATCAGACTGCCAAATTCGCGCCGCAGTTCATCGCGGTGGAGGGCCAGCACCGGCGAGGATTCGCTGAAACTCTGAATCATGCTGTCGGTGTAGTCCATTTGTGCAGCCATGGTCAGATGCGCACGGTCAAAGGCTTTTTCGTAAATCTCCTGGCTGCCAAAATACCAGCTTTGATTGGCGTAATAATTCCGCTCGAAATTGCTCGGCGGACGCGTGTGCGCCGTATCCATAATGGACAGTACGCCACCGGGTTTGAGCATACTGGCGAAAATAGTGATACCCTCAATCTTCTGCTCCGGTGGGAAATGTCCGGTGACTTCAATCGCGCCGACAGCATCCGCTTTGCCAATCAGATCATTGCTGTTGGCTCGATCAAAAATATCGCCCAGCCGAATCTCGACATTGGAGAGTTCCAGCTCACGAACCAGCCGCGAGGAAATGGCGTGCTGCTCTTCGCTGATGGTGATGGAAATTATCTTGATGTGCGGCAATAATTGTGCCAGCCGCACCACTGAATTACCGCGCCCAGTGCCGATTTCCACAATCAGGCCATCGGGTTGATTCGCCAGATGATGCAGTGCGGGTCGCCAGTTGAGATCAATCGTATTGACCTGTGCCAGATTCAAACGACGCTGAATATCGGACACCTGCCGGATTTCATCATTGTAAATGCCCAGGCTGATGCTTAACCAGGCACGACGCATCAGACGGCCATAGGTCTGGTAGAAATGGGCGGCATCATTGACCGGACGGCCAATCAGCGGATTAATCATTGATCCCAGGAATTTACGAGTGCGCTCACCGGGGGAGCTGGTTTTATCCGCTTCAAGGAAATAAGTATCCTCGATCTGGTCACGGACGGCGGTATAACTCTCCATGAACTGCTGCTTACCTTTTACAGTGAGAGCCTGATCCATTGCTTCAGGAAGTGAATAAGTCTGAAAAAACTTGTCGTCGGTGGTAATACGTTCGGGGCTGACCAGCATATCCATGGTTTGTACCTGAAATATGTAAAGACAGATTGCAATATTATGACCATCAAGTAACAGAATGACAAATTTTTGATCTGTTTTCTGTTATATGCTTTCTTAACACTTATCTTATTTTGAAATTTTGTTCATATAAACGGATTAAAATGAGCGAACTTGTTTTGTGAGTGGAATCTAGACGTACATGACTGTTAAATTCTCACAGGCGAATGATCCGTCGCTGTCAACTTTGCGCATTCTGTCTCAACTCAACATGGAGGAGATGCTGCGGGCGTTTAAGCTGCATTCGTCCGGAGCTTTGATCCGCTGGTTGGTGAGTCAGGGTCTGGCGGCATGGGTGGAGCATTTAAGTCTTACTGCGCTGCGTTACGATCAGATCGTTGCCGAACAGGGTTTGAGCAAAGCCAGTGACTGGTTATTAGGCGAGGTAACAGGTTCGGTAGAAAGTGTGGGAATCGAGAATATCCCGCAGGATAAACCGCTGCTGATTGTCAGTAATCATCCCGGCCTGACGGATGCGATGGTGATCTTCTCCACGCTCAGACGGGACGATCTGAAGATTATTGCAGCGGACAGGGGTTTGCTGCAATTACTGCCGCATATCGAGCAGCATCTTATTTATGTGTCGGATTCACCTGAGAAGCGGATTGCGTCGGCGCGAGAAGTCGCGCGCTATCTGCGTGAGGGGCGTCCGGTGTTGACCTTCCCCTATGGCGGCATTGAGCGTGATCCGGCGCTTTATCCCAGCGCTGTCGAGACGCTGCCGGAATGGTCACGCAGTCTGGAAGTATTCGCTCGCATGGTGCCTGATCTTCAGATTTTACCTGTGATGGTCGCGGGGGTGCTTTCGCCGGATGCGCTGCGCAACCCGATTAGCCGTTTCTACCGCACAACCGAAAATCGCGATTGGGCTGCGGCCAGCTTACAGTTTCTGTTGCGGCGCTATCGTGCGGTAGATGTTCAAATCCGCTATGGACAGGCGCTGGATAGCAAAACGCCGCATCTGCATGCGGCGGTGGTTGGGCAAATGCGCGCGATGATGCTTGAGCGTGGAAATCACGCGGCTGGATAAAGCCAGAAAAAGCGGCTACTGTTGCGCTCCAAAATATGTGTAAAGCCATACGTTGGAGCAGACCTCTACTTCCAGCATGATCGCCAATGTGATGCCTTGATCTTAGATTCCTATGTTTTGAGTTTGGCCTAAATACTTTGTCAAATTCTGATGGTATGGGGTGTGGGGAGGTGATTTGGGAGGTGGGGTTATGAAAGACTGGATTTAGATGTGAATGCATATTGCGTTTTTAATCTCAAATGCCACTATCTTTCCGAGATTCATAATATTCGATTGTTCTTGTATGTCGGCTTGATAGCTGATCGTAACTAAGAAATTGAACTCGTGATTTGATGGCTGCAAATGCCTCAAAAGTTAGCCTTTTCTCAAACAGATTTTCTCTGGCTTTATCGGCAACAATGACAAACTTGATATTAAAGTCTTGCAGATCAACGAATTTTGCTAATGAATTTTGCATATCTGTTGAGTGTTCAACTTCAAAAACGCTTTCAGGCATGTGGCGGTGGTTAAACCAAATCACGTCAATTGTTCTTGCTCGGCTAAGCACATTTAGGCTAGCAAAAGGTGGCATATCTTTTCTGGTTGCTACATCTCCAAGTGTTGTATTGATATATTGCTTGTTTTTGTCTTGAGCCGGGACATAAGTCAGAAAATTTTCCAGATTGCCAACTTCTAAAAGTAAGCCCTGATAATAACTATGATTGTATGCCTCATTTATTTTAGATTTGATATCACCAGATTCCATAAGCCCTAATACATGATTTGGCAAAGTTTCGCGATATTCTGTGAGCGCCCATAGTCCCGGCTTAATTTTGAAAAACACATCGTGGGTCTGGACGATGCGATTAATAGATTTAAAAGGTGTTTTTGTGTTCCATGTTACACCGGGAACATTCGATACTTTCTGATAGAGGTAACCTAAAGTAGCATATCCCCCATTTTCCTGCATAACGTGGATGACAGCTTCGTACTGCTTCATGGCTTGACTTTCCGGTAGAAAACTCTATAGGAGGTATGAAAATGTCGACTTTTATATCCTACGAAACCAAGAGAAGAAATAGCTTTTCTCTGGCTAGATTAAAACGGCATCCGCATATGGAAATGCATTTGAAGCATGATATTCTACAGCCTTAACTGGCGTCTAAGACGGCCATGACCTCTGTGCGCACGGGTGGCTGATCGCTTGTAATCAGCGCGATCACGCGATCATGCGCCTGGGGAGTATAGAAGATTTCACCACATTGACTGCATACCATTGCCGGTAAATTTTCAATAAGATACCAGTTGCTCTGATACTCCTGAACGCGCGTGACGAGTTTTTCTTCTAGCTCACCTTTACAGTACATGCAAGTTGTCATGTCACTTTCCTCGTCTTAAAATCGTCTTCCCATTTATCTGTGGATGGTTCATAAACAGTAATTATTTTTATCGGCGGTGGATAACTGACTTGAATAT
>JBBSQD010000356.1:0-5519 GCA_038258185.1 Aggregatilineales bacterium | reverse complement strand
GAAACTACCCTTTCCATAGGCTCTCTTAGAGACAGATATATGCGTTCACTGCTCTGTCATGGCCTTATGATAGGCGTCGTAAGCACCTTGTTCGCTATCAACCACTGTGAGCGGTTTCCCTCTGAAAAAGAGCTTAGCTGCCAAATCGGCGAAGACTCTCCCGATGTTGAACTTTGACTTATCGACAATGGCATACATATGTAAGATTTTTTCTTCTTTTTGGACAAATTCTGCTGTCCATTTAAGATGGGATAAGGGTGACGATCCCATGGGTATCTCCGATTCCGGATTAAAAGCGATGAAAATGGGTTCTGGATTATTGTGGGCAAACTCAGCGATATCTATAAAAAGTTGATGATATTCATCCCATGTTTTTCCATTGAATATAGCCCAGATTAGGTTTGGATATTCTTTGTCACGGAAAAATTCTGACATTGTTTTATTCCAATCGATCTATCCACTTGTATCATTATAAACTGACAACAAATGTAACAGAGTTGAGAGACCATTTGGGTAGGGCAATCGCATATGAAATCTTAACTATTAGAAAATGAACTAATATGACCTCCAATAACATGAAACGCTGAAGCTGATTTGAATAGGTATTATATGTTTCTAAAGGTCATTTTCCCTTGATCTTCCATTGAGAAAACATATGTGTTCACACTAACCATTTGGGGGACTTAATGTCCCAGATGACGAGCCGCCAGTGCTGCCCCAACGATACCGGCATCATTCAGCAGTTGCGCCGGCACGATCTTCGCTTCGACATCAATCGACGGTGCGTATTTTTCAAATTTTTTGCTCACCCCGCCACCGACGATGAACAGGTCTGGCGAGAAGATAAATTCGAGATGCTGGAAGTAAGCATTCAGACGCTCACCCCATTCTTTCCACTTGAGTTTTTTCTCTTTGCGCACCCGGTCGGCTGTCCAGTCTTCGGCTTCATGGCCGCCCAGAAAGATATGACCGAGTTCGGTATTGGGCCACAGGGCACCATCGACAAATAAAGCGCTGCCGATGCCTGTCCCCAGCGTCAGCATCATGACCACACCGCTATGATCGCGGCCTGCGCCAAATTCCATTTCGGCAATTCCGGCGGCATCTGCATCATTGATGACGATCAGCGGACAACCTGTTTTTTCGCGCAGCAGACTTTCCGCATCCATACCGATCCAGCCATCATCGACATTAGCCGCGCTGAGTGTCCGGCCATGTTTGACAATCGCCGGGAATGTGCAGCCGATAAGGCCATCCCACTTAAAATGGCGAGCGAGTTCCGCGACGGTATCACTGACGGCTTCGGGTGTGGCGGGTTGCGGGGTGTCAATACGATGCCGATCCGCCAGCAAAACGCCATTTTTTACATCTACTGGCGCACCTTTAATACCTGAACCACCGATATCGATGCCAAGAATTTCCATGAGTTGTGTCCTTATTTCGTGCACAGGATCTGTAACAATGGTAACTTATTTTTGTAATTCGCGCACTCAGACTTCGGCAGATGCGGCGGTAGCCATGTGCTGGGATTCGCGCAAATTTCGGGAACTGATAGCCTGATAGATCAGCAATAACAGTATGGATACAACCACCAGATAGGGCCCGATAATTTCCAGCGAGAACTGCTCAGTGAGGATACCAGCCAGCCCCGGCAGGATACCGATGCCAAAACTGGCGGCACTGACCTGAAAGCCGATGGCGTTATTGGCGTGACCCGGTCCCAGCCGTTTGGGCGTGTCGGAAATCAGCAGTGGGAAAATGGGCGCAAGAGCGAAGCCCATAATCGCCAGCCCAATCGAGTTCAGTATAAGAATGCTGTCCTGCCAGACGAGCACCGCCCCGAATACAATGACCAGCATACAGATGCGAATCGTCTGCACCAGCGGGACACGGTCAGCAACGAAGCCAAAGACCAGCCGCCCAAAAGTAAACGTAGCCCAGTAAAAGCTGACCCATACGCCAGCGGTTTCGATATTCATGCCGCGGCCTTCAGTAAACAGCGGATAGCCCCACTGCGGCGCGGTCACTTCGATACCGGCATAGATGAAAAACAGCAGGATACCCAGCAAAATCATGGGATGACGGAGTGAAGCCAGCAGCGAAAAGTCTTTTTCGCGTGTTTCACCGTCGATCATGTTTTCCGGCTTGCTGCTGCGCCACAGCACTTTGGTAAATACCAGCGAAAAGCCCATTGCCAGCATCAGAACGGCGGTGATGCCATAACCCCAGCGCCAGGTCATGTCGCGGCTGAGAATGGCGGTCATCATTATCGGGCCGATTACCGCGCCCAGGCCGAAAGCGGCGTGCAGCCAGTTCATCAGACGTGGGCTGTAGTGCTGTGCAAAATAGACATTGAGCGCGGCATCAATGGTGCCGCTGCCCAGCGAAGTCACAAACGCGACGATCAGCAGCAGCGGCCACGATGGAATGAGGGTGTAACCCAGCAGGCCAATGCCAGCGATAACACTGCTTAAAATCAGGGTAGGGCGCACATCCAGCCGGTTGATAAACTGGCCGTTAAAAAAGCTGGCGAGTAAATAACCCGATGTGGAAGCCAGCAGCAGAATACCCAGTGATTCCACCGTGACTTCAAAAGTTGTGCTCATGGATATCCAGCCCACATTAAGCAGACCGGTGGGGATGCCAAGCACAATGAATATCAGATAGGCCTGGACGATAGCAGCGACCGATTGTGGTTTGGTAAGCAAAAGGCTTGTCCTGTTTATGATGGGAACCCGCGCAGGCTGTAGATGTGAAAGCCACCTTTGCGGCAAAACTCGATAAATGCGATTAATTCGGCTTTGTACTGCCCGCCGAATACCTCAAATAAATTCAGGGCGGTGTTGGGTTCAATGATGTGGAAACAAATAGAGATCTGACCTTCGCGGTCAATCTCTTCCATCTCGGTCTCGAAGATGCGATCTGGCATGGACATGTCCGGTAAATCCGGGAGTGCATTATGGAGCGCGTCGGCCAGCGCATTCGCGTCTGCCTCAGCCACCCATTCACCCAGATAGACATCATAACGTCCTGACCAGGGGGATAATTCGCCTTCTTCTTCCCAGGTTGGCGGCTCAGTGGTACCCGCAGGTATCCAACCATAGAGATGCGCCAAATCCATCAGCTTTTCCCAGATTCCGAAGTACTCCAATTGGAAGGCTTCGCTTCCCTCCCGGTATAATTCAATTGCCATCTGCTGTTTTTGGTTCCCTCGCATGGACGCTTCCGAATGACGGCCATAATGAACTTGAATACTTATTTTCGCAGGTTATAAAACGTTTGTCTACCGACGAATAATTCCACTAGAGACTAAGCTTCTGCCGTGATTTGCGTTAAAATCGTAGCAGTACGGATGAAAGCCGTACACTTGTAAGGATGTAACCTAACTGAGGAGGCGATAACACCGTGGCAGGCATAAAACCGGTGATGTTAATTATTCTGGATGGATTGGGTATCCGCGAGAAGGAGACAGGTAACGCGGTTCTGCAAGCGCATACCCCCAATATAGATGGCTGGATGCGCAATCGGGAGCGCTCGATTGTGGATGCGTCGGGTGAAGCGGTTGGGCTGGTGCCGGATCAAATGGGCAATTCTGAAGTTGGGCATTTGAACCTGGGCGCAGGCCGGATCGTTTATCAGGATATCTCACGCATTGATAACGCTATCCGCCAGGACATGCTCAAGGATATGAATGGGCTGGTGGAAGCCATGAAGACCGTCAAAGCCAATCATTCCAGACTGCATCTGATCGGCCTGCTGGGAACGGGTGGCGTACACAGTAACCAGCGCCATCTGCATGCGTTGCTGGACATTGCAAAGGCTGAGGGAATCGACCCGGTGATTCATGTGATCACCGATGGTCGTGACACGCCGACTAACAGCGGGATTGAGTTTCTGCACGATCTGGAAGCGAAAATGGCTCAGGATGGCGTAGGTCGCATTGCCAGCGTCAGTGGCCGCTATTATGCGATGGATCGCGATAAGCGCTGGGAACGTACTCGCAAAGCCTACCGCGTGATGGCTTTCCGTGAAGGGGATCATTACGCGACGGCTGGCGAGGCCATTCTGCATTCTTATGCGCAGGACGTGACCGATGAATTTATTGTGCCGGTGGTTATCGGGTATGATGACAGCCTGAAAGTGGCGCCGGGCGACGCGGTTATTTTTTACAATTTCCGTTCAGACCGGATGCGCCAGTTGGTGCGTGCTTTTGGTGTGATAGGGCAGCAGGGCTTTATGCTGGAGGATTATATTGCCAACCTTGACCTGGTGACGTTTACCGAATATGAAGAAGGGCTGCCGGTCACGATTCTGTTTTCGATTGAACTGCTGAAAAACACACTGGCCGAGGTGCTGAGCAAACATGGCCTGACGCAGTATCACTCCGCCGAGACCGAGAAATATCCGCATGTGACCTATTTCTTCAACGGGCGTAATGAAGACATTTTCCCTGGTGAAGATCGCAAAATTGTCCAATCCCCTAAAGTGGCGACTTATGACCTGAAACCGGAAATGAGCGCCCAGGAACTGACGGACGCGACTCTGGAACGGCTGAAAACACATGATGATGATTTTATCCTCATCAATTTCGCCAATGCCGATATGGTTGGTCACACCGGTTCACTGGAAGCGGCAACCAAAGCCGTGGCGTTTGTCGATGGCTGTGCGGCAACGCTGGTCGAGGCGGTGAATGCCAAAGGTGGGGTGGCGCTGGTCACGGCTGATCATGGCAATGCAGAACGCATGATTGAGGAACTGACCGGCGAAGCCCATACCTATCACACGACGAATCCGGTCAGCCTGTTTGTGATTGGGTCAGGGTATTATCTTTTGCGACCACGCGGGATTCTGGCGGATATCGCGCCGACGATTCTCGATCTGCTGGGTGTGGAACAGCCCAAAGAGATGACAGGGCGCACCCTGATCGAAGGACATCGCGATTAAGGTGGTTGTATCGCTGCATAGGCTGCTGATTGGTGCTGCAAGGCATTAGATGGTTAGCCTGTGCGGCGGTTAAAATAGGCATTATGATGTTCAAGGTAATTGTTTACATACTAATGATGAAGGAATATACATTATGAAAAAAGCATTACTTGTTCAGGGTGGTTGGGACGGACACGAACCAGTACAGGTTTCGACCCTGTTGGGCGAACAGCTTCGCAAAAACGGCTTTGAGGTGACGATTTCCGACACACTGGACGCATTTAAGACGACTGACCTCACTCAGCTTGATCTGATTGTGCCGCTGTGGACGATGGGCAAGATTGAGAAAGAGCAGCTTCAGCCGGTGCTGGATGCTGTAAAAGGCGGCGTAGGGCTGGCTGGTGTGCATGGTGGCATGTGCGACGCCTTCCGCAATGAGACCGAATGGCAGTTTATGACCGGCGGTCAATGGGTGGCGCATCCCGGTAACGACGGTGTGGAATACACTGTCGAGATGAATTCGGCTGAAGCCAGCCCGATTACGGACGGCATCCCGACATTGAGTATCAAGTCGGAACAGTATTACATGCACGTTG
>JBBSQD010000355.1:0-5538 GCA_038258185.1 Aggregatilineales bacterium | reverse complement strand
TGTGGAGCTGGAGCATATTCTGGTGGACGCCATGACCATGCATATGCTGACCCGTCCAGCCAGTTTTGATGTGGTGCTGGCTGGAAATATGTTTGGCGACATTATCACCGATGAAGCCTCCGTGTTGGCGGGCTCACTTGGGATGCTGCCTTCGGCATCGCTGGCGGCAGAGCGTTTCGGCCTCTACGAACCGATTCACGGCTCTGCGCCGGATATCGCGGGGCAGGGTAAAGCCAACCCCACCGGCACGATTCTCAGCGCGGCGATGCTGCTGCGTTATAGTCTGGAACTGGAAGCCGAAGCGGCAGCCATCGAAACAGCGGTTGACGTAGTGTTGGACTCTGGTGCGCGCACGGCAGATATTGCCCCACGCGGTGGTGAATATATCAGCACAGATGAGTACGCCCAGGCGATTCTCGACCAGATTTAAGCGAATTTTAATCTGCGTATAACTTGCCTTTCTGCAGAAGCTATGTTATTGTCTACATCAGTTTAGCTGTTTAACATACGAATATCTGAATACTCTTATCCAGAGTGGTGGAGGGAACGGCCCTATGAAACCACGGCAACCCCCTGTATAGGGAAGGTGCTAACTCCGGCAGACTGTTTCTGGAAGATGAGAGCGGCATGTTTCCCTTTTCGTAAAAGGGGGAACCATAAATCCGAACTCAAAAAGACTTCTGCTAGAAGTCTTTTTTATTGCAAAAAATCCAGAGTCTGGCCAGGATAACTGTATTCCTGATCTTCGTTGTACAGAGGAGATAAGGGACTTTTATGGCTGCACTGCGCGATATCGACACTGAAATCAATACTGAACCAGCAACCCCCGCAACAGGAAGCAGCACCCGCGCTGTTCATGGTGGTTCACACCGTCGCAAAGCTTTTGGTTCATTGACCACCCCGGTTGTCCAGACCGCGACTTATACCTTCCGTGACACACAAGAACTCATCGACTTTATGGAAAACAAAACCTGGGGCGATGGTGATGATCGTGAGGAATATGGCCGCTATGGCAACCCGACAATTACCTCAGTCGAGCGCAAACTGGCGGCTTTGGATGGTGGCGAAGATGCAGTCTTATACGCCTCTGGCATGAATGCAGTCACATCGCTGCTGCTGTCGGTATTGCCAGCCGGGGCCCATATCGTCATGACGAATGACTGTTATCGTCGCACGCGCCAGTTCTGTCAGACTTTTCTGTCACGATTTGGCATCGAAACTACAGTCGTCCCCATGGGTGACTACGATGCGCTGGAAGCCGCGATTATCCCCAAGAAAACCCGTTTTATCATCTCCGAAAGCCCGACAAATCCTTACCTGCGCGTGGCCGATGTAGAACGCATCGCTGAGTTGGGGCGCAAATATCGCGTCCGCACGCTGATCGACAGCACCTTTGCCACGCCGGTCAACCAAAGACCTTTGGAGTGGGGCATTGATTTTGTGCTGCACAGTGCGACCAAATATCTGTCCGGACATAATGACCTGTTGGCCGGTGTGATCGTCGGACGCGCTGATCGCATTAAAGCATTGCGCGACGCACGCGGTATTTTGGGCGGCATGCCTGACCCGCAGAATGCTTTCCTGCTGGAGCGTGGCATCAAGACTTTAGGCGTACGTGTGCGCCAGCAGAACGAATCGGCATTAGCAGTAGCGCGTTTCCTGGAGGCGCATCCGCGCATTGAGCGTGTATGGTATCCGGGATTAGAGTCGCATCCTGACCACACCACGGCTACCAGCCAGATGACTGGTTTCGGCGGGGTCGTGAGCTTTGAGGTGGCAGGCGATCTGCGCACGACCAGCAAATTCATTGACAACCTGAAAATTCCCTACATCGCGCCGAGCCTGGGTGGGGTGGAAAGCCTGATCGAACAACCGGCACTGATGAGCTACTACGAAAAGACCAGCGAAGAACGGCTGGAACTGGGCATTAAGGATAATCTGGTGCGCTTCGCAGTCGGCGTGGAGGACACGGTCGATATTCTGGCGGATCTTGAGCAGGCACTACTTGCGATTTAAGCGCCTGATTGAACAATCAACAGTAACGCACAGTCTCTACAAATAGGGCTGTGCGTTACTGTTAAACCTCACTTCACTCATCAATGCCGGACTGCTGGATGAGTTTGGCAACCAGACCCGCCCAGCCGGTCTGATGGCTGGCGCCCAGCCCTGCGCCATTTTCGCCATGAAAATACTCGTAAAACAGGATATGGTCGCGCCAGTGCGGGTCGGTCTGGAACATTTGCTGGCCGCCATAGATCGGGCGTTGACCGTCCTGCTGGAGGAAAAGCGCGATCAGGCGCTGCGACAGATCGGTAGCGATTTCCGCCAGGTTCATCATCTGACCGGAACCGGTCGGATTCTCGACTTTGAGATCATCCCCATAATAATGATGGAAGCGCTGCAAAGCCTCGATAATCAGGTAATTGATGGGGAACCAGACCGGCCCACGCCAGTTGGAGTTGCCGCCAAACATGCCATTATCGGACTCTGCGGCCAGGTATTTCACAGTATAGGTGTGGCTGTTGATGCGCAGTTCATAGGGGTGCTGGTCGTGATATTTCGAGACAGACCGGATGCCATGGGGGGACAAAAACTCGTTTTCGTCCAGCATGATTTTGAGGATTTTCACCAGCCGTTCACGGGTAAGGATTGCCATCAGACGGCGCCGACCTGCACCGGGAACATCAATGCTCGCCATATTGCCGGATAAGTCTGGACGATTATTCATAAACCAATGCGTGCGGCGCTTGAAAACAGCCATTTCATCAAACATTTCCGGTTCCAGTGTTTCGACCGCCAGCAAAGGCAACAGCCCCACTACGGAACGGACTTTCAGCGGGATGCGGCTGCCATCGCTTAAATGCAGCGCGTCATAGAAAAAGCCATCTTCTTCATCCCACAGCGAATAACCGCTGCCGGTTGCGCCGGTCATAGCGCTGGCAATGCGTAAAAAATGCTCGAAGAATTTGGTCGCTAAGTCCTGATAAACAGGGTCGGATTTCGCCAGTTCCAGCGCGATGCGCATCATCTCCAGACAATAGAAGCCCATCAGGGAAGTGCCGTCGGACTGATCAATGCGGCCACCGACGGGCAGAATGCCGCTGCGGTCAAACACGCTGATGTTATCCATGCCCAGGAAGCCACCCTGAAAAACGTTGTTGCCTTCTTCGTCCTTGCGGTTAACCCACCACGTAAAATTGAGCAGCAGCTTGTGAAAAATGCCTTTGAGAAATTCGGTATCTTCCTGATTCTGCTGCTTTCCGTCGATCTTATAGACGCGCCACGCCGCCCAGGCATGTACCGGCGGATTCACATCGCTGAATTTCCACTCATAAGCCGGAAGCTGGCCGTTGGGGTGCATGTACCATTCGCGCGTAATCAGTTCAAGCTGGCGCTTGGCGTAATCCGCATCAATCATCACCAGCGGGATGCAGTGAAAAGCCAAATCCCAGGTGGCATACCACGGATATTCCCACTTGTCCGGCATGGAGATGACATCAAAGTTGACCAGATGCCGCCATTCGTTATTGCGCCCGTTTGCGCGGATTTCAGCCGGGGGCGGGAAGGCCGGGTCACCATTGAGCCACTGATCGACATCATAATAATAAAGCTGCTTATTCCAGAGCAAACCGGCAAACGCCTGCCGTTGGATCGAGCGCTTTTCCGGTGTGCAATCTACATTCTGGATGCTGTGATAAAAATCATCGGCTTCCTGAATGCGCTGTTGCAGAATGGTGTCGAAATCATCAAACGGGGCAGGGCGAATATCCTCTGCCAGCCGCAGCCGAAATGTGCGGCTTTCACCGGGGTTGAGTGTCGCCTGATACACCAGAGCGGCTTTTGTGCCATGCTCATAGGGGCTGATGGCATCATGCTGGTCGTGAATGAGGTAGTTATGAAACGCATCCTTGACGTAAGGTGTTCGGTTGGGGGAGCCGAACAGCCGCGCGGTATTGGTTTCGTTTTCTGTGAACAGCATCTGCGGCGATTCCTGACCGTAGAGCCAGTACGTCCCGCCGGCAGGGTGGTCAGCCTGAAGCGTGGAGATGCCATCGTAGGTATTGACGCGGCGGATCTCTGGCCGGGTGACCACATCAAACATCGGGCCATGCTCATAACCCCAGCTCCACGTGTTGCGGAACCATAGATTCGGCACGACATGACAATCTGCCGATTCGCTGCCCCGGTTGGTCACCGTGAACTGAATCAGCATATCATTTTCGCCCGCCTTAGCATATTCAATCAGCACATCAAAATAACGATTCTGATCAAAGCTGCCGGTATCCAGCAGTTCATACTCAAAATCATCATAGCCGCGCCGCGCATTTTCCTGCACCAGATCATCGTACGGATAGGCGCTGTGCGGATATTTGTAGAGCATTTTCATGTAGCTGTGCGTCGGAGTGTTATCCAGATAAAAATAATATTCCTTGACATCTTCGCCATGATTGCCCTGTGGCCCGGTGAGACCGAACAGGCGCTCCTTGAGAATTGCATCCTGGCCGTTCCATAAGGCCAGCGCGAAACACAGATACTGATTACGGTCACTGATGCCGCCGATTCCATCCTCGCCCCAGCGGTAGGCACGGCTGCGGGCATGGTCGTGCGGGAAATAATTCCAGGCATCGCCATTGGCGCTGTAATCCTCCCGCACGGTAGCCCACGCCCGTTCACTGAGATACGGCCCCCAACTGCGCCAGTTGGCCTTTCGTTCCCGATGGTCGATCAGTCGATGTTGTTCGGCGGTTACAGTCGTCATAGCATGTTGTCCTGAATAAAATTAAATCTGAGTTCAATAGGAGTGTACTCGGTTTGGGCGGGAATTTCTTTGTCAATAGTGGGGAAAGCAAACGGACAGAGTCAGTAATTGACTCTGTCCGTTAGGCGTTATCTTCTTTTTGGGGGTTGGGCGAAAGAACTCAGCCAACAACCTCATGTTCACCGTTGCTGAGAATCCGAGCGATGTCGCTGACGGACGGTTCAACTTCGTGGATCAGATTAGGATAATGCGCTGTAATGTTTTCCAGCGTGTCCCGATGATAGCCGATGGTGGCATCCGCGTCTTTCAGCAGGTGTCCAGTCAGAATGCCGACGACCGTTTCATGCGATTGGATAATGCCCATCTCGACCAGTTTGCGCGTTCCTGCCAGTGAGCAACCGGAGGCCGGTTCGCAGCCGATACCCTGCGCGTCAATCAGCGCTTTGGCATCCATAATTTCCTGATCGGTCACTTGCTCCACCACGCCATCCGTCCAGCGAATGGTGCGGACAGCTTTGGGGTAATTGACCGGGTTGCCTATTTTAATCGCGGTGGCAATCGTATCAGCGTGCATCGGCTCATATTCCTCGAAGCCGTGCGTGTAGCTCTGATAGAGCGGATTGGCGCCTTCCGCCTGAATAATCGCCAGACGCGGCATACGGTCAATAAAGCCGAGTTCGTGCAATTCGTGCAGCGCCTTGCCAAACGCCGAGCTGTTGCCGAGATTTCCGCCGGGGCATACGATCCAGTCCGGCACCTGCCAGCGCAACTGCTGCATC
>JBBSQD010000354.1:0-5580 GCA_038258185.1 Aggregatilineales bacterium | reverse complement strand
AGGCGAGGCAGCCGGGAATACCATCTAAGACCTGTTCGGATATGGGGGGTGGTGGAGCCCCGCCCCAAACGGAGCGTCCGACACCAAGTTGTACGTTATTTCGGCGACCACCGCTCGATTGATATGGCACAAGCGATCCATGAAGGTAACGATAAATTCTTCGATAAAACCGGCTAAGGATAACACAAGCAGCAGACAATAACCATGCAGGGCATTACATGGTAAAATGATTAATATGTTGTTTGTAGCCTGTATGGATGATCCCTGATGACGGCCAGTATCTTAATTGTTGAAGATGATAAAGACCTGCTGCGTGTGCTGGAACTTGACCTACGTCACCACGGTTATGAAGTAACCACCACCACCGATGGTCTGGATGGATTGCAGAAGTTCCATCAGCTAAAGCCTGACCTGGTGATGCTGGATATTGCGTTACCGCATATGGATGGGCTGGGAGTGTGCCACCGTATTCGCCAGGTTTCTAATATACCCATTCTCATGATGACTGGTCACGCCGTATCAGAACCGGAAATTGCCTATGGCTTAAACCTGGGTGCGGATGAATATATGGTGAAGCCGCTGGGGAATATGGAGCTTCAGGCGCGGGTGCGTGCCTTGCTGCGTCGCGTTGGTTTTGATACCAATGGTAAACAACAGCTTGTCTATGAAGATGATTATTTATCCGTGAATCTGAGTTCGCGCCGGGTATTTGTGGGTGGTCATGATGTCCAGCTTACCCCAACAGAATTTAAGCTGCTGGCGACATTTATCACGCACCCTGATGAGGTGATGACCTTCCAGAAGATACTCGAACAGGTGTGGGGTGAGGAATATAAAACTGAGCATCATTATCCCAGAATTTACGTGTCGCATCTGCGCCGTAAAATTGAGCCGGATGCCCAGAATCCAACCTATATTCATAACGAATATGGCATTGGTTATCGGTTTGTTCACCACCGTTAATCACTACTTACTCGTTTGACAATCGCAATGTATAAGTTCCGGTTCCACGGCCTGCCTGCCCACTGAAACGGGTCGCTACAATGGTATACGTGCCTGTCGCCGGAATGGTAAAATCTGCAATTTGCGAATCGCGGACGCGTGGTGAGCGATCATCATTGATTATCAGTTCATCACCGTCCGCATTTAACAAAACGAGAAATGCGTCAAAGCTGTTATTGGTGACCAACAAGCCAATCGTGATGACATCGCCCTCAGTGGCCTCAAAGACATAACGCCTTTCATAATTCACGTTACTGATCCGGCCTTTTACATCCTGCCCATAGGTGATAGTCAGGGAATTGTCATCACTGGTGGCGGTTGGTTGCTCGATAGTCAGCGTGAATTCGCCTTCAGAAGTTCCATCCTCCATCCCAAATCGACTGGCAATAATCGTATAGACACCTGAGTTTGGCAGCGTAATATCGACCAGTGCGGCATCGCGGGTGTTATTGCGTGCATCGTCATTCTGGGCAACTGGCCGACCGGTGGCGTCTAAAAGGCGCAGAATCGGGTCGAGATTTCCACTTACTGCTTTGAGATTAATCGTCACCAGATCGCCTTCACTGGCCGTAAATTGATAGCGGTATACCGGAGAAGTGTTATCAATCGCGCCGGTTTCTTCCTGGCCATAGGTGATAACCGTTTCTGACGGAGTAGCTGTAGCTGTGAAGGTTGCGGTTGTGGTGGGCGTTAAAGTCGGCTCTGGAGTATTGGTTGCCGTGGGTGTGACTGTATTCGCTGGTGTTGGGCTGGGCTGTTTGGTCGCTGTCGCGGGTGGGGTCGCGCTGGGTACTTCAGTCGGCGCGGGAGTAGGTGTCGTCCGGGTCGGAACAACCGGCCCCTGTGGCGTATGGGTTGGGATGAAAGGTGTCAGTGTTGGCAGTGCCTGACTATTGCAGGCGGCCAGCAACAAAATCAAGAGTAATAAATACCACGGGCGCATTCTCAAACAAGCGACTCCCAGTAGAAACAAGTGTGAATAGAATTATTGTATGCGGATCAGCCTATTCGCGCGAACTGATCAGGAGGATTGAGCCTTTGACCTGCTTTTGCTGCCTTTAGCGCCTTTTAAGCCGCGGATTGATGCTAGATTGAGCAGGTCATTCTGATAATTGTAACTGCTGCGCCGCTTCTCGGCCTGGGCATCCCGCGCCAGTTCGACCATTTTATCCACCAGTTGCGGCATGACGATACCCTCGGCTTCCCACAGATAGAACGCCAGAGAACCCGGCATGGTGTTGATTTCGTTGAGATACACGAGGTCTTCATCCGGTTTGACCAGAAAATCAATACGCGCGGTGCCGTAGCCATCAATGGCCTTGAACGCCTGGATAGCGATATTTTTGATGCGCTCAGTTAATTCTGGCGTGAGAGGGGCGGGTATGATCCGCTCGGCACTTTTCATGCCTTCATTGCCGCGCATATATTTTTCTTCGTAGGTGAGAAATTCCTCCCACGAGACAGGCTGCTCCAAAGTAGAGGCTTTGATTTCGGTGCCGTTACCCATCAGCGCGCAGTTAATCTCTACGCCGTTTGTGATACCGGTTTCAACCAGAATACGCCGGTCAAAATGCGCCGCGACATCAATCGAGGCGCGGAGCAACGTTTCATCAGCAGCGCGTCCGATACCGATGCTGGAACCCGTCGTAGCGGGTTTGACAAACATAGGGAACGAAAGTTTATTCGTGAGGCGCTGGATAATTTCATCCGGGTTTTGTAACCACTCATCGCGACGAAAACTGATTCCATCCACGACTGGAACACCCGCATCCCGCAGGACTGCTTTGGTGGTGATTTTATCGTTGGCGACGGCTGAAGCCAGCACCATGCAACCGACATAAGGAATATCGGCTAACTCCAATAACCCCTGAAGCGTGCCATCTTCACCGTGGGTGCCATGAACGGCTGGAAAAACCACATCCAGCCGTTTGATTTCGCTTTTGCTAAAACGCCCTGCCAGAGGGTTCATTATCAGGCCATGATGCTGGACAGTGGGCGAAAGAATGACCTCATAAACATCTTTATGGGCGATAATTTCATTCTTGTAATTTTTAATTTCCAGCAAGGGATCACCGGAAAACCACTTCCCCTCACGGCTGATATAGATCGGAACCACTTCATAGCGATCAGGATCGAAAGCCTTCATAATCTGATTCGCCGTGATGATGGACACATCGTGCTCGACACTACGTCCGCCAAAAATGACACCGACTGTCGTGCTGCGTTTCGCGCTCATGATGTAAACCTCTCCAAGCAAGACGCAAAATTTGACGGATTACTATGCTTGGAAATTAAGCTGATGTCAATGCCCTAGGGATTAGCGGCCAGAAAATCTCCGATTTGTGATATTTCCGCGTCAGTCAAATCCACCTCAGAGCCATGAATAATGCCATCAATCTGGTCGGGACGGCGTGCGCCGACGATGGCCGCAGTGACCGCGGAGTGATTGAGCGTCCAGGCGATAGCGACTTCACCCGGTGCGCGATCATGCTTTTGGCCGATCTCTTTGAGGATTTCCACCAGAGCCAGGTTCTGCGACAGGCGCGGTTCCTGAAATTCAGCGCTGCGGCTGCGCCAGTCATTTTCTGGCAGATTGTCGGCGCGTTCTTTGGTCATTGCGCCAGTCAGCAGGCCGGATGCCATCGGTGAATAGACGATGACGCCGATATTGTTTGCCTCGCAGAATGGCAGAATTTCGGCTTCGATACCGCGTTTAATCATCGAATAGGGTGGTTGCAGCGAAGTGATAGGGGCAATCGCCTGAGCGCGTTTCATCTGCTCGACATTGAAATTAGAAACGCCGATGTGACGGACTTTGCCTTCTTTTTGCAGATCGGCCATCGTCTGCCAGCCTTCTTCGATGTCTTCGTCGGGCTGCGGCCAGTGAATCTGGTAGAGGTCAATGACATCCACGCCTAAACGCTTGAGGCTGCCTTCACACTCTGCACGGATAGAATCGGCCTTGAGGACACCCATGCCTTTACCATCTGGCCCCTGCACGCGCGAGCATTTGGTAAAGATATAAGGCTTATTTGCCATGCCTTTAAGCGCTTGGCCAACCACGGCCTCTGAACGTCCCAGGCCGTAAACAGCGGCAGTATCAATCCAGTTCATGCCCATGTCGATACCGCGCCGGATGGTGTCAATCGATTCCTGATCGTCCTGTGCGCCCCAGCCGGCGAACCAGTCACCGCCGCCGATTGCCCAGGCACCAAAGCCAATCAAAGTAATATCGAGATCACTATTTCCAAGTGTTCTTGTCTGCATATGAATCTCCAGTGAGTGCGTTTGTAAGTGAAGCTATGGAGTTTACATCACCCCATTGAGGGAAACAAACTACCCCATAGACCATGCGCTGAGGACGAATGTCAGGATAATCAGGATGCTGAAGCCGAATTCCACGACTACGCCCCACAGATAGAGCGTAAAAGCGACTTTGCCGGCTGTGAAGGCGCGGCGCATCTGCCGGAAACGCGCAAGCTCGACCAGTAACGCTCCAACCACTGAACCCAGAATAGTGCCGAGGATGGGGATGGGGATGAGAAATGTCCCGATAAGGCCACCGATGATGCTGCCGACAGCCCCCAGGCAGGATAAGCCCTCACTGCGAATGCCAAATATCGGCAGCCAGAATTCCTGAAAAGTTCCAGCCAGCATAAAGACCGTCATGATTATGGAGGCGAGGGGAGTGACCCGGGCAAAGCCGGTGAGAAAAGCCGTAAGCAGGCCGATTCCCCAAACGAGAATCGGCCCGGGCACAAACGGGATAACCGACACAAACGTGACGATTACCATTGAGAAGATGGCAAGCAGTAGTATGGTTGATTGAGTAATGTCCATACTACACTGTACGCATTATTTTGCTTTCTGTTGCAGCAGACGCAGAGTCGTCTCTGCCAGCATGGCCGCGCCACCCACCAGCGATTGCTCATCAATGTTGAAGATCGGGGTATGGTGGCCACGAGTCTTTTCGTCATACTGCGCGCCGAGCATAAACATGGCTCCCGGTGCTTTCTGGGTCATATAGCCGAAATCCTCAGCACCGAGCCCTGCCTCAGACGGGAACAGAATGTCATCGCCAAACATATCCGTGGCGATTTCTTCCATGAGTTCGCAGACAGACGGGTCATTGTAGGTGGCATCGTAACCGATTTCGAAGTCCAGCTTATAGTCACCGCCAAGCGCCTTGAGGACATCGAATGCTTTCACGACTTCATCGCGCAGTTGTTCACGGGTTTCATCATCATAACTGCGGATGGTGCCATTGAGCTTAATGGATGACGGAATGACGTTGGTGGCATCACCGCCATGAATACCGCCAATCGAAATCACCGATGGCTTAATCGGGTTGATGCGACGGGCTTTGATGCCGTAAATGATGTTAATCAGCTGCGCCAGCATGAAGACCGGATCTGTGCCTTTATGCGGCGAGGCACCGTGTCCACCGGTGGCGAGAATAGTCGCGTAGAACGAATCGACATTCGCCATCGCATAGCCGCTGCGGATTTCGATCTTACCTGCTGGCGTGGTGCTGGACACATGCAGCGCGATCACCGCATCTAGGTCTTCCAGCGCATT
>JBBSQD010000353.1:0-5598 GCA_038258185.1 Aggregatilineales bacterium | reverse complement strand
CTATTTCTATTCTGAAACAGGATAAATCGAAGGGCAGTTTAAAGAGAAAACGCTTCAAAGCCGCACTCAATGATGATTTCCGAGCGCAACTCATCCAGAATCTTCATGCGTAAGCCCTGATATTTTAAGGCTCAAGTCTTGTTATCAGAGCCGATTCTGTTATAATAAATCCTGTTATTGGGGAGTCGCCAAGCGGTAAGGCAGCGGACTTTGGATCCGCCATTCGAAGGTTCGAATCCTTCCTCCCCAGAACTCAGAGAAATTGTCCTGAACAAAAGCCGTTGACAGCATTGTCAGCGGCTTTTGTTTTTGCGCTGAACTTCCGCCGATTAGCCACCCAGGCCGCTCACCTGCGCCAGCGCCTGCAGCGCGGTCAGGTTACGCACGGTTGTGCCATAGCGCAGGTTGTCCTCGGTAAAAATCATGGTGGCGGCAGGCGCACCGGGCGGGATCGACAGATGAATGCCGTCTGGTTCCAGGCCTTGATTGGGCAGGCCGATCAAGGCTGAATACAAATCAATAACGGGCACGCCATAGGTACGTCCCAGTTCAAAAATCACCTGATTGTAAGCGACTACCCGGTCATTAATTTCTGGGCGTGGCGCCAGCGTGCTGAGCAACGGCAGAACGCCACGATCCAGGCTGATCTGCACAATGCGCTGCATATTAGCGCGGTACTGTTCCGGCGGGAAAGCCGGGGCATCGTTGGTGCCGATGAGGACAATCGAAAAGGCGGGCTGAGTGAGCCGGTACTCGCATTCAATCGGCAGTTCACCGGGCTGGCAAATGCCATTGAGATCAGCATGGGTTTCCAGCACGCTGAAGGTGCTCCATCCGGCACGCGTCGAGATCGGACGGCGGCCAAAAGCCGGACCCTGCCCCGTATCCACATTAAAGTAATTGATGGTGGACAGCAGATAACCATAACCGCCCAGGTCAAAACCGTAGGCAATCGGCCTCAGAAAATAGCTGCTATCCGTCAGGCTGTCGCCGATGGTGGTGAAAATATTCGGGCGGTTACCAAGCGCCTGCCCCCCCTGCACGACAGCCGCCGCCCCACCTCCGACGCCACTGGTCACAGCGGCAATCCCGCCCTCTGGCGTAGGCGGCACAATATATTCGACGGGCTGCGGGTCTTCAATCGGCGGGATAGCTGCCAGTTCGACATCCAGGTCGATATACTGCGCAGACACCCAGCCGCTGTAACCTTCCACAATTTCGATCAGCAACCAGGCGTTATCAACCGTGCGCCCCTGAGCGGTGAGGCGAGTGTTAGCCGGTAGATTTAACAGCACGCGGCCATCTACGTTGGGAGTCTGCCGCAGCCGCAGCCCACCGGCAGCGGTCTGTACCACCCCGTTGACTGTCGCTTCACTGGCGGTGTTCGCTGTGTCCGGGATTACGTTATCCGCTGGGGCATCCACGACGCTGTTCTGAGCATCGGTGCCGGGGTTAAAGGCCATGACTGACAGGCTGTCCAGCGTTGCCAGCTCAGACAGGCTGCTGGTCAGCATCCAACCGGTCTGCCCGGCAGAATCGACTAAATGCAGCCAGTCGTTATCTGTGCTGCGACCATCGGCCAGCAGCGGTGTGAGGATACCCAGCCGCGCCTGAACGTCTGTACCATTTTCCGCATATAGCGGCTCGGCATCCACCGCAACCAGCACCACTTCCGGCCTGATCTGCGATTCGCCAGTGACGGGCAGGCTGTCCAGCATATCCGCGTTGAAGTTGGCGATCCAGCCGGTGCTGTTATCAGCAAAGGCCACCTGGAGCCACTGCAAGTCCGCTGTGCGCCCCACCGTCTCCCAGACAGCATCGCGGTTCACCAGCCGGTCAATCGCGCTGAGCGTGTCCGGTACAGCGCGGACATACAGGCTGGTATCGGTGCCCACTAAAGCCGCTGGAATACGCAATGCAAAAGGAATCGGTGTTGGCGTAGGCGGGACTACGGGAACAGTGGGGGCGATAGTCGGCACGTGCGTAGGCACTACAAACGGTGTCGCGCTGGGTGTGGGTGCAGGTGTAGGTGTTTGTGGCTGAACACTGCACGCAGTCATCAGCAGCACAAACACCAGTCTGAAATATTTTTTAAGCAAATTCGCCTCAGTTGTTAAACGACAGATGCAAATCGTTAAGAATCAGCAGTGATTGCAATTCACGATATATGCGTCCGTAGATAAACTCATCCCCTGTGAACGAAGTATTGCCGGGGTCATACACGGACAGGTGATACCCATCCGGGCCAGTACCCCGATTGTCATAATTATAGAGGGCGGCTCTGAAGTCGAGAAGGGGGATATTGAGCGAGCGGGCAACCTGACGCAGCGCTTCGTTAAATTCCTGCGGCTTGCCATCGCGGAAAGTGTCGGCGGTGGGGTAGGTTTGCAGGATGGGAATCACCCCGTGCTGGCTGAGCCAGTTGGCGATAGTGGTGATATTCTGCTGGTATTCTCTCACAGTCATCACCCCATGGTCGGCCATACCGATATAAATAAACGCATAGGACGGTTTGGAGCGCTGATATTCACATTCCAGCGGGGACTGATTAGGCTGGCAGATATCTGACGGCGCAAAAGTAGAGTCCAGCACATTGATAGTCGCAAAGCCATTCTGGGCGGTCAGATTCCCCCGGCAGAACGAGTCGGTGGTGTCAAAGCCATCAATGATAGGCTGCAAATAATCATATTCGCCCAGGTCATACGACTCCCAGCCGAAGTTACACAGGTAGACGGTGGCGGTTGTGTTGCTTTCCCCGATCTTCATAAATGAGAAAGCCCCGTTACCGGCCTGCTGACCCCGGGCGTAAATGGCGCGGACATTCCGCCGGACGGCATCCGTTAAATATACAGGCGGGTAATCCACCCGTTCCGGTGGTGGGCCGGTCGGCTCGGCGGGGGCAGCGCTGCCGCCTGCTGGATCAGCAGCGGCTCCGACCCCTATGACTTCGGTTGACAGCGGCAGTTCTTCCATAATGCGCACAGGGTGATCAAATTGAATAAAGCCAATCGCCACCCAACCACGCCCCCCTGGCGCATTGATGAGCACCCAATCGCCAAATTCGTTGCGGGCTTCGATAGTCATCTGCGTGCCGGGTGGCAGCTGGGCGACCCTGGCAGCGCTGCGGTCAGGTTGCTGGCGCACATTCAGATTGACGTTGGCCACGGTAGCGGTCACCACGGGCTGCGCGATCACATTCAGGCCGGTTACCAGCAACACAATCGCGATCAGTATGCGTTTAAGTAGAGACATCATTGTTTTATCCTCCAAACCGCGCTGTTCACATGACAAGCGTTATAATCAGACTTAAATCGCTATCATCAGCGTGATGATTTAATCGAGTCTATACTTTTAGTCCCTGATTATCAACCTTTATTGAACACAGGGGTGGTTTTCAAACTGAAATCCGACCGGAATACAGGAGAAAAAACGTGAGGCATTTTTTAACACTGGCCCTGTGTCTGACCGCAGTCGTCATGGCAGTAGCTGGATGCAGTAGCCAGTCCGACCCCAGCAGCGTCGTCGTCGAATACTGGTCGGCACGGGTGGCTGCCGATGCGTCACGGATGCAGCAGTTATCCTGTGCCGGGTGGGAAGCCCAGGCACTGATCCAGGCACGCTCGTTTGAAGCGATGAACGCTCAGCTTGAGGATGTGACCTGCCAGGCCGTCAACCAATCCGACAATCAGTCACGCGTTGACTGTGAAGGCCGCATCGTCACCAGTTATAATGGCGAAAACCGCGAGTGGGAATTAACACCTTATCTGCTCGTACAGGAACAGGGCGAGTGGCGCATTTGTGGCGAAGGCTGACCCAGCTTACCCTGTCCCCCTATTCTGCATATTATGCTGAGGCAAATACGTGATGCACGACTTTTACAAACGTTTCTGTCCGCATGGCACCCGCTGGCTAGGGTTCGCCGTACTGCTGTGGCTGCTGGTCGCGCCGGGATGGCTCACCGCCCAGGAGGCCCCCCCCGATGATTTTGCTGCGCCGGTATTCGGTGACTTTGACCCGCAGACGGTCGCGGATATTGATGTGCTGGCCCAGCCGGTGCTGCCCGAAGTGAGCGAAGCCATGCACACCGTCTATGCGCGTGGTCAGCAAGCCGGTCGTGACCCCTTCATGTTTTCCAAAATGGGTGACTCGATGACATGGTCGCCATATTTCCTGACACCATTTGGCAGCGGTGCCTATGAACTGGGCGAATACCCCACGCTGGAGCTTGTCATCCGCTATTTCCGCGATGCCGTGGACGAGGGTGAGGTCAATGCATTCAACCGCCCTAACTATGCCACGGATGAAGGCTTCAGCACGGCCAGTGTGCTCGACAGTACCTGGGCCAACAGCGAAGTCTGCCTGACCAATGAAAGCCCGCTCACCTGTGAGCTGCGCGAATCCAACTCGGCCTTTGCGCTGATTATGTTCGGCACCAATGATGTGCTGTTTTTCGACGGGCCAACGTTTGATTATTTCCTGCGGACTATCCTGCTGGAAACGCTGGCAGCGGATGTGGTGCCGGTGTTGTCCACCATGCCGATCCGCCCGGAAGAAGTGGAAAAAAGCTGGCTATACAACCAGATCATTATCCACGCCGCGCAGGATTATGATTTGCCCCTGGTGAATCTGGTGGCGGCGCTGGAACCCCTGCCCGATTATGGCGTTGATCCAGACGACACGCTGCATCTGACCGCACCCATAGCGCCAGCCACTGCGGCCACCTTCACGCCGCAGGGGCTGGAGAGTGGTTATGCCGTGCGCAATCTGGTCACGTTACAGGCGCTGAATCATGTACTGACTCAACTGGATATTCTGGAGGCGGCGGAATAATGAACACACATGGGTTATCCTACAGAATACTGCTCGGCATTATTGGTCTGCTGCTGATGGCTGACAGTGCAACTCTGCTGGCTCAGGAGTGTCCCTCCACCCCTGCCCAATTGGAAATACTGCTTACTCAATGTGAGACAATCAGTGCGGGTCAGGCCTGCACCGGCACGGGCGCGATGCTGCCGCTGGCGGATGCGCTGGACAGTTCTGCCCCATTAGCGCTGCGGTTGGGTGCGCCGGACACAGCAGGGATGGACGTGCTGCTTTTCGGCGGGGCGCAGCTGGCCGATTATGTGCAGGGCACAGCTATCCAGATTGATATTCGCAACCGCATGGGCTACAACCTGACGCTCCGCAGCGGCCCCGGCACGGACTTCACTGAGGCCGGGATTTTCCGTTACGATGCTGTTTATAGCGCCGATGGCCGCGACGCCGCGGGTAAATGGCTGCGGATACTACGCGATGGGCAGGTCGCCTGGGTTCGCAGTGATCTCATCGCGCCAGTGGGCAGCGAGGCGCTGATGGCACTGCCGGTCATCGGCGGGGCAGAAGCCGCCCCTCCCGGTCAACAGCTGGTGCTGACCGCCGACACTGAAACCTGTGCCGCTGGGGGTAATGGTGCGCTGCTGCTGGCGGCAGAGGGTTCGGCTCATAGCCTGACGCTGAACGAGATTCCGCTGCTGGTAGAGGGTGGCCTGCTGGTAATGTTTGAGTCTGACCGCTTAGTGTTCTACAGTCTGACCGGCAGCGCCACCGTAGGCACGACCG
>JBBSQD010000352.1:0-5627 GCA_038258185.1 Aggregatilineales bacterium | reverse complement strand
CGCGACATGATCTCGGTCATCTGGCGCAGCGTCTCAATAATGCCCCCACGCGAGTCACGGGGGGACGGCACCACATAGCAGTTGGAGACCACCAAACCGGCGGATACGAAGGAATGATCTTCATCCACTTCAATATCCATGACGATACCTTCATAACGCTCCACGTCTATGGTATTGATCCGTACCCAGCGCAGGCCATCATGTTCGATATAGTATTTGAGGTCCATAGTAAATTCCGGTGCCTGCACCCCAAAGAAACGCTCGAACAGTGGCCCGCATTCATTTGCCGTCGCCTGCAAGCGATAAGCAGGTACACGCCCCAATCGATGGGTATTTTCCTTAATGGAGAACAGATAACCCAAACGCAACAGAAGCTGATGAATTTGCGTGGTCAGCACTCGATTGGATAATAATATCCCTAGCTGATTATCGGACACATAACCGTCTGCACTGAACAGGCCATGCAGCAATGCCAGTGTCAATTCATTAGGCAAATGCAGCAGTTGCTCTGGAATACGTTTCCCGTAGCTATAATAGCCCAGGAAGGCCTTAAAGAACTGGCCTAAAGGCATTGAATTGACCCACAGATCATACCAGCGCTGTGTACTGCTCAGTTTCAAAGCCGGAACGATGCCAAATTTCTCTTCGATAATCCTGGCAATTTCTTCAGCTTCGGCTTTCTCATCCAAAGCGAAAACGATTTTAATGCCTGATGGAATATCGGTTCCTGTGCGATGAGTCACACAACCGTCCCCAAGCCAGCGCCCAAATACGTAACAGAGCTCGGCGTCCAGTTCCAACTTGTCATTCAGGGAAACCTTTGTCCCCCAATCCGATACATAACCATGCTGTCCCCGAGTAGTGGATTTGAATAATTTACCGGCTTCGGTTTCATAGCCATCAATGAAATCTTGCAGGTAAATGGCATCGGGTGGGCATTCTTCACTGTCATAGGCCACCGCGACATAATCCCCGGCTTTCAGCTCTTTCGCAGGAATCCACGACGGCTCCTGTTGGAGACGCAATCCATCACGATAGCGATGCTTATTCACCCATGCGTCACGGATGACATAAATTTTATGATCGCCTGTCACCCGCAAATCATCGTAACCCAGTTTTTTGGGCTTGATGATGTAAATATCCTCTTCGGTCTCACGCTCAAATTTATGCAGCACAGGCCGCAGTCGGTTCCGATGAGTCACAACCATCTCACCCAATTTAACCTCGGCAATCGGCTTGTAACCGTTGGCCGTCAGGATTTCCTGTTCAGGTGGCATACAATTATAAAATGTAAGTTCCTGATCTGTCCCTGCGGCTGCCAGGATGCGCCCTGCCGGAACAAACTTCCAATCTTCCAGTAACCAGCGGAAACGCTCCGACCATTCGTTTTGCAATTCGGGCGTAGCTTCAACGGCTGCAACCCCCGCTGCCACGCGATCCATCATCTGGCCGGGTTCGGTTTCCAGCGGCTTGTCCACATTGGCGATATCGCGGGAGACAACACTACCGTCCAGCAGTTCAATCGTGACGGTTGGCAAATCCAGCCTGGTAATTTTGCCAATCTCACGTTGACCCGTTTTAGAATCGACCACTACAATCACCAGGTCATCAACAGCCAGCGTAGAGCGTGTCATATCTTTCTGGGCATAACGATCAAGAAAAATTTTATATCCCAGATCATGCAACGCATTCTTCTTTTCGTGGGATTGCACCATCTATTCCTGTCCCTCCTGTATACAATAAGATGCTATCAATCTGGTCGCACGGGGCGTTTAGTGGATACTCGTGCCTGGGGCCAGCACCAATTTAGAATCGACAAGTTTATCGATTTCAGCGCGCACACTGTCCAGCGTGGATAAATCCAGATAAATCAGCGCATAACGGATATAAGCGATTTCATCCAGGTCGCGCAGACCGCGCACGACCATATCCCCCACAGTCCGGCTGGGGACTTCCTCACAACCCATTTGCTGCAAGGACGTTTCGATATTTTCCGCTAATCCGGTGATCTCTACCGCTGGGACTGGCCGTTTGGCACAGGCCATACGGATACCGTGAATGAGTTTTTCACGGCTAAACTCTTCACGGTCACCATTGTGTTTCACCAGCAATGGAATCGAAAGCATTGCCCGTTCATAGGTTGAATACCGTAACTGGCAGTTTTTGCATTCGCGCCGCCGCCGGATACCCCCCTGAGCATCAGGAGTCGTATTGATCACCTTGGAGTCATCGGCACCGCAATATGGACATTGCATGGCTTTTTCCGTTGGAATAGAGATCGAAACAAATGTTCTTTTTGCTGATCGCAAAGGGTAACAAACCCCCATAACAGTCTAACTTATGGGGGTTTTATAACCATTGATCAGGTTGGACTTTGTTGCTGATTTAACTGACTGCTGTGTGTGCTTCGCTATTGACTTTAGCATGATGGCAGGGGTTTGTCTACTAAATTTCGGCACTAGTTTGGTTAGAAAATAGTAGGTCGTTGTAACGGATTTCCCACATATACCACAGCATCCCACATCGTCCGTAACACATGGTGAGAGTGATTGTAACAATCCGGAAATGTGCCCAAATCGCTTCTGTCAAACTATACAAAAATCGGGAAAATGGATTTTTAATCTATGCGCCAGTATCAAGAGAATCCTTAAACTGATCTTATGTTGTGCGCACTATAAAAACTGGCATACTAGTAAAAGATACGCGGCCACTATCGGACAGAAAATGATGACAGCTATCAGCAAACCGCCAACAGCCCATCGACCACGCCCTTCACAGCTTCCCGGAACGCTGTTTGAGCTGGGTATTATCACGTTGATTGGCCTGCTGTATATCACCTTTATCCTGTCAACGCCCAAATTTGGCGAGCTGCGGAATTTGTCACTGCGTGGGTTAGATCCTGCCAATCGTTTCGGCGGGGTGGAGTATGAACGGCTGGCGGGCACCATCGTGCCGATTGAGCTGGGTCTTAAAAATTACGGTTACGTCCCCACCTGGAATCCGTATCTCAACACCGGCACACCTCTGCTGAACAATGCCTTCAGTTATCTGTTCAATCCTTTTCACAGCATGCCGATTCTGCTTTTGGGCGGGGTGCAGGGTTCCAAGTTTGCTATCATGATCGGCCTGCTGCTGGCAGGTTACAACGCGTGGGCATTGATGCGGGCGATTGGTGTGGGCCGGGTCGCGCGGATCACGGCTGGCGCACTCTATATGATGAGCGGCGGGATTATCGCCAAATACACCAGCGGTCACTTCCAGCTTGGGCTGAGTCTGGCGTGGCCGCCACTGGTGCTGGCGGGTTTATGGTGGACACTGCACACGACTGATCGGCGTGCGCCAGTCCTGATGGCGGTGGCGTTTGCGCTGCTGTTCTTCGCTGGGAACATCTACTATACGCTGCATACGCTGGTGTGCTGCGCGTTTATCCTGCTGCTGCATATAGCCGAGAAAGAGGCGGGACGCTGGCGGATACAATGGCCGCGCATCCGACGGGTGCTGATCGGCGGTGGGTTTGGCTTCGGTCTGGCGCTGATTCAGTTTGTGCCGATCTGGTCAGTTCAGGGTTTTATCGCGCACAAAGGGGTTGTTTTTAACGAGTCCGGCCAGTTCGACCCGGCTTATGATTCCTATTACGACCTGACGCAGGCGCTCAATAATTACATCTATCCGTGGGAAGACTGGTCAATATTTCAGCTTCCACCTTTCACCCTGAATGTGGTTGTGGACTATGCTTATGTCGGGCCGACGGTACTGCTGTTTATCGCGCTGTTGGGGGTTGCCCTGCTCATTTATCCCACCGAGCGCTATCGACGAGCAGCGATTGCGGCGCTGATTCTGGGATTGCTGATGATGACGTGGGGTGCCGGTCAAACACCGGTGCTACATGAACTCTATGCCCGCATTGACCTGCTGTCGCAGTTTCGCTATGTGGGGCGTGCGCATTCCATCGGCGCCCTGTGGTGGATCGTTCTCGCCAGCCTGTCAATTGATGTGCTGTGGCGCGGCATTCAGCGTCTGCAACCACGCTTTGTAAAATTTGAGGTGTTCAGCCGCAATCGGCTGGGAATTCTGTTGTTACTGACGACACTGGGCTGGTTCTGGTTTTTCATCTACAGCTTTATGGATCACGCAACGCGCTTACAACTGGTGCTCAACAACACCTCGGTCTACAGCTTTTTGAATGAGCGCGTCCTGGCGGATTATCATCACGCCGCAGATGTTTTATGGTGGCTGGTGCTGATGGCAATGGTAGCGGAATGGCTCATCGTCAGCGGATTATGGTTGCGAAATAACCGGCAGTTCACCATCTTTGTCCGTTTTTCGACAGTCCATATCGTCCGTCTGCTGTTGATGACGCTGGTACTCACAGCCATTGCGGATGAAATGAGCGTCAATTACAAGCTGATTTCTTTTGGCACCCCGGTCAATAATTTCGGCGTCTTCTATGATCGCATGAACGCACTCAACGAGCCAGATCCGTTTGCCAGTGTTCAGGAACCTTACTCACCATCCGGTTTCGATAATCTCTATTCCGGCACACGCAACTGGCTGCTCAATGAAGGCTGGGAGCCCGAAACGCTGCCCGACATCATCCCCATCGACTCGCCTCATCTGCTGGATATGGCTGGATGGGCGATTGCCTCCAACGAATACAGCGGCGCGGCCTATGAATTGGCGATAAGCTTTATCGAGAATAACCAAAACGAATTCATCGCCTGTCAACAGGATGGGGGCGCGGTGCGCAGCAGCAATACCTGTGATTTCGTGGAAGCTCCCGCAGCATCACTCTATCGTCTGCCAGCAGCCTTACCCTATGCGCTGATCGCCTCGACTGACGACATCCTGACCGCAGCCGATACGATCACTCGTGCAGCGGCGATTCTGCCTGACTCGATTGATCATGGTCTGGACACAATCACACTACAGGCTCGCACACCGGACAACCCCGATCAAACCTATTATCTGATCGTGCAGGAAACCAACTTCCCCGGCTGGCAGGCGTTTATCGATGGCATCCCTGTCCCACCGGTCACGATTGAGCGATTTGTCAGCATTCCGATGCTGGCAGGTGATCACATCTATACCCTGCGTTACCAGACACCGGGGCTGGCGACAGGCTTTCTGGGAAGCATCGTCACGTTGTTACTGATCTTCTTTTATCTGCGCCGTCCCGCATTACCCGTGGAATCAAAACCGGCCAGTCTGCCAGCTTAACGCGCTGATCAACTGACCGGTCGAATCTTGACGTTGTCAGAGTTTTACGGCTTCCGCCCTAATTAACGACGTTTGCGCAAAAAGGTCGGAATCTCGATGTCATCCTCATCATAAACCCGCCCGGAATATTCGGTATTCGGGGGAGGTTGTTGCGCCGGAGGCTGCTGCGGTGCCTGTTGGGGCGGTTGCTGCGTCGGCTGTTGAGGCTGCACCGGCTGTTGCTGTGCAGGCCGTTGTTGATACTGCTGCGGCTGATTTTCTGGTGTGGATGCCGGGCGCTGGGGTGTCTGTTGGGGGCGCAGCGGCTGCTGCTGCTGCTGACGGACGGGCTGTGCCGCCAATGTCCCACGTGCCACCCGGCTTTGCTCAAAACCCGTCGCAATAACCGTGATACGGACCTCATCACCCAT
>JBBSQD010000351.1:0-5661 GCA_038258185.1 Aggregatilineales bacterium | reverse complement strand
CTCTGGCAGCGCGTGTGGCCGGTCGTCCGGTGAGCCTGATTCTCACACGCATGGAAGAATTATCTGCGACCAACCCAGCACCGCCGATTCAGATTCGGCTGCGGGCTGCCGCCAAAAATGATGGAACGCTAACCGCGCTTGATGGGGAAGTTTACCTGGATAGTGGTTGTTACCTGATGGACCTGGCGGATTTCCTGGGTTTTATGCTCACCAGTTTTTATCCGGTGGAACATTTCAGGATGGAAGCGACGGAGGTTTTAACCTTTAAGCAGTCTGCGGGAGCGTATCGTGCACCCGGAGCTCCATCTGTAATCTATGCAATTGATTGCCTGATGGATGAACTCGCCCACAAACTCGATATGGATCCGATTGAACTTCGCTTGAAAAATGCCGCGAAGCCCGGCGACCCGATGTCGGACGATGATCCGTGGCCGGCGATGGGCATGTCCGAAGTCTTAGAGACTTTGCGCGATCATCCCGTCTGGCAAAACCGGGATGAAGCCCGTAAACAGGGCAGAGGCGTTGGCATCGCCGTGGGTGGCTGGATGGGCGGCACCGAACCAGCGCTTGCGGCCTGTGCGCTCAATCAGGATGGTCTTATACATATCCATGTCGGCTCGTCCGATATAAGCGGCACCTGGACAGGGTTTACATTATTAGCGGCTGAGGCTTTTGGGGTCGAACCCGATCAAATCCGCATTATCACAGGTGATACCCAGACCGCACCGTACGCGGGTTCCAGCGCTGGGAGTAAAGTGACTTATACCACGGGCGCGGCGGTGGTGCAGGCTGCGGAATCCGCCCGACAGCAGGTGTTGGAAATTGCCGCTGAGGAATTTGAAGCGGCGGTCGAAGATCTGGAAATTGTGAATGGTAAGGTGCAGGTGCGTGGTCTGCCATCCAAAACTTTGACTCTGCGCGAGATTGCGCGTAAGGCGATGGACTTCGGCGGGGAATATGCGCCGGTGTACGCGCATGGGCGCAACGCCATTACTGACCAATCCCCCAGCTTCAATGCTCAACTTGCTGAAGTGGAAGTGGATAAAGAAACTGGCGAAGTCAAAATCCACAAACTGGTGATTGTGCAGGATGTGGGACGCGCGATCAATCCGCTGGCTATTCAGGGGCAAATGATGGGGGGGGCGACTCAGGGTTTGGGCTGGGCATTGTATGAGAATATTATTTACAATGAACAGGGGCAATTGCTCACCGGTACATGGATGGATTATGCGCTGCCCGACGCGCTCCAGTGTGCGCAACAGATGGAAACCGTGATTATTGAGGTGCCGTCGGAACACGGCCCATTCGGTGCCAGAGGCGTCGGTGAGCCACCCGTAGTGCCGACTGCCGCAGCGGTGGCGAATGCCATCGCGGATAGCACCGGTATCTGGTTGTCCGACCTGCCGATGACCCCGCCCCGCATTTTAAAATCTTTGCTGGAAAATGATCTGGCTTATACCGAGGATAAATAATGAAATCAGTTTTATATGAAGGTGATCGCCAAATTCGGACTGGAATCTGCGAACCGGAAAAGCCCGATGTGGGTCAAGTCCGTATCCAGGTGGCTTATGGCGGAATTTGCGGGACAGATCTGCATATTTTTTATGGCGATATGGATAATCGGGTCGAGAAGCCGCAGATTATCGGGCATGAAATGTCTGGCGTAATCGCTGAAGTCGGGGCGGGTGTAGACAGGGTTAAAGTCGGTGACAGAGTGACGGTGATGCCCTTGAAATCCTGTGGAAAGTGTACTGCCTGCCGCAATGGTATCGGCTATATCTGCCATAATTTGCAGGTGCTGGGTGTTGACCGACCGGGGGCATTTCAATCTTCGTGGACGGTGCCTGCAAATCTTGTCTTCCCGCTACCGGATAGTATCTCGTTGAAATATGGCGCATTGATTGAACCGCTGGCTGTGGCCTGCCATGACTTACGGATGGGTAAAGTTCAGGCAGGCGAGTCGGTGGTTGTGCTTGGCGGCGGGCCGATTGGCGCTTTAATCGCGATGGTGGCTCAACATATGGGTGCGAATGTGCTGCTGTCGGAAATTAACACCTTCCGCCGGGAAATGATCGAAGAGCTCAACCTGGGGATTAAGGTTATTAATCCCCGCGAGCAGGACATTATCCAATACGTCAGTGACTGGACGGATGATGGTGGCGTGGATGCGGTGTTTGAAGTGACCGGTTCAAACTCAGCCGCCGCCGTGATGCTTGAATTACTGCGTGCGCAGGGACGTGTGGTGATTGTCGGTATTTTCAGCGCCCCTCCGGCTGCGCCTCAGGTGAACTTACATCGGGTATTTCTGCGCGAATTGCAGATTCAGGGCGCTCGTGTATATGAAAGTCAGGACTTCGATCAGGCAATTGCCCTGGCGGCTTCAGGCGAACTGCCATTACAGCAGATTGTGACCAACGTGATTTCGATGGATGAAGTCGGTTATGGTCTGCAACAAATGGCAAGTGGCGGCGAAGTGATGAAAATTCTCGTCAATTGCGAAGAATAGTGGGTCAATAGTGATTGCTATAAAGTGACGCTTATTTCTAATGAACAGGTGAGTAATCAGCATGACAATACGTTTGGCGAATGCTCCGGTTTCCTGGGGCATTTACGAATTTGAAGATCTGGAACAGAAATATCCTTACGAACAGGTGCTGGATGAAATTGTTGAAACGGGTTATTCAGGCTTAGAGCTTGGGCCGTGGGGTTATCTGCCAACTGACCCGGAAACATTGCGGCCAGAGTTAACAAAACGCGATCTGAAGCTGCTGTCGTCGTATGTACCTGTGAAACTGATTGATGCCAGTAAGCATGAGGCTGGCGAAGAGCATGCGCTGCAAGTGGGGCGTTTGCTGGCGGCATTAGGCGCGCCGTTTATTGTGCTGGCAGATGATGCTGGAACAGTTCCCGAATTAGTGGCGCAGGCGGGTCGGCGCACTGGTACATTTCTGACTGCGGCGGAATGGGATACGGTTGGCAACGGTGTGAATCGGATTGCACGTCGTGTGCATGATGAGTTGGGTCTTAAAGTGGTTTTTCATCATCACTGTGCTGGCTATGTGGAAACACCCTATGAAGTGGAACAACTCTTGCTTCGGGCTGACGATGAACTGGTCGGCCTGTGTCTCGATACCGGACACTGGCATTATGCAGGTGGTGATGCAGTCGAATGTATTAAGCAGTATGGTGAACGGGTTCGCTATCTTCATCTGAAGGATTGCAATGCCGAGATTGCCCAACAGTGCCGTGAGCAAAAGCTGAATTATTTCGAGGCCGTGAATGCCGGGGTTTTCTGTGAACTGGGGCAGGGCGAAGTTGATTTCCCGGCAGTGATCAGCGAAATGGAAAAACTGGGCTATGACGGCTGGGCCATCGTCGAGCAGGACATTCTGACAGATGACCTGCAAGCGCCTAAACGCAGCGCTGGCAACAATCGCGAATACCTGAAAAGTATCGGACTATAACCATCAACACGCGGATACCATTAGCGGTATCCGCGTGTTGATGGCATCTACAGAACCAGCAATTCCGGCATATCGGAACAGATACCATCCACGCCCCGTGCCTGTAATCCCGCAATGACCTCCGGCCTTTCCTCATGCCAGCAGATAATGGCCAACCCGGCCTCGCGCACACGCTTTATCCAATCTGGTGTAAGCAGTTCGTCGGGCTGGTCGAAGCGTTCCCAGCAGGGGTGAACGCAATCCGCTATAACCGATTGGGCCAATGAAGCAGGGTCGATATGGGTTGAGCTAAACAGAATCGAGGTGGTTGCGTGCGGGACATGTGCTTTGATTTCCGCCAGAAAGTCCGGGCGGAACGAGCCGAAAATGGTGTATTTCATCATGTGGTGGCTTTCCAGATCGGCAACAATATACTGGAAGGCCTGTGGGGTTAACTCCTTGATGTCGAGATATAAACCCAGTCCCAGTTCGGCGCAGGTTTCCACCATCTCCGTAAAGGTCATAATCGGCTCACGATCAGCCGGGGTAATCTGGCTAAGCTCTGCCAGTGATAGTTGGCTGATGTCCCCCTCTACGCCGAAAACGCGCTTTAGATTAGAGTCATGTGCGATCACAGGGATGTGGTCGGACGTGAAACGAATGTCAATCTCGACCATATCCGCGCCTAACTCAGCAGCTTTCTGAATGGACGACTTTGAGCCTTCCTGCGCATACGCCGAGGCGCCACGATGCGCAATTCTTAAGAAGCGTTTCTCCTGTGGCGCAATGGTACGTGCTAGTTCCTGGGTCCACCACTCAACGCGACTAGGTATCCACTTAAACAGATTATCCCAGGGAACATGCGGAACCGCACTCAAATCAAAAATATTCGAGAAATCGAAAGTGGGCTCAAAAATCTGTTGCTCTAAATAAGTGTGTACCAGTCGATTGTTGACCGTATTTCGGCTGTGAATCAGACCTTCGAACAGGGGCGTTACATGGACACCCATGATCCCGGCCTTACTGGTGCAACCGCGCTGGGTAGTCGGGGCTCGCTCCATCATCCAACCACGGACTGGTGCAAAGGCATGTTTGCCGGACTCCGAGAATAGAATGACGCGATTCTCTTTTAACGGCGGCTCACCGTTTGCCAGAGTCATACTGTTGTAGCCTCCGTGCCAACTGGCCTCAGTCGCAATCACTTTTTCGTCTTTATCCAGATAAACCCAGATATGCTCCAATTCATACAGATGTTGAATATCCCAGTCCCACCAGATGGCATATTCAATAGCGACATCTGCACCAGTAGGTAAGGTGACCTCGCGCGGAAAAGAGTTTGAAGGCGCATTTTGTCGGAAGACTGTAAACCCCACTACAGAGGGTAAAAAGGGCTCTTTAATATCGAATTGAATGAGTGGAGCATGCCGTAACGCAAGTTCCGCGTCTGCATCGGAAAGCTGAGTTTGATTCAGCGTCTCAAATTGACTATCTGCAGGTAATTTCATGTGACCTCATTTCAGAATTTATAGCGTTGAAAAATGGGGGCGCCCAAGAGATGTTGTAAATGATTGGCACGAACCCTCTCAAGCAGTAAAACACAAAATGATTCATTCCATGACCATTTAAAGGTGAGAGCCTGATTTTATCTTGTCGGATGATGATAAATCAATTATTGCTGGTTACTTTGCCACTTCGAAGAAATTACGATTAAAATTCGCTGGTTATAAATTAATATTTTTAGGTATTATATTTAATCAATAGGCCCTGTGTTTATTTTGCATGCAACAAAAATGTATACAGTGTTTAGAAATATATACATATCTCGTTTATTCTTTAGGCAATGCTACAATATAGTTGTGATATGGTTGATTTAAAGTTAACGGGAGGGGATGCTATGCCAACCTGGATGGTCGTTGAAGACGAACCGGATTTGTTTAATGTCGTTCTGGCAATGTATGCTTTGCTGGAAGTTGATGGAATTGCCTTTTCCAGTGGAGAAGAGACGCTTTACTGGATTGATGATGTCGATAATGGCCTGACCAGCGCTCAATTACCGGAAATGGCTTTGCTGGATATTCGTCTGCCAGGGCAGGTAAGCGGCCCGATGATTGCAGAGCGCATTCGTCAGAGCCCTGTTCTGGGAAGCATCGCAATTGTGATGATGACTGCGTATAAGCTTTCACCGCGCGAAGAACAGATGATTCGCGCCCAGTCTGGT
>JBBSQD010000350.1:0-5665 GCA_038258185.1 Aggregatilineales bacterium | reverse complement strand
GACAAACCCTTCCTGGTCGCCGGATGGACAGCAAATTGTGTTTCAAATTCAGGGACGAGACCTCGGAGTTATGGATGCCGATGGGCAAAATGTGGTGAACCTGACCAATAGCCCCGATGTACGCGAAATCGATCCCCACTGGCAGCCCGTTTTGCTTGAACCTGCTCCAACGCCAACATCGACCAGCGATGGAACGAGTAAAAATCGCATCTATCGAATAGTCTCTAAACCGCTACAGCGAAGCCGTGCTATACTGATTTTCAGCAATCGCACGGAGAAAACAACATGGCATATCACGCAGTCGACTGGGCATTAGGCTATACCAAACGCGATAAAGGCCCGCTGGAAAATACACAAACTGCGGACTACAACATGCAGAAACTGCTGCGTGAGGGCTACATCCGCGACAGCAAACTGCTGGATATCGGCGGCCTGAAGGATTTCGCGTGGCAGGTCACGTGGTGGGATGAACGCCGTACCGGTGATGATGCGCTGGAAAAACATCTGGGTGATGGTGAAGGCTATGTCATTTTCGTCCACGGCTGGACGGGCAACCATACCATCTGGGAGCAGCTCCCCGCCATGATCGTCAAGCGTAATCCGCGGCTGGTGGCGATCACCATCGACCACAACGGCTTCGGCCAATCACAGTTTACCCGTGACCCCAGCCTCGAAGAATGCAATCCCCCGGCTGCCATGCGCACGCTGGAAAATTTTGTCGAAACCCTGAAGCTGCGTCCGCAACAGCGCGAAACGGATAAGAAAGTCGTCAATCTGGTGGGTCACAGCATGGGTGGCGCGACTCTGTTTTATGCCAATCCAGCGCTATGGACTCCCGGCGAAATGACCCGTTACGCCCTCGCACCGGCGCTGCTTCTGGAAGATCACGGCAAGCAGGCGTTTTATACCAGCCTGGGACTGGCGACAGAAATTGTCAATCGCATCAGCGCATTTGAGGTGATTCTCAACGCGGTGACGCCGCCGATTGTCTCGGTATTGTGTGCCGGAGCCAGCGACTTTATCAAGCAGACGCATGAAAAGCAGACTTTCCAGACCGACCCCGGCACGACTGCGGCCACGTTTACAGCAATGGGCCAACTGCGCGATTATAATATCGCGACCCAGCACTTTGACTCCATGCGGGTGATGCTGGGTCATGTCGATGCGCTGGTGGGGCTGGGGCCGATGATTGATCTGTTGAGCAAGCTGGCGCTGCCACCGGGGAATGTCCGCGTGGTGCCGGGGCCGCATTATTTTTTCAGCGTCGGCGCGGACTCGCAGGTCAAGCACACGCGCAATCGTGATCTGGTGGTGGATGATATTATTGATCTGCATAATCGCGCTTACCAGCGGCAGGTGTCTGGTGGATAACTTAATGCTTAAACGAGGAGCATAAAATGGGCGATTTAGGGTGGGCAGGGGGATACTCTGCGCGCGATGCAGGCCCTTTAGATTATACTTATACCGCGACGTATAACCTGCGGCGCCTGGTCAATGCGGGTTTGATCCCGCCTCTTGATGGCAATGGCTTCCTGCTGGACAGCGGCCTCAGTGATATGGCCTGGGAAGTCACGTGGAGAGAAGATTATCCAACATCCGATGACGCATTGGCAGAACGTTTCGCCGATGCCGATGGCTACGTGATTTTTGTCCACGGCTGGACGGGCACGCATTCGATCTGGGAATTGTTACCGGCGCTGGTCGCACAGGGTAATCGTCGCCTCATCTGCATTTCGGTCGACCATAACGGCTTTGGCGAAAGCCAGTTTGTGCGCGACCCGCATCTGGACGAATGCAATCCCCCGGCGGCCATGCGGGCCATTCAGCGCTGGGTGGATGTGTTGAAACTGCGCCGCCAACCCGGTGATTCGCGCCAGAAGGTGATTAACTTTGTCGGTCACAGCATGGGCGGGGCGACTCTGTTCTATTCGAATCCGCTGGGCTGGCGCTACGGTGAGGAAACGCGTTACGCGCTGGCTCCGGCGCTGCTGCTGGAAGACGAAATCAAGCAGACGTTTTATACCTCGATGGGCATCGGCCTGGGCTTGGTCAATCGCATCCCGGCCTTTGAGTTGATTTATCGCGCGGTAAAGCCCTATATTCTCAGCATTTTGTGTACGGGTGCGACGGATAATGTCAAGGAACTGCACCGTATCCAGACCGATGTGATTCCGCGTGGCACAACCGGCGCGACGATTCTGGCGATGGGGGCGCTGCGGGATTGGGAAATTCCGCGCAATTTCGAGTTGTTCCGCGTGATGCTCGGCCATCGTGATCCGCTGGTGGGTTTAACGCCCATGCTCGATTTACTCTGTAAGCTGGAGTTTCCGGCGGCCAATATTCGCGTGATAGCGGGGACTCATTATATGTTCAGTGTTGGCGCGGATCATGCCTACCAGCACGCGCAGGCGCGCGAACTGGTGGCAGTCGATATTATGAGCCTGCATGAACGCGCTTACCACATGCAGAAGGTCGGGCTACAGGTAGGGGCTAATCCTTATCTGGTGAAGTCAGCCGGTGGCTGAGGATGTTCCGGCGCGAAATCATAATAGATGGTGAACGGGCCGATCTGCTCGGTAGTGTACGCATAATCACCCTCGGCAAAATAGTCCGCTAACTGCGCATCGAGTGCAGGCAGGTTGCTGGTGATATAGGCGACCCGTTCCGCCGCGGTGGTGTGTTCCATATAGGGTGCATAACGGTTATCGGCGGCATTGTAGCTTAGGTCGGTTTTGTAGGGCAGCGCCGCGCTGTATTGCAGATTTTCGCTGCTCAGAAACGCCAGCCTGAAAACCACCCAATAATTCGTATAGCCATGATTCAGATTGTGAGCTTCCAGAAAGTCGATTAACTCCGCGTCATCCTCATTCGATAAATGCGACACCGGGTCGAACTGGGTCGTGAAGCCGGTAGGGCTATTGGCGGCGCTGATCTGGCCGAGGGCGTGATAAACAATTACCATTCCGACCAGCACAATCGGCGCAACCCAACGCATCCAGACGGGTCGCTCCGCCAATGCGGCTGTAATCCCTGCAACCAAAGTCCCCAACACGATACCTAACGGCAGCACCAGCGGCAGAAAATAGCGTCCGGTTGGGTCGGCCCCGAAAGTGGACGCGACAAAAATCAGGCAGAACAGGCCGATCATGCCCAAAATCAGGCCACGCGCGTCCGGTTGTAGCGGATTCGGCACACGCAGCAGGCGGAAAATCGCCAGAATGTAAATCACCAGCAGCGGCAGGCCGATCAGCGGCAGGAAATAGGCCGCTTCCCACGGAAAGCGTAGCCCCAGCAAGGCCGGAAAACCGATGAAAACCAACCCCAGTGCGCGCTGTGAGGGAGGCACATAGGGAATGCCGATGCCCTCAAATTCGCCCACCTGACGGCTGCGGATGAAGGTGCCTAACGCGGCGTGATCGTGGGTGAAATCGAACACCCACCAGGGGGCGCTGCCGACAAAAAAGGCGATCAACGCCAGCAGGATGTAAGGCAAGGCGGACAATAGCGGCAGGGAGCGTTTCCATATCAGCGCATAGAGTATCAGCAGGGCGGTGGGCAGAATGTAAACAATAATCAGGCCATTTGTCCACCAGCCCAGCCCTGCACACAGTCCCAGCAGGAGCCAACGCCACCAGGATCGTGTATAATCATGAGTAACAGCATACGAAAATAACAGCAGCAAATTCCCCAGCAGCAGTGTTTCGTTATACCCGCCCAATGTAGCCGTGGTATACAGTGTCGTATTGACCGCAGGCACCGCCAGCAGCAAACCAGCCACGAGAGCGATCAGCGTTTGCCGCGATAAGCGCCATGCCAGCACAAAACCAGTGGCGACCACCAGCAGATAGAGCACGCTCTGCACGATGCGGATGGTCAGTACCGAGTCGCCCAACAAACGAAAACCAGCGGCGACCAGCCAGGCATCCAGGCTGCCCATATAGGCCTGGCCGTAAAAAAATACCGGACGCTCACCCTGCAGGATATGGCGGCTCATCAGCCCGACGACGGCTTCGTCACTGTGGAAGGAAACGGTTCCGCTGGCCAGCAGTAAACCCCGGGCAAGCAGCGCGATCAGCATCAGCAGCCCGAAAGACCGCCAGGGAAAGCGAGAGTTATTTGTCATAAGATGGTTTGATCTCTATGGAAACGGTTAAGAGTGCGTCTGAATATTGGAATGTTGTGTTGCTGACCTCATCCCTCCTTGCCTGGGGCAATTCTTCCTGGGGGTGGGGTTGCAGCGGCGCGACATACTGTTATCTTTTGCTAGGATTTTCAATAGCCTCTACCTTTATTTTACCCTTGAGATGCCAGACTCTCTGTTGAGATGCATAAATCAGCCATAATCAGGGTAATATTTTTCGCCCAGATGAGAAAGGATAGCCTATGGAACCCGCTTTATTGCTGGAAACGGAGCGTTTATGGCTGCGTTTACCCGCCCTGACTGATGCCGAAATGATTCAGACGCTGGTCGGTGACCGGCGGATTGCCGAAACGACGCTTAATATCCCCTATCCCTATCCCGACGATATGGCGCTGCATTGGGTCAATGCCGTGCACGGTGCGCTGGCGACAGGTCGCGGTGTGAGTTTTGTGCTGGTGGGCAAAAGCGATCATGCGCTGATGGGGGCGATCAGCTTTCGTGAGAATACCGTACTGTCACAGGCGGAGATGGGCTACTGGATTGGTGTGCCCTATTGGGGGCAGGGCTATATGACCGAGGCCGCCCGACGGGTCATTCAGTATATTTTTGAGGAACGCAATATGAATCGCGTTTATGCGACGCATTTCACTTCTAATCCCGCGTCTGGTCGGGTGATGCTGAAGGCGGGGATGCGTTATGAAGGCACCCAGCGCGAGCATGTCATGAAATGGGGTGAACCGCTGGATCTGGCCTGCTATGGCATATTACGCCGGGATTATGAGGAAAACGCGCAACCGGCTGAACAACAAAAGGAAGATGGATCATGATCGCGACAAAACTGGAAACCGAGCGCCTGTATCTGCGTTTGCTCACCATGACGGATGCACCAGCCGTCCAGATGATGCTGAATGATCCGGAGGTCAACGGGACGCTGATGGATATTCAACAGCCGTTTACCCTGATGGATGCGCAGGAGATGATCGAACACAGCCAGGACGAGGCTGCACAGGGGCATGCTTTTCGTTTCGGTATCGAGCGCAAGTCGGATTCTCTGCTGGTGGGTTACGGGGATATCGAAGTGAACCCGTTGCATCAGCGCGGCGAGATTGCCTACTGGCTGGGTCGGCCTTACTGGTGGCAGGGTTATGCCACGGAAGCGGCACGCAAGCTGGTTGAATTTGGCTTTGAGGCGCTGAATCTGAATCGCATTTACGCCTATTGTCTGGTGCGCAATGAGGCATCCGCTAAAGTGCTGGGCAAAGCCGGATTGGTGCGGGAAGGCGTCCATCGCGAAGGCGCTCATGCTGCCGACTGTTTTGAGGATGTGGCTTTTTATGGTCTGACTCGCTCAGTTTTTGGGAGTGTTTGAAAAAGTGTTTAAGTTTGTATTAAGATGGCTTTAATAAACACCTAACCTGCAGAAAGTAATTTAATTACAATATCATTATAAATAAGGAACTGAGATGCCTGCGCAATCTCAGGCTTTATGCAGGTGGGACATATCACGGTGACCCGATGGCTACT
>JBBSQD010000349.1:0-5694 GCA_038258185.1 Aggregatilineales bacterium | reverse complement strand
TGAGCGAGAGACATCCGCAGCCAGCTTTCGGCCTGCTCATAATCCGCAGCCTGAAGATTATCCAGACCTTTCTGATAGGCAAATAAAGCTGATTTATGCGAATAATCCGTCTTTTGAATGTGCTGGTCGGCACGCTCAACCATGTGGGCTGCGTGTCGTGTTAAACCTGCTTTGCGGTAAGTTTCCGCCAGGATAAAAGCGGTATTCGCCATTTCCACTTCGTTGCGCAGTTTCCACCAGCCACAATAGGCGGTTTGACCATAACCCAATGCCTGCATCGTTTCACCTGTGAACAGGTAGGCCATCGCCAAGGTGCTGTACAGTGTCGGGAGCAGGTTAGGGGTGTGGACTTTACCGGCTAAATCGAAACTTTTCCAGACGATATTTTCATCAATACGGTATTGCAACGCATCAGTTTTAATCCGGCCAATATATGTCAGCAGCAGGTTGTCGGCAGAATTCCGGGCAGTATCATGGTAGAACGCACTTTCAAAAGCTGATTTGGCCTCGCGCAAAAGCCCCAGCAGCAGATGATTATGACCCAGTCGCGTCCAGATTTGCGTCTGCGCTTCGTGGTCATCCAGAAACTGCGCATGTAGTAAGCCCTCATACAGCAGAGGCTGCAATTCCTTGTACTCGCTGCGCGTCATGGCATATTGAAAGATCAGATTAAGCCCTTCAATCGCATCCAGCGCACTGTGCGGACGCTGCATCCCCTCACGAATCGCCTCGAAAATATCCGGGTAGTTTTCCCCCAACCAGACATAATCGGTCTGAAATTCTTTTAGATCTTGTAGCCATTCCCCAATAGAGCGGCTTTGCGGATACTTATCTCTTTCCCCCATAAGCTTTCCCCTGATTAAAAGCCACGCCCGCTCTGAGTGTTTTCAGAGCGGGCGTGAGCTGCGCCGTAGTTTAAGTGGCAGGTACCAGTTTGAGCAGTACCCCGCCATAGTAATCGAGCAGGTAAAGCTCGCCAGTCGCGTCCTCACCAAATGAGCTGATGGTGCGTCCGGTTTCCATCATTTCGATGGTTTTCCAGCTATCACTGGCATCACGGTAGCTTGCCCACACGCGACCCGAGCACCAGTCACCGAAAATATAAACACCTTGAAGCTGCGGCAGGGCTTCACCGCGATAGACATAACCCCCGCTGATCGAACAACCCTTGCTGTGATCATACTCCGCGACAGGTAGCACCATGTCCGCTGGCGGGGTTTCGCCGCTGTAGGGCTGGTCGGCCTCGTAGGGGCGCCAGCCATAATTCGCCACACCCGTTGCGTCAGCAGCCTGGAAGTTGACTTCCTCCCACTGATTTTGTCCCACATCAGCGATATACAGATCACCGGTTGACCGGTCAAAGCTGAAGCGCCAGGGGTTACGTAACCCCATCGCCCAGATTTCCGGCGCGACTTCAGGGTTGGTCGTGTTGGCCGGATTGTCTTCGGGGATGGCGTAAGGCGCTTCACCGTTAACGTCAATGCGCAGGATTTTGCCCAGCAGGATTTCCGGATCTTGGGCGCGATTTTCCGGGTCACCCTGTGAGCCACCATCGCCTAAACCGATGTACAGATAACCATCGGGGCCGAATGCAATCTGACCGCCATTGTGATTGCCGTAGGGTTGCGCGTGGGTGAACAGGACTTCAGCGCTGCTGGCATCAGCCACATTGGCGTCATCTGCCGAAACCACATATCGTGCCAGCACCGTGTCGCCATTGGTATCGCTGTAATGGACGAAGAATTCGCCATTTTCTGCAAAGTCGGGATGGAAAGCCAGCCCCAGCAAGCCACGCTCGGAGTAATTGTTCAGCACTTCCTGCGAAGACAGATCACTGATATCGAGGAAGGGCGTATCGAGTTTTTGCCCATCTTCCACAATCCAGACGCGACCAGCCTGTTCCAACACGAACATCCGGTCGGTACCATCTTCAGCGGTGGTCAGGTACAGGGGATTAGTAAGATTTTCAGCCACAGGCTCCCAGCGGAAAGTGGACGGGTCTGGCGCTTCAGTGACATCAGTCACCGCTTCCTGAGCAAACGCGGTCGTGCTAATGAGCAGAAGCAGGGCACTAACCAAAAGTATTTTCTTCATGGATTATCCTTATATCTCAATTCAACACTTTCTATGCTACTCAAAATTTATGGATATTCCACTAGAATCTCATGAATATTTATATTGAATGTAATAAGGTTAAACTAAAAGCGGCACCCATTGTGCCGCTTTTAGTGAGTTGGATATGTAATAGTGCTTACTCGTGTGCGGCAGCAGCCACCAGTGATTCGCTGGCGTGGGTTTTCCCCGGCATGTAAGCGGAACCTACGGCCATATAACTGTAACCGCTGTTCACCAGTTCAGTATAATCCGGGATCATGCGCCGACCATCCATGATCAGATAGGGCGCGGGTACGGCTTGTTCAATGGTGCGCGACAGACCGCGGAATTCCTCCCAGTCCGTGGAGATGAACAGCATATCGCTGCCTTCCAGGGCTTCCCGGGCGCTTTCGTGATAGGTGATCTTCTCGAAAAGATAATTCTTTTCCGGATTGAAATAACGCGGCGCTTCGTTCATCGCCAGCGGGTCATACGCGCGGATTTCCCGCACACCCCGGCCTAGCAGCGCTTCCACCACCTGCAACGCAGACGAATCACGCATGTCATTGGTGCGTTGCTTGAACGACAAGCCCAGCAGCGCCACCGTCTTGTGATTAAAGTTAACATCGGCTTCCTGAACGGCACGATCCACCAGATAGGTTTTCTGATATTCATTGATGCGATAAACCGCTTCCAGCAGATCAGTCGCCTGTCCGGCGCTCTTAAGCTGGTAAATCAGCGATTGGATGTCCTTGCCAAAGCATGAGCCACCGGCACCATTCGAGGCATACGAACCCCATGTGCTGATACGACCATCACTGGTCACGCCACGCTTCAGGTCTTCCATCATCACATTCGGGAAAGTCTCACCCAGGCGTGCACCAACCCCATTCCAGAAGGAGATGTAAGTCAGTAGCAGCGTGTTGCCGGTGTACTTAATCGCCTCGGCGGTTTCCGGCGTGGTTTCGATATAACGAATGCGGACGTGGTTCACAAACTGCGAGTAAATGCGGCGGACAATGCGGAAATCGTCTTCGGTATCCGCGCCGATGACGACGCGATCCGGGCGGCGGGACTTCTCGACCGCGTCACCTTCCGGCAGGAATTCCGGGTTGGAGGCGACCCCGGCATTGGGGACGTTATATTTTTGCAGAACGCCTTCCAGCTGGCGGGCAGTGCCGATGGGCACGGTGCTCTTGTTCACCAGCACAATGCGGCGCTGATCTTTACGGTTGGCCAGCAGCGGGGCGATATGATCCAGCGCTTTGAAATAATAGCTGAGGTCAGACGATCCGTTGGGATTGGGCGGTGTCGGCAGGCACAGGAAAATCGCATCCGTACCTTCGATAATCGATTCAATTTCGGTGGTGAAAAACAGGTAACGGTCGATATTTTCCGCAATGGCGGCGGCTAAACCCGGCTCATTGACATAATGCTCGATAGGTTCACGCTCTGCTGTGCGATAAGCGGCGATCCGTTTTTCATCAATATCATAGGCATAAACCTCATGACCGTATTCCGAGCAAACGGCGGCATGGGTCAAGCCAACGAATCCTGTTCCCGCGACGATTATTTTCATTCTTGTGTCCTCATGACTGACTCCTCAATCTGCCTTAGTTTACAGCAGATCAAAGAATTGGTGAATATTCGGTATAAGGAGTTAGGATACGGTTTTGGCCTTGCACATGCCTTACGGTTAACCTACTGCATTTCAACGTTTTACAGAATGCCACGATAACGCGCATACAATCAGTTTGAGGGGTCAGTTAACAGATGAAAGGTCTAGGATTATGTGTAAGTTTATCGCGGCGATATTTTTGCTCGGTCTGACCTGGATCAGCACAGTGAGTCCGGTTTTGGCCTGTAGCGGTGGTGTGTCTATGACACTGCCGGAACTGGTTGATGACGCTGAGATCATTGTGCATGGTCAGGTGGAACTTATCGACGATGCCGGTCAGAACGGCGTCCTGCGAGTGGCATCCTACCTCAAAGGCCAGCCCGGGCCAGAGCATATTCTGCTGTCCCTGTACGAACCAGCCAGGGTGACAGCTTCTAATGAGCGTTTCAGTAGTGGGGGTTGCTTCCATGGGGTTTACCCTCCGCTGCAGGCTGGAGATAATATCGTTATTTTCCTGCAACAGAAGGCCAATGGCGCTTATGAACTGGCACCGCGCCACTTCAGCAATGGCATCTACTACAACTTTAATACGATAGAGCGTCCCACCAAAGTGTATGTCAATCCAGAAGGGATGGTAGTAAACGTCCCCTCGCCTTATGACAACCTTACATCCGACATGCGTGAAGTCACCTTAGGGGAATTTGAAGACCTCATCCAGCAGGCCAATGGCGAATCCGCCCAACCACCACTCACGGATGAACCTTACCCATTGTTCGCACCGTTGCTAATCACTACCCAAAGTGGAGCGAAATATCTGCTCGCCGTGGATGGCAGCGACCCACAGCTAATCGACGCCGATGATCCACAGATGGTACGTCGCGATCAACCCGGCTGTATGACGCTGAGTTGCACTGCCTTTTCTCCCAATGGGGTGGATTTTGTCACCCTGCAAAATGTTAATGGCGTGACCAATATTAAACTGCCTTATGGCGATACCCTCCCCGGAGAAGCATTTCTGTTTTCTTCCACCAGTGATGCGCTGGTGGCCTGGGTCACGCAGGGTTCGCTGGCACAGATTGTCGTCTACACGCTGCGCTATCAGCGTTTGCGCTGGCAGGATGAATGGGCGCAGCAGTGGCGCGTGTTTGATCTGGACTTGCGTGATAAGCGCTTTTTGATCGGTCAGGCCGCCTGGAGTCCTGATGGCCGCCTGTTGGCTTTCAGTGATGATCGCGGCTTGTGGTTGTGGGATGTCTTTACGCCGGATTCGGAGCCGCAGCTTTTCAGCGAATCACCGCTTGAGGTGCGCGCTTTTTCCAGCACCGGGCGTTATCTGCTGACAGGCGAAGTGGGCTTCGGCGCAATTATCGACCTTATCACGGGTGAGCAGTTGCCCGACGGCGCACTCTCACCCGATGACCGCATTCTACTCACCTATGAGCCGGAATTTCGTGTGCTGGAACTGACTCCCTTCAGTGAAAAAACCAATATGTTGCCATTAGGCAGTCAGGTTACCGAGGCGATTTGGAAGGATAATAACCAGTACATTGTGCTGACCTGCCCGGATGCAACCGACCGTGATTCCTGTCGTGTGGCAGAAAAGGCAGTTAATCCAGCTGGTGGCGGGACTTATACCGGCTACGCGTTCGACTACATGCCTGTGGGGAACAGTCTGGCGATTGTTCAGGATGATTACACGCTCGTCCTGCGCAACAACACCCTGCGTTCCCTGTATCAATACGAACGCGATCTCAGCACCACCCTGGACACACCAATAGTGAATGTGGAATGGTTGTCTTCTCTGTTGGTCACGGAGTGACATGGCCGTGCGATAGCCTCCCTGCGGGATGCCATGTCCTGTCCGCCAGGGCTAACGCATGAAAAAGAACACCATCTGAGTCAAAATGAGAAAGACTGAGGAAAGATGGAGAAAAAGCGTTGGACGAATTCAGCATACAGTACCTATTTGCCGATCTGGAAGA
>JBBSQD010000348.1:0-5723 GCA_038258185.1 Aggregatilineales bacterium | reverse complement strand
GATCAGCTCTGTCGCCAGGAAGATGTGGATCATCTCAGTGGTGTAACCGGGAGCGGTATAAAACCCGCCGAGAGCTTCCATTTTGCCGGGTTTATAGCCCGCTTCTTCCTGAAGTTCTCGCTCGGCACACGCTTCTGGTTTTTCATCAGGTTCCAGCGTACCTGCCGGGATCTCATACAGAATCTGACCCGCGCCGATGCGATACTGTTTGACCAGCAGCACGTTCTGCTCGGCATCGAGCGCGACAACGGCTACCGCGCCGGGGTGATGCACCAGTTCGCGTTTGGCCGTTTTGCCATCCGGCAGGCGCACTTCGTGGACGCTCAGCTTAACCACATGACCGTTAAATATTCTGGCACTGTGAATAATCGTCTCGTCCATAAATTACCCTGTTTGCTAAACGCAGCAAAAACGCTTCAGGTCTGGTGATTCCCCTTAAGGAATCACCAGTTGCTGACCGATGTAAATCAGGTTGATGTTGTAGATGCCGTTGGCGGCGGCAATCGCCTGGATGGATACTCCATAGCGCAGGGAAATGCGGAACAGGTTGTCGTACTGCTGGACGATATAAATCTGCCCGTTACCTGTTCCCGGCCCCGGATAGGGTGGGTATGTGCCCGGTACGGAGGTCGGCGGTGGTGGGTTGCCAGTGGTGCCACAACCGGGGATCACCAGCTTCTGCCCGACGATAATAATCTGAATATTGACGATGCCGTTACGTGTGGCGATATCCTGAATGGGGATGCCATAGTACAGCGATAGCCGGAAGAGATTGTCACCCGGACGTACCTCGTGAATACAATCCTGTCCCTGGACATAACCCGGTGGGTAAGCCAGAGTCGGCTGGAAGGGTACCTGCGTTGCAAAACCACCCCCCTGACCGGCATCAATGGTCGGTTCAAACACAAAAGGTGTCTCTGTGGGGAAGATAACCCCGCCGCCGCCCTGGTCTAAGCCAGCCTGTGCGGTTTCCGTGATGCTTTGCTCGGCACGGAGGGTCGCCTCAAAGATGATCGCGGTGGCGGTCATCGCAGAATCATCAAGAGCATCCTGATTGGGTACTGACAGGTTCGCCATCGGGGTTGATGTCGCAAACAAGCCCTGATCGCCTGCGCCCTGAGTTGGTGCCTCTGGCGTGGGCTGTTCGGCTGTTGCTTCTTCAAAAAGTGGTATTGTGGTTTCAGTTTCGGTCGGGAAGGGAATCGCGACTTCTTCAGTCGCATCTAATGGAAGCTCTGGGCCTGCATCGAAAGTTGGTTCTTCGGTTGCGGCCTGTGGATTCTCTTCAAAAGGGACTGGCGTTAAAGTGACGAAGTCCTGAACAACGCCGCTATCTTCCAAACTGTCACCCGCAGTCTGGAAGCAGGCTGTTGCGGCAAAAATCACCAGCAAGCAGCTTACCACCAGTGACAGGTGCTTGTTATATTTATGCATAAATCAGCCTCCTCGAAGACAGCAGGCGTGCCCGTTTGTAGCGCAAGATGAAGTTCCTGTCAGTCTACCATTATGCCGGATAATGGGCAAGCAATCCGACTAAAGAAATCCATATTCGGCAGTTGGAGGCTCTATTCCTGGGCTGGCGCTGCGCTCAAAGGCAGCTTGACGATAATCGTCGTATGTTGATTAGGCTCACTCTCGATGGTGAACTGACCATTATGGAGCTGGGTAATGCGCTGGGCGATGACCATACCCAGACCGGAACCCTGCTGCTCGTGTAATTTGCGGTCAAATTGCATGTACGCGCCAATGCGCGTGATCTGCTTGGGGGTCAGGCCGCGTCCCTTGTCATTCACCCGCAGCACGAGATGCTCATCTTCAACAGCCATTGAGACTTTTACCGGTGAGCCGCTGGTTGAAAATTTGAAGGCGTTATCCACCAGTTCCTCGACCAGTTTTTTGAGCAGGTCTTCGCGCATATTAATGCGCTCAATTTCCGCGATGTCCATAGTCAGGTCATCTTCGCGGTTGTGTACCTGGGCCTTCGCCATGATCTGCGAGCGGACGAAAATATGCGCCTGGGTGGTTTCACCTTTTTGCAGCATATTGACAAAATCTTCATCCGCGGCGGAGATTTCGATCTGCGCAAACACCAGATAATTTTCCACCAGATGATAAAGGCGGAGGGCAGCCTTGTTGATATGCTCAGCCATTTCCAGCGTGCGTTTGGCTTCCATAGAAGCGTAGTCCGCCATGAGAATGTCGGAAAAACCGAGGATGACGGTTAGCGGTGTGCGCAGTTCATGCGGCATCGACAAAATAATGGAACTGCTGACACGCTGGCTGCCTTTTGCCATAATCTGTTCGTGTTTTTCCATACGGACACGAATCGTATTCAGCAAATCCTCGACATTGAAGGGTTTGGTGAGGAAATCATCTGCGCCTTCGTCCATCCCTTTGCGCCGATCCTGCTTGTCGGTGCGGGCAGTGAGGAAGATAAACGGGATGGTTTTGGTGTCCGATGTTTTGTGAAGCTCTTCGAGCACTTCATACCCGTTAAGCTCTGGCATCATAATGTCGCAAATGATCAGATCGGGCAGATGCTCACGAGCCACTTTTACGCCTGCAAGTCCGTTTTCCGCCTCTACAACTTCGAATCCTTCAAAGTTGAGCATTTCGATAATGTCTTTGCGAAGCGATAGTTCATCTTCGATGACAAGAATTTTTTGTTTGTAGTCGTCGTTGGTATCGCTGTCCATTGTGTGGTTTTCATACTGCATGGATAGAATTCCGTTTGATAATGATCTTTCATACATTGTAACCCAATTACAGAATTGTATGATTGAGCAAAATTGTGAAAAGTGTCAAGACAGGCCAAAAACCTGTCTTGCAGACCATAATTCTATCGTATTTTATAACATTTGCTGGGAAACCAGTACCAGAATGATGAGCCCAATGATAATCCGATAGTAGCCAAAGACCACAAAAGTGTTGTTCGATACAAACTTCAGCAGCCAGTCAATCGATAACCACGCGATGATGCCGGAGATGACCATACCCACCATTAACTGGGCGAGATCGTTACCGTTGACCTCGTTGATGACATCCAATAGTTCGATGAGTGTCGCGCCGCCGAGGGTCGGAATCGCCAGATAAAACGAGAACTGGGTAGCGGCTTTACGCGACAGTCCGGCCTGCATGCCGCCGATAATCGACGCACCGGAACGCGATACGCCGGGGATGAAGGCTACCGTCTGCGCGATGCCGACAATGATCGCCTGACGCAGCGTCAGATGTTCCGCATCTTGCGTCGTGACTTCTTCAGCGGGTGGTGGACGGCGCTCCGTCAGGATAAAGATCACACCTCCTAAAATCAGCGAAATGGCGACGACAGCGGGGGTAAATAAGACCTCTTTAATCCAGTCGCGCAGCAGAAACCCGATGATGCCAGCAGGGATGACCGCAACCAGAATGCCTAACCAGAAGATCTGGGTGTCGCGGTCAGACGGGACGTTGCGCACCTGCTGCCAGAGGTCACGCCGGTAGTAGAAGACCACCGCCAGCACCGCCCCTAACTGAATAAAAATTTCGAAGGTGCCTGCGGTTGTGCTTTGAAAGTCCAGCACGGCGGCTGCGACGATGAGGTGACCGGTGGACGAAATCGGCAGAAATTCCGTCAGCCCCTCGATAATGCCTAAAATGACAACTTTAATCCATTCGCTCAAGTTAGAAAGTCCTTCATCGTAGAGCGGGGCGCTTTGAGGACAAAACACCCGGCGAAAGTCAAAAGCAGGCATTCATCATCAGCATATTGCCTGTCGTGATTAACCTTACGTCCACTGACATTGCAAAGTCACAAATTTAGGACTGATATTTCCGCTTTACAATCGATTTTCTGATGGCTGCAAACTGGTCTTTTGGACACTTGTGAGCCGCTTATCGATGCTGATAGACTGTGTAGGTATTCTAGAGGTGAAGCATTGTGAATGACTATATTCGTTTGTTGCGCGAGAATCGCAGTTTTTCCCTGCTGTGGCTGTCGCAGGTTGTAAGCTTATTAGGGGACTGGTTTTCGACCATTACCCTGTCCGTGCTGGTGGTCAAATACAGCCCGGATAATCCCGGCCTGGCGGTGAGTGGTCTGCTGCTGGCGCGCTTTATCCCGCCGATGCTTATCAGCCCGATTGCCGGTGTGCTGGTGGATCGCTTTGATCGTAAAATGTTGCTGATCGGCAGTAATCTTATCCGGGCGGGTGTGGTGCTGCTGTTTATCCCGGCGGCCTATAATCCCGATTTATTATGGCTGATTTATGCTTTGTCGGTCGTGCAGTTTATTCTGTCAGCCGTGTTCGAGCCGGGGCAATCCGCCCTGATTCCCAATCTTGTACCGGCAGATCGTTTACTGATCGCCAATACGCTGGCGAGTGTGACGTGGTCGGCTATGCTGGCATTTGGCGCGGTGGTCGGTGGTCTGGTAGGCGCCTTCCTGGGTGCGCAGACGGCTCTGCTGATTGATGCGGCCACCTTCCTGGTTGCGACTGTTCTGATTATACAGATTCGGGATTATAAAGGTAACACAGTTGATAGCCCGGATGCGGACGGTAATCTGCCGGATAAAGGCTTCCGCGAAGGGGTGCGTTTTTTGCGGCGGACACCGGGCGTGGCCTCGGCACTGCTGATTAAATTTGGCAGCAGTCTGGGCAATGTCGATACGCTCATGACGATTTACGCCACTCAGTTTTTTGCGCTGAATATCGCCGCCAATGTGGATGGCGCACAGTTGGCGCTGGGGGTGATGTACAGCGCGTTCGGCATTGGCGCGATTGCCGGCCCGCTGGCGTTGAATCGCTTTGGTGATGGCAGTGTCCTGACTCTGCGCCGTTTGATCGTGATCGGCTTTGTGTGGATTATGCTGGCATGGGTGTTTCTCGGACTGGCGCAATCGCTGGTGATCGTCTGTCTGGCGCTGATTCTGCGGGCGATGGGTGGCTCGGCCAACTGGACGTACAGCACCGTCATTATTCAGAAAAGCACACCGGATGCTTATCTGGGTCGGGTTTTTTCGATGGATATGGCGGCGTTTTATCTGGCTACTGTGATTAGTACGCTGGTGCATGGCAGCCTGATTGATCTGCTGGGCGTGGAAAATGTTCGTGTTGTGGCCTTTGGTACCGTGGCCGTCGCGCTGCTGATGCTGATTATCTGGACAGCCGTGACTCGGCGTCTGGAACGTTACGAAAGTCCCGCAGCCTCACCGATCCCCGCAGTCGGCGATTAATTTAAGTTTTGCAGGTGTCTGTATTTCACCTTGCCGCATGGAGAACCATGCGGCTTTTTGTTGTGCGTGAGAAGGCCACAAATAAGATCTGGTGACATCAGCCTCAGGCGCGTTACAATACAGCGATGACTTTCGGAGACTATTTGCGAATGCCTGCCTGCCGGGTATCCGCTGTGAAAGGAACACAATTATGGACTTGGTACGCGATAAAGCCGTTGACAAGATGCGTGAACGGATTGCCGAATTGGGTGGGATGCTGTTTGATCGCCATTTAACAGATGCCTGTGGGGGAAATATGAGCGCCCGTGTGGGCGACCTGATCTGCCTCACCCCATCGAAAGCCGGTCAGGCACAGCAGTGGCAGCTTGAGGCGGAAGATGTGCTGGTGGTCGATCTGGATGGCAAGATTCTGGACGGGAAGGGGACACTCTCGCGTGAGTCGAATATTCATCTGGGCTTGCTGCGTAAATTTAACGCCTATGGCACGGGTGTGATTCACGCGCATCCG
>JBBSQD010000347.1:0-5734 GCA_038258185.1 Aggregatilineales bacterium | reverse complement strand
TTGCGGGACATAAAGAAGGGCGCAATCGCTGCGCCCTCGGTTTGATTTGATTGGGTATTTCGTTAAAAGCCTAAGAATTCGTCCAGGCCGGATAAGACCTCTTCCAGCATCTCCGGTTGCATATCGCCCATGTGCGCGATACGGAAGGTTTTACCCTTGATCTTGCCGTAGCCCTTGTCCATGCTGAAGCCCTTGCCGCCCATGAATTTCGCCATGTCATCGACACTGAAATCTCTGGTATTGGCGACAGCGGTCACAGTTGGGGAGCGATAGCCATCCTCGGCATACAGACCCAGATCGCGGCTGAGCGCCCACTGATGCGTCAGATCGCGCATGTGCGTGTGCCGTGACCAGCGGTTTTCCAGCCCTTCGCTCAGAATATCATCAAGTTGCTTGTTCGCGGCGAACATCAGCGAAATCGGCGGGGTGGACGGTGTGTTATTTTTGACCAGGCTGTTTTCCAGCTCGATAAAATCGAAGTAGTAGCCCCGGTGTTCAATCTGTGCGGCACGTTCCAGCACACGGTCACTGACCGCGGCAAACGCGATTCCCGGTGGCAGCGCGAAGGCTTTCTGCGATGACGTCAGGGCGATATCAATGCCCCATTCATCGACGCGCAGCTCCGCACCCAGGAAACCACTGACGGTATCGACCAGAAACAGGGTGTCATCATATTGGCGCACGACTTCGCCAATCGCTTTAATCGGGTTGGTTACGCCTGTGCTGGTTTCATTATGGACGACACATACTGCGTCATAGGTGGCTTTCTCCAGCGCTTCGGCGACCATTTCCGCCGTATGGGCCTGCCCCCACTCGACGTTGATGATATCGACCTGCTTGCCATTGGCTTCGCTGATCTGCGCCCAGCGTTCACTGAAGGCACCGCCGACCAGATGCAGCGCTTTGCGATCATCACGAATACAGTTGCGCGATGCGCCTTCCCACAGGCCGGTGCCAGATGACCCGCTCACAAACACCCGACTTTCAGTCACAAACGCCTGTCTGAGCTTGGCCTGCAAGCTGGCAAACAGGTCAACAAAAGCTGATGATCGGTGGCCGATCATCCATTCAGTCTGCGCCTCTAAAATCTCGCGGCGCACTTCTACCGGGCCAGGGATGACCAGCCGTTTGTGTGCATCATTCGTCATATTTTTTGCTCCTCACCGGAAAATGGGTGACTTGATTTGTGATAAACAGCACAATAGCCATATTATATCATAGACCCCTAAAGGCGCACAGACGGCAGTCTATCCAAATCACCCTTGTGATACCTTCACAAATTGCCACGATTTTTTCACAATTTCCGCTTTATCAATGGCCTGATGAAACGAATCTTCACTTTTGAAGCCAATTTGTTTCAACGTGCGCGCTTCAATCGAAAAGTCCATTGTGTCCGCCATAAACAGCCACGGCTCTAAAGTGATGGTGCCATCCGTGCGCTGGATCACTTTTGTCACTTCACCATCCGGGCCGAGGGCGATCTCCAGAGCGCGTTCCTTATCCGGCAGTTCGCGCTTGGCTAAAATCAGCGACAGACGATCCGCCCAGCGCAGCGGTGTATAAGCCGACTCCGCTTCCTTTTTAGACAGGCCCAGCTTTTTGCGCCACTGCTTCTGATTTTCGTCCTGTTCGTCCAGGAATTTATCCAGCGCTTTATCCTGGCCGCGCATCTCACTATACAGAAAACTGTTGTGCTGCGAGATCAGCAGCGCGACCCACAGGCTTTGCTGATAGGCTTTGGCGATCACCGTCCGCGCCTGAATCTCGCTGGTTTCCAGGCTGACCTGCGTGAAATCCAGCGGTGCGCCGATCTCCGACAAATGCTGCGTACCTTCCCAGTAATTTTCCTGATCGTCATGCTGGGCAATCGCAACAATCGTCTCTGTCCAGCGGTGATGCCGATAATCTTCTGCCCAGGCCGCAGCCAGTTCCGCCGCCAGCAGCGCGTGGGATCGCTGGAAAATCACTTCCCAGCCATTCTCCAGTACGTTCACAATCATATTCCATTCCTTCCCTGTGTCACTAACCTGAAATCCACAAACCGTTCTATAAAACTTTCCATTTCAAAATTAATTATTATATTATAGACTTCTGTTAACAAGGTATCAGGAGTGTAAAAGTATGAGAATAATGGGTATTTTTGCCATAGTACTATGGATGTCGTCGAGCATTCAGGCGCAAACCAGTTGCACATCTGACCAAGTGGCAAATTCCCGTTTAACAGGGGGAACATTGACACAAGTTTCTGCGCAGCAACCCCTTAGCCTCTATACCGAGTATGCTACAAGTTCCGAAATTACGACGACTCTAGAGAACGGTACATCTGTATGGCTTATTGCCGAACCTGTCTGTGCCGAAGCACTCATCTGGTGGCCGCTGTCCTTCTCCGTAGACAACAATATAATAAATGGCTGGGTAGTTGAAACACAAGATGGGGAGTATGTGCTGGAACCCATTTCACAGACGATTGAAGTTCGTGCCGATCACATTCCCATTACCGCTGATAACCTTGGCAATTTAGAACGTGTTACCACAGTTGAGTATGGTTGGCCGCTGGATTTAGCGTGGTCATCCGATAGCGCTAACCTCGCAATCAGCACACCGTGGGCAATATGGATTCATGCTGTTTCATCGTCTCAGGCTGAACCCTTGCGTCTTCCTCCCATAATATCCGATCCCTTTGGTGGATTAGGTGCCTTAAAATTTAATCCGGACAATCAAACTCTTTTAACCGCAGGCATCCCTTATGGTGAATTAAACACATGGTCACTGCCCTCAGGTGAGATTCTGGCATCAAGTTTCGGCTCTCCAGATTATAGTGGGGTTGCGGCAATCAGTGCTGACGGGACCCTGTTAGCCTCAGCAAATTGGGATGGGAGTATCGAGCTTTGGACGCAAGAGGCTGATGTCAAGCGACTTGAAGGTCATACACTTGTTGGCGCATTAGCATTCAGCCCAGATGGGAATATGCTTATTTCCAGAGGTGGCGCGCCTCATTCCAGTGTCGGCAGTAGAGAAAACACCCTGCGTTTCTGGGATGTTGCATCGGGTGAACAGTTAGCAATCTTTGATCTGCCTCAGTCGGCTGCTGGAACAGAGCCGCGCGGACATCTTGCCATCAGTTCTGATGGGACAAAGCTAGCGACTAGCGCATTTATTGAAGGAGAAGCCGATCCCCTTCAACCGGCTGTCTATCTGTTCGACATCAGGACACAGCAAATGACCCGTGTTATCGAAGGGGTAGGTGGCGATGGTGATCTGACATTTACACCGGATGGAAGATTGATTGTTATTGCGGCTGGAAACATCCTTACCTTTTATGATGTTTCATCCGGGCAAAAACTTGATGAATTTACTCTTATTTCTTCGTTATATCAAATTAACAGAATTGCCTTAAGTCCTGATGGCTCGCTGCTCGCTATTTCACACGAAGGCGGAACATTTCCATCATCGCAAAGTATAGATTTATGGGCAATCGTTGAGTAAAGCATTTAGACGAAACGGGCTTCCTCTGGTAAGCTAGACTCTATCGTCTTTACACCATCTATTTCGAGAAATTTGAGGTTATGAGATATCGAAAACTAGGTCAAACAGATCTCAGCGTATCGGTCATTGCTATGGGCTGCTGGGCTATCGTCGGCGATAACACCTGGGGGCCACAGGACGAAAGCGAAACCATTGCCACCATCCACGCCGCGCTGGATACCGGGATCAATTTCTTTGATACGGCTGAAGGCTATGGCAACGGCTATTCGGAAGAACTGCTGGCGCGTGGTCTGGGCGAGAACCGCTCCCGCGCCATTATCGCTACCAAAGTCAGCCAGTCGAACCTGCTGCCGGATCAGATCCAGGCCGCGTGTGAGCGCAGCCTGCTGCACCTGAACACCGATTATATTGACCTCTATCAGATTCACTGGCCCAGCCGTCAGGTTCCGTTTGAGGACAGCATGGCGGCGATGGAAAGTCTGCGCGATCAGGGCAAGATTCGCGCGATTGGTGTCTCCAATTTTGGCCCGGTGGACATGGACGAAATGCTGGAAGTCGGTCATTTCCAGACCAACCAACTGCCTTATAGTCTGTTGTGGCGTGCCATTGAGTTCGATATTCAGCCCAAATGTGTCGAGCATAATATCGGCATTCTGCCTTACAGCCCATTGCAGCAGGGTCTGCTCACCGGCAAGTTTACAAAAGCTGATGATGTGCCCGAAGGCCGCGCCCGTACCCGTCATTTCTCGACGGATCGACCACAGGCCAAACATGGTGAGGCTGGTGCCGAGGCTGAAACCTTTACGGCCATCAAGCGTATACAACAATTATCGGACATGATCGGTCATCCGATGGAGCATCTCGCCCTCTCATGGCTGATTCATCAACCGGCGGTCACGTCAGTGATTGCGGGCGCTCGTAACCCGGCGCAGATGGTCGCCAATGCGCTGGCGGCAGATGTCGAACTTTCCGACGAAGTGCTGCACGCGCTGGATCAGGCGACCCAGCCGATTAAAGAGCACATGGGAGCAGACCCGGATATGTGGGCAGCGGAGTCGCGTTATCGTTAAGTCTATGACCCAATACACATCTTTATTCAGCCCACGCATTCTGTGGCCGACTGTTGCGGTCGGCCTTATTTTGTTGACCCTGACGCCGGTCAAGGCGCAAACACCCCCACCAGTGCTCGATCTCAGCAATACTGTCCATGTGCTGACGGAGCGTGAAATTGTGATCCGCAGCGGCCCCGGTCTGGATTACACGCGCATTGGCCGGGTGGATGCTGAGGAAGAGATTACACTCACCGGGCAGAATACCGGCAGCATGTCCTGGCTACGGCTGAAACGCAGCGGACGCGAAGGCTGGATCGCTGGTTATACGCTTCCGCTTGATACGGATCTCAGCGAATTGAGCCAGGCCAGACCGCGCAACGCGATTAGTATCACACGTCCGGTCAAACATCAAACTGTTCTGGCGCTACGGACGGTCAATGTCCGCGCTGAGCCATCGAATCAATCTGAACTGATCACCCAGCTAAAAGATGGCGATGAGGTTGTTGTGTTGGGGCGGAGTGATGAACGCACCAGTTGGCTGCGGCTTGATCTGGAAGGCATCGAGGGTTGGGTGGCTTATTTCACGGTCACCTTAAACGGGCAGGCCGACGAGCTGCCGATTCTCGATCAGGCAACCGGCATCGACGCCGATCTGCTCAACGATGTGCCCAATGGCAGCGTGACTGCTCAGATATTTCGCGCGATTAATGTGCGCAGCGGCCCCGGCATGGAATATGATCCCATCGGCCAGTTGCACGAGGGCGATGTGGTCAGCGTTACGGGCCGTAGTGACACGGGCAACAACTGGCTCCTCATTGAGTTTGAGGATAGCGAAGGCTGGGTGGCCTACTTCACGGTCAGTGTCTCCGGTAACCCTAATGAACTCCCGCTGGTGGTGGTCGAAGAAGCAGAATAGAACCTTCTCGCCGGCTTGAACATACTCATTATTACAGTCGAAGCAAAGCCTGACACTAGATGTCAGGTTTTGGTGTTATAGTGATACTAGCGTTATCCCGCAGTGAGCAGGAAGACGTCTTGTATTACATCTTTTTAAGCCAGGGCTAACGCATGAAAAAGAACACCATCTGAGTCAAAATGAGAAAGACTGAGGAAAGATGGAGAAAAAGCGTTGGACGAATTCAGCATACAGTACCTATTTGCCGATCTGGAAGACCCCAGGCAGGCACATAAAGTAA
>JBBSQD010000346.1:0-5766 GCA_038258185.1 Aggregatilineales bacterium | reverse complement strand
GAATATCTACCGGATGCTGGAAGCGGCAGAAGGTTTTTCGATGAACATCGGTTATCTGGGCAAGGGAAATTCGTCGCTGCCTGCCGCCCTCAATGATCAGGTCGAAGCCGGTGTAATTGGTCTGAAATTGCACGAAGACTGGGGGACTACTCCTTCTGCGATTGACACGGCGCTGAGTGTGGCCGAAGCCTACGACATTCAGGTGGCTATCCATACGGACACTCTGAACGAAGCGGGTTATGTGGATGATTCGATTGCGGCGTTTAAAGGTCGCACCATTCACACCTATCATACGGAAGGTGCCGGGGGCGGACACGCGCCGGACATCATTAAAGTATGTGGGGTTCCGCATGTGCTGCCATCATCTACTAACCCCACGCGACCTTTTACGGTCAACACGATTGATGAACATCTTGATATGCTGATGGTCTGCCATCATCTGAGCCCCTCTATCCCAGAAGATCTGGCCTTCGCGGAATCACGCATTCGCCCCGAAACAATCGCGGCTGAGGATATCCTGCACGATATGGGGGCTTTGAGCATGATGGCCTCCGACTCGCAGGCGATGGGTCGCATCGGTGAGGTAGTGATGCGGACATGGCAAACGGCTCACAAAATGAAAGTTCAGCGCGGTTCTCTGGAATCTGACCCCGCCAGAAATGATAATTTCCGTGTGAAACGTTACATTGCCAAATATACGATTAATCCGGCCATTGCCCACGGGATTTCGGAATATGTCGGCTCGATTGAAGTCGGTAAAGTGGCTGATCTGGTATTGTGGAAATCCGCCTTTTTTGGGGTGAAGCCGGAAATGATTATCAAAGGCGGCTTTATTTCCTACGCGCAGATGGGTGATCCTAACGCTTCAATTCCGACTCCGCAGCCGAGTCATACCCGCCCGATGTTTGGCAGCTTTGGCCGTGCCAAGCAAAGTACATCGTTTACGTTTATGTCGCAGGCCGGGATCGAAGCGGGGGTTGCGGAAGAACTTCACCTCAACAGACAGATTGCCGTTGCGAAAAACTGCCGTGGTTTAACCAAAATGGATATGATCCATAACGATTATCTGCCCAATATTGAAGTTGACCCGGAAACCTATGAAGTGCGCGTTGATGGTGTGCATATCACCTGTGAACCTGCTGATGTGTTGCCGATGGCACAGCGCTACTTTTTATTCTAAGGGTGTCCGGTGCAAATTGACCCCCAGCAACTCCTGACTCTGCTGCAACTAGGCGATTCGATGTTTCCTTCGGGTGCATTTGTGCATTCTGAAGGGCTGGAAACCTATGTGCAGCAGGGCGTTATCCGCGATGCGCAGCAGTTGGAGGCGTATCTGCATACGCGGCTGTTGGCTGGCAGCGCGCGGCAGGATATGATTGCCTTGCACAGCGCGATGGATATCTATCAGGCGCGTGACGAAGCTGTACTGCTGTATCTGGATCAGTATTTATCGGCACTCAAGCTGGTGAAGGAGACACGTGAGGCGAGTGTGCGGGTTGGACGGCAAATGCTGCGCACAACTTTAGCGCTGTATCCCGATGATTTCATGGAAAGCTATCAATCCGCGATCCGCGAAAATCGCGCGTCAGGCCATTATATGCTGGCGCTGGGTTTGCTGGCGGGGTCGCTGGGTATGGATAAACGATCCGTTCTGGTGGGTTACGGCTATAATCTCGTTTCGGGACAGGTGTCGGCGGCGATTAAACTGATGCGCCTGGGTCAAACGCAGGCGCAACAGGTTATCACGGGCTTGCAACCGGCGATTGCTGAAGCTGCGGACATTGCGCTGGCAGCCACGCTGGATGATATGCAATCATTTACACCGGCACTCGATATCCGTGCGATGCAGCATGAATATCTGTTCCGGCGTTTGTTTAACAGTTAATGCTTCGAGAGGCAGTATTGTTATTGGCTTATATGTTGTTTCCCATTTGTTGACCGCTTAATTTTCAGGAGTAACTTATGTACGATAACCACAATCAGTCCATGCCTGTTGTGATTGACGGAAAATCCATCAACGAGTTGCCACCGCTGATTATCGGAGTGGGGGGGCCGGTTGGCACAGGCAAAACAACCCTGATTGAAAAAATGTGCAAGCAGCTTGCCAGTGACTTTGAAATTGCCGTGGTCACCAACGATATTTACACTAAAGAGGATGCCGCTATTCTCACGCGTTTAAGTGCCCTGGCACCTGAGCGTATTACCGGTGTTGAAACTGGCGGATGCCCACATCACGCTATCCGGGATGATGTGTCCGCCAATCTGGAAGCGGTGGGTGATCTGATGCAGCGCTTTCCTGATCTTGACCTGATCTTTATTGAAAGCGGCGGGGATAACCTGGCGGCGAGCTTTAGCCCGGAACTGGTGGATATCGAACTCTATGTGATTGATGTCTCCGGCGGTGACAAAATCCCGCGTAAGGGCGGTCCCGGCATCATGAATTCAGACTTGCTGCTGATCAATAAGATTGACATTGCCCAGTACGTGGGTTCCAGCCTGGAAGTGATGGAACGCGATTCGAAGATGATGCGCGGTGAGCGTCCATTCCTGATGACCGATTTCCGCACGGGAAAAGGGATTGATGCGCTGCGAAGCTGGATCATTGACCGCATCCACGAGAAGAAAGCCCGATTGGAATCCAGCCACAACCCCGCGTAATTTATCATCAACATGGGACAGTAACCCCTCACTCGAGGGGTTGTTGGTTATCAGGCATAAAGTCTGTAAGAGATGCCATCAGCAAACATAACTGAAACATTCTATAATGTAGGCTGACTTACTTACAAATCACTCTGTTGGATACTACGCATGCCGGAAACAATTCCCTTTATTCGTATCTTTGTGTCATCCCCCGGTGACGTGAACGACGAGCGTCAGATTGCTCTGGAAGTGATTGAGCAGTTGCCCTATCGCCCAACTTTTCGTGAGAAGGTGGCCTTTCGGGTTATCGCCTGGGACAAACCCGGCGCGGGTACACCGATGCGAGCGACGCTGACTCCACAGGATGCCATTAACAAAGGGCTGCCCCGCCCATCGGAATGTGACATTGTGGTGGTACTGTTCTGGTCACGGATGGGTACGCCGTTTGTGCATACCGATGGCGTTGAATATCAATCCGGCACCCATTGGGAACTGCTGGACGCGTTGGAAGCCAACCGACCTGAAACCGTTATTTACCACCGGACAGACGAGCCCCCGTTCAAAATTTCTGACCCGGATTTTGATAATAAACACACCCAATACAAGGCCGTGCAGGCATTTTTCGAGTCTGATCTGTTTTATAGCGCAGATGGCAAAATTAAGCGTGGCATCAATCTGTATAAAACGCCGGATGATTTTCGTAAAGCATTTGAGATTGATCTGGAAGTGCTGGTGCTGGACATCCTCAATCATCTGGAAACCGAAGCGGAGTCGGTTACAGACCTTGTGCCGGACACAGACGTGAATATCAGCACGATTCGGGCAGTGGAGTGGCCGCCAGATCAATCGCCGTTTCCGGGTTTGCGGGCTTTTACCGAAGCCGATGCACCGATCTTCTTCGGACGGGGTTATGAAACTGATGCCCTGATCAAACAGCTTCAAGCGAGTCGTTTTGTGGCGGTGGTGGGGGCATCTGGAAGCGGCAAATCGTCACTGGTGGGGGCGGGGTTGATCCCGCGCCTGCGGGGAAATGCGATTGAAGGCAGTAAAGACTGGCAGATCATCCGTTTTACTCCGGGAGACGAACCCTTCATCAACCTGGCTGAGGCGCTGATGCGCGAACTGCCGAATTTGCGTCTGTCCGAGTTATTAAAGGCACGGGAAGGTGTGGTGTCCCTTATCGAGAACGCTCTGGTTGAAGCGCCAGCATGGGCGAAAGTGCTGCTGTTTATCGACCAGTTTGAGGAACTGTTCACGTTGTCCAGCGCGGCTGATGCACAGGCTTTTGCTATGTTACTGGATGCGATTGCGAAAAGTGGGCGGGTGCGAGTGGTGGTTACGATGAGGGCTGATTTTTATCATCGTGCTGTCGAATTCCCGCAGTTTGCCGAGCTTTTACGTGCGGGTTCATTCCCACTCACAATCCCCAAACGGGATGCTCTGCGCCAGATGATTGAGCGTCCAGCGGAACGGGCTGGATTGACTTTTGACCATGCGCTGGTGGATCGCATGCTGGATGATACCGGTGATGAACCCGGTAATCTGGCGTTGATGGCCTACGCATTGGACGAACTTTACAAACTGGATGATGATCATACCCTGACCCATGACGAGTACGAACAATTAGACGGGGTGCAGGGGGCGATTGGGACACGCGCCGAGAATCAATTTATCGCGCTTGGCATGGACGATAGCGTGCTTCAACAGGTGTTTCATGCGCTGGTGGAAGTTGATGAACGCGGGACAGCCACTCGTCGTCGGGAGCATTTCCAACCCGATAGTCTGCCTGACGATGTGCGAACGCTCATCAAATCCTTTACCGATGCACGCTTACTCACTACCAGCTATGACCCAACCAACAAAACAGCCACGGTCGAAGTCGCCCATGAGGCAATTCTCCGCAGTTGGCCGCGCCTGACTGAATGGATTGAAGCGACCCAGGATGATCTACGTCTCTTACGGCAGGTACATCATGCAGCAGCGGAATGGGACGAAAAAGGCCGCCCGGAGTACCTGCTGTGGCCGCAGGAACGGCTGAAACTGGTGTACGCGATGCAGGAACAGCTGAACCCAGAACTGAGTGAAACCGAGCAGGCTTTCACCGAACCGGAGCAGAACCGCCTGCTGCGCGAGATTGCAGTCATCACCACCGATCATAAACGCCGCCGCTGGATTGGGGAGCGGTTGGCGACGATAGGTGATCCGCGCTCAGATATTGGCCTGGACGAACGTGGTCTGCCGCAAATTGCTTGGCTACCTGTAACACCCGGTGGCGAAATTGAGATTCAGGAGCAGCGCTTCACCGTTAAGCCGTTTTATGTCGCTCAATACCTCACCACCTATTCGCAGTTTCAGGCGTTTGCGGAGGCATCAGATGGTTTTGCGGATGAACGCTGGTGGGTGGGTTTTCCAGATAAGTATGTCAAGCAGAGCCTATCTGCCGCTGTTGCCCAGTATGATAACTATCCCCGCGACTCGGTATCCTGGTATCAGGCGGTCGCCTTTACGCGCTGGCTGGATGCCAAATACCGCCAACACGGTTTGTTCGCGCAATTCTCTGATAGAAACTGGCAACTTCGCCTGCCGACGGAACAGGAATGGCAGTGGCTGGCCCAAAATGGAAACGAAGCCCGTCAATATCCCTGGGGTGAGTGGGACGAGCAACCGCGTGCGAACACGAGTGAAGCCGGTATTGGGGATCGCAGTACGGCGGTCGGCATGTACCCGCATGGTGCGGCAGTGTGTGGGGCGCTGGATGTGGCTGGTAACCTGTATGAGTGGTGCGCGAATAATCACGGTGATCCTGAAATCATTGATGCGACGAACACAAGTTATAAGGTGCTGCGGGGCGGCGCGTTCAGCAGCAATCCACACGGCGCCGCCGCGTCGTATCGCAACCTCGACTTCCTCAATCCACACTCCGATCTCGGCAACTTCGGGGTGCGGTTAGTGGTTGCCCCTATCCTGCGCCTCTGACCTCTGAATCTCTGGGCTCTGATCTCTGGCGCTCTAAGTGAGCGCAGCGAACGCCTCTAAGGGGGTGTGCGACCGAAGGAAGTCCCGTGGGAGGGGAATCCCCCATCGGCGCGTGAGCGCCAGCGCCTTCCCGCCGTCAGGCGGGTGAAT
>JBBSQD010000345.1:0-5863 GCA_038258185.1 Aggregatilineales bacterium | reverse complement strand
ATGGCTACTGTGATAAAGGCTCTGTCGTGGAGAACTCCAGCATTTGATAGTGGATGCAGTCTGTTCATCGAATATTTCATCGCTGCCAGGACAGGCATTATCAAATCTGCATCCCTGAAACACACCTCATTCAGGGATGCGATTCTCTGGGCTAATTCGCGGAGTCTACCTTATGGATTTCTGGTCATCACTGATCAAATTTAAACCCGATTTATCGAAAAATTCATGGCGCTTATTATCTGCGCTGCTGGTGGTGGATGTGTGTTTCATTCTGATACACATTCTGTTTTCGGTGACCGGTTTTTCCGATGATCTTAATTTTCGGCTATCGCACGAGCGTAGTTATGCTGAGCATATGCAGTACCTCAAAACCCTGCTCACGATGGGGTTTTTTCTATATCTGGCGTGGCATGATCAGGTGTGGCTGTTTCTGACGTGGGGCGTGTTATTCGGTTATATTTTCCTGGATGATTCGCTGGCCATTCATGAAATTGTCGGCGAGCAGATGGGTGGCTGGTTCGCATTCGCGCGGGATTTTTCGCTGCGCCCCCAGGATATTGGCGAAATGGCGGTGTTTGGCCTGAGTAGTAGCATACTGCTGTTCATCATCTGGGTGTATTACCGCTGGAATGATCATGAAGTTGCCAGAAAGGCCAGCCGGTGGCTCATATGGGCTGTGTTGCTGCTGGGTTTCTTTGGTGTATTTGTGGATGTGATTCACAGTTTGGTGGGCGGGGTGTCCACCTCACGGGCGCTCAATATCCTGGTTACTCTTCTGGAAGAGGGCAGCGAACATTTCATTCTGTCGGGTATTCTGGTCTATGTGTTTAGTCTGGCGGAAGAGGCGTTTTTTTCATCTGAGCGCAGAATCATACTCTGGTGGAAGGGATTATAAGCCGCTTTGCCTGGTGGAATCTCTCTGGGTGCATTTCAGATTAGGGGCAAACGTTGTGGGTGGACCCCTAACCCCGGCCTATCGGCCACCCCTTCCCCCGAATTCGGGGGAAGGGGCAGGGGAAGGGGGTCTTGACTGACTTTCAATTTTGCAACCTGCTTCCAAAGTGAAATGCACCCAATCTCTCTGAAGTAATTGACAAAATCTTGAAAAAAGGCTTATTATAAAAGTGTAAGGCCGTGTGGAGAAAGGTGGGCGAATGCAGCTAGACCCAGAAAACCCCATATCTTACGGTGTCACCCAGCCTGTTTCGACAGGGAAATTTCTCTGAGAGAGAAATTAAAACATTCAGGCATTGAACTGAATAAGCATATAAAAAAATCGCGCTCATGGGCGCGATTTTTATTTTGATTTACAGTTCAAGCTGGTTGGGCACTTTCTGGAGTAGCTGCTCGTGTTCTTCCGGGGTAATGCCCAGATGCTGTGCGTACCAGCGGCGTGCTTTGGTCGGGTTAAGCTCACTGTAGCAGGCGATCAGTGTTTCCAGCATGCGCCCGTCTTCGTCACGCAAGCTGTAAAGCTGGCTGGGGGCGACCGCATCACGGGTCAGCATGCGCACCATTTCATCAATGGTGGTTTCAACCGCTTCTTCGCGTAAAAAATCAATGACTTCCGAATCATCCTCTGGGTCAACCATAAAACTGACAACTTCATCCACAGCTTCCTGGATGGCAGGCAGGATGCGCTTCATAATCTCGTCCTGAGCCTTCAGGGTGAGCAATAATTTTTTGTCAGAGGTGGTTGGAGTTGGATCTTCGTAAGTCATGTTGTTCTCCACTAAATAGGGCTATGTTATTAACTATATGTAGTCGAACTTGGATTTTCCTATATACAGACAAATATTGATGTTATGAGTGCAAAGAAAGTATGAAGATCTGGTGTATATCGTATTCCACATTTAAGCATATTTTGTTGATATTACAATAACAGAGATTACAGCCTTGCCTGATGGTTAAGATATTCATACCACTTGCGACGAGACTCGAACGTGACTTTCACAAGACTCAAGCGGTTAGCAAGGACATCGCGCAATGTGTGCAAATGGATTTATAGAAAAAAATCACGCAGCGCATCCCGTATTTCGTCAATGATGCCTTCCCACTGTACTTCGGCATCGCGGGTAATCAGCAGACTGTGCTGGGTGATCGTCAGCGCGGCGATTCCCTCAATGCCATTAAACAGCATCTGCGCGATGGGCGAGCCTTCGTCCCCATCTTCATAATTCTCGTACACCTCGCGGTTTTCCAGCGTGAGTGTCTGATTAGTGATGATTTCGAGGATATCCGGGTTACCGGTGGGCTGGGTTTCTACTGTGACGTATTCAGACATGCTCAAGGATCTGAATCGAATCGCCGATTTTGATGCTGCCGCTTTGGATAACTTTCGCCATTTGCCCCAGCCGACCCGCCGCTTCGGATGGGTGCCGCCCCTGATATTTCTCGAAACGGGCACAGCCTGTACGTGGCTCGACAATTTCGATCACGGCTTCCGCGCCGATCTGCAGCCGTTCACCGGGTTTCAAAGCGTTTATATCCATGCCACTGACGGTGATCTGCTCACCCATCTGCCCCGGTTCTACCTGGAAGCCTTCGCTGGAAAGCTGATCTAAGGTTTCGTGGCACATAATATTGATCTGACGTTTGGCGTGGCCGCCTTTAAGATCGCCCTCGATACCGTAACCTGCAATCAACTGCGCGCTTTCCAGTGGGACGCGGTTGTAGGTATTTGCCTGCGCGGACTGTTTTTTCGGTTTATAAACAATACTGACAATTGAAGCCATAAAAGTTCCTTTTGGCTGGGATGCTGCCCAGAATAATATGAGCAGTCTATCCATTCCTGATTGATTCATTATACAGATGGTTTCTATTCTAGAAGAAACTTCTAAACAGGTTCTTACGATTTCGACCCAATATGCGGATAGCGGGAAATAAAAATCCCCTGCCGCAGCAGAGGATTTGAAGATCGCAGATATCGTATGCTTTAGGCGAGGGCGTCGTAGCCGGGGCCTTCAGCAAAGAAATCGTAGTTGGGCTGAATATCTGTGGTGAGGTCAACGACTTCGCCACCACCGGCAGTCCACAGTTCTTTCGAGTCCCACGGGACACGTTCCTGACCTTCGGCCATCGTGTAATCGCTGGGGACTTCTTCTTCGATGAAAATGGCTTCAAACGGGCATTCGGGGATGCAGGCGCCACAGTCGATGCAGGTGTCGGGGTCAATAAAGTACCACGGCCATTCTGATTCTGGCTGGCCGGGGACGATACATTCTACCGGGCAAACTTCGACACAGGCACCGTCACGAAGACACAGGCTGGTGATAATATGAGTCATTTTGAAAATCTCCTACGATATTCAGATCGATTTTGAGTGTTTTATACTCACACTTTAACGCTGTTTAACCAGCCCGTCTGGTACTTTTGTTGGATTTTAAGTTGAGATTTAACTATGAAAGGGATATTGCTTTTCGGTGACAGAGAAAAATCTTAACACCGGTTAAATTCTGGTGCTAACTTGAGGAAATAAGAGGTTCCGGCATGGTATTGGTTTCAGCCAGATGTTCCAGACCCGCGCGATTGGCGATGTAGACGTTGCGCCCTTTTTTGAGCAGCAAGCCCGCATTGAGCAATCCGCGCAGCGCTCGTCCGACTACTTCGCGGGTGGTGCCGAGGATGGAGGCCATTTCTTCCTGAGTCAGCGCGGTGGGGGTTTCGGAAATCTGGTCGGCATAACTGCTTTCATGCAGGAACAGTTTAGCCAGTCGCGATGGAATGGTGCGGAAGGTCATGTCTTCCAGGCGTTCGATATATTCGCGGTTCACGCGTGCTAACGACTGCACATAATTACTGAGCAGAACCGGTTCGCTTGCCATGAGAGTCATCAGTTTATTGTGGCTGAGAGACAACACCTGCGCACTGGTGACGGCTACGGCATTGTAGGGGTTCACGCCACCATCAACTGCGGCGACCTCGTTAAAGGTCGAATAGGGGCGCAGCAGACTGAGCGTATGCAAACGGCCTTCACTGTTCACGCGATAAATCCGCACCAGACCTTCCAGCACCACATGAAAACCGGTACAGTCACCACCTTCAGTGAAAATGGTCGCCCCGGCCTGGAATGACCGCTGGTGACAGGCCTCCGCGATGCGGCTTAAACCGCGCTCATCGATACCGCTAAAATAAGGAATACAATTCAGATCCATGTCCATCCGGTTAATTACTCTGTTCTCTTTCCCAGCCTGGATGCTGCGCCGAAGCTGCCTTGAAGCACAGCTTCCAGCGCAAGGGCAACAATGTCGAATGCAGAAAGTTTACCCGACGATGAACACACCCGCGATGACAATTAAGGCCACAAACAACCCTAAAGCCAGCAGACCCATATTGCGTAAGTCGGCCAGGACATAACCATATTGCGCCCGCAGGACATCTTCGCCCACTTCTTTAGTCGGGTGTTCCAGCAGATAGATCACTTCCGCCTGACTCATTTCCGAATAGGCGACTTCTTTACGTCGTCGCCGACTTTGCTGCGCCGCCGGGAGCGAACGCCGGGGAGTCGCAGCTTTTTCGGCAGGGCGCTGGCGTGGCGGTGCCATCGTGACGATTTCTTCTTCGATTTCGAGTTCTGCTTCAGCGGCTTCCACCTCATCATCAATGATGGTTTCCGGCTCTAAACCCGCGTCACGGCGGGCACGTTCCAGGGTTTCCTGGGGCAGATTGGGGGCAGAATTTTTGCGGTTTTTGCGCTTCGACATAATCTTTTCCTTACCTCGCCTGAGCGGGTTTTTGTTGTGGCAATTCAGCAATAGGGTGCATTGGGGTCTAAGTATCTATCCGATCCGCGAAAACTACAAGACGTTCTGTATTGACCTGATAGGGATAGCACGAGATGAGGGTGGCGCTGGCTGTGCCGCGGCTGTTCAGCACATGCACATCGCTGGGTTTATAGAGTTCCCAACCGGTAATCTGATAGGTATACACCTGATTCTGGGTCTGCACCTGGAACCGATCTCCGGCTTCCAGTTGATCCAGATGGCGGAATAATTCGCCGTAAATATCATTGTGGGCACTCAGCACGAGGTTTCCTAGAGGGTCGCTGGGGTTGATGCCATTCTGCAACTGACCCACACCCTGTTTCAAGGCTTCCCAGTCCGTCCCCTGGACAATCGACTGATTGATATTGAGTTTCGGGATAATCACGCGCAGGGCGGTTTCGGTGGTGGGTTGAGGGCGACGCAGGATTTCCGGAAATACCTGACTCTGCACCAGTGGCAGCAGATTTTCCGGTACTTCGTTCAGATTAAACTGAGCGCCACCGGGTGCGGTGGGCGGGGTATGTCCGCCGGGTAAAACGAACTGTTCCAGCCGAAGCTGGGGCGTCGGGGCAATGGTCGGCAGGGCGGCTAAACGCTGCTCATTGATCTGCTGCTGGGCGGAAGCGGTTTCTTCCTCCAGCTTGCCGATAGATTGAAACATGGTGTAGGCCAGATAAATAATACCCAGCACCGCGGCAACCTCCACCAGTAACAGCAGTTGATTGAGGACAATTTTGCCGATATTTCTCGAAGGGTTGGCGGCGGTCTGCGGCTCATCCACGATCACGCCGTCGTCAAATTGGGGCAGACCGGGCGGATTTTTGGCCGGACGCGCTGCATCGGCTACCAGACTGGCCGAGGGTGCGGGGACCGTTAATGCAGCTTGATGAGTCGCCAGAAGGGATTCCTGTGGCGGGTGTTGTTTCGCGCCATTCGGGCTGGATTCCACCATGCGGCCATGACGCTTCATACGATCCATCCGCTGCTGGCGTTCCTCACGCTTGCGAATCGCCAGGATACGTTCTAACTCTTCAATCGTTAATTCATCAACCGGTCGTTTGTCACGCATTACATCTTTACCTGAATACTTACCATTGATT
>JBBSQD010000344.1:0-5972 GCA_038258185.1 Aggregatilineales bacterium | reverse complement strand
TCAAGGACTTACTCGCCAGCGGCCTGAAAATCGACGCGGTCAGCATGTGCACCGCCGGTAAGGAAAATGGTGGGGATCACTATGAGCCGACGATGGAACTGCTCAACGCCGGGTATCCGGTACTGGGCGAAAAACCGATTTCCAACGAAATCGACAAAGCGATTGAAATGGTGGCGGTGGCGCAGGAAAAAGGGCTGCGCTACGGTGTCAACCTCAATCACCGTTTTACCCCGGCAGCCAAACGCGCCAAAGAATGGGTGGAGGCGGGTCGGCTGGGCGAGATCAACATTATCAATATGCACATGTGGATTAATAACCCCAACGAGAGCGCAGAGCATTTTCACGCCCGTGCGCTGCATCCCCACTCGATTGACGTGATGCGTTATTATGGCGGCGATATCGACAAGGTGCAGGCTTTCTTCAAGAAGGGTAAAGACCGCCGCATCTGGTCGAATCTGCAAGTGAACATCCTGTTCAAAAACGGCATTATCGGCCATCTGACCGGCAGCTATGATGCTGGCGGCACCTATGGTCTGGAAACACTGGATGTCATTGGCTCGGAAGCGCGTTTCGTGCTGCGCGAAGCCTGTGAAAGCCTGGAATTTTATCCGCGCTTTTCGCAGGAAGTTGAGATCTACAAAAATCTTGGCGGCATGATGGTCTGGTCGGAGACGTTTAACACCCGCATCGCCCGCTGGATTGAACAAAATATTGAAGGTGTGCGCCCTGAAAACATTGAGGGCAGCGGCGAAGAAGCGCTCAAAGCACAGTTGGTGATCGAAGCGGCCATCGAGTCATGGAACACCGGCACGGTCGTCACGCTGTAAACACGTCTGTTTTCTATTCCAGATTCATCGGAATAGGCCTGAGAAATATCATCAAGTTCCAAGGTTTTTCCTGAAACCTTAAAGTCCCCTCGCCTCTTGTTGGGAGAGGGGATTTAGGGGTGAGGGAGAAATAGCCACCCACCAATAACCGAAACACCTTTAAGGGGAGTGTCTTGACTGAGACAACCACCAAAAATATCGAACAATGGGGCCAGTTTGAACTGGCGCTGACCGGTTCGCAGGCTGGTAATCCGTTTCTGGATGTGACTTTCGGCGCGACCTTTCGCTATCAGCATCGTGAGGTCAAAGTTGCTGGCTTCTATGATGGCGACGGCATCTACCGTGTGCGTTTCATGCCCGATGTGTCGGGTGATTGGCACTATACCACCTATAGCAGCCTGCCAGAACTAGACGCCAACACCGGCGCATTTCGCTGTACGCCACCCTCTGCCGACAATCACGGCCCGGTGCGCGTCAAGGGCTATCATTTCGCTTATGCCGATGGCACACCGTACTGGCAGGTCGGCACCACCTGCTATGCCTGGACACATCAGGGTGATGCGCTGGAACAGCAAACGCTGGCGACTTTGCAGACCGCACCCTTCAATAAGATGCGCATGTGCGTCTTCCCCAAACATTACCGCTATAACCAGAACGAACCGGAATATGATCCTTTCGAGAAACTGGATGATGGCTCGTGGGATTTCACGCGCTTTAATCCCGCTTATTTTCAGCATTTTGAGCAGCGCGTCGCGAATCTGATGGCGCTAGGTATTGAGGCCGATCTGATTCTTTTTCACCCCTATGACCGCTGGGGCTTCAGCAAAATGGAAGCCGAAGTCGATGATCGTTATCTGCGTTACATCGTCGCGCGGTTAGCGTCTTATCGCAATGTCTGGTGGTCGATGGCTAATGAATGGGATTTCGCGAAATCTAAAACTATGGCCGATTGGGATCGCTTTTTCCGCCTTGTGCAGGAAAGTGACCCGTCGCAGCACTTACGCTCCATCCATAACGGCTACGTGCTTTACGACCACAGCAAGCCGTGGGTGACGCATCTCAGCGTGCAGTCGTGTACTTATGACATGAACCTCCATCAGATTCGCGATTTACGCCAGCAGTACAACAAGCCGGTGGTGATTGATGAGTGTTGCTATGAAGGCAATATCCCGGAACGCTGGGGCGATATCACCGCGCAGGAGATGGTGCGCCGTTTCTGGGAAGGCACTGTTCACGGCGGTTATGTCGGCCACGGTGAGACGTACTTGCATCCCGACGATATTCTGTGGTGGTCAAAAGGTGGGACACTGCACGGCGGTAGCCCGGAGCGCATCGCATTTTTCCGGCGCATTCTGGAAGAAAGCCCCGCTTCTGGTCTGGAAGCACTCGACGAGCGCATTGCTATGCATGGCATGTTCCGCTGTGCCGGTCAACCCGGCCAGTATTATCTGATGTACACCGGCATCCATCAACCGGGCAAAATGCTGATGGAGATGCCCCAAGGTAATTATCACATTGATATTATCGACACCTGGGATATGACGCTGGACACGCTGCCGGGGGATTATAGCGGTGCTGTGGAAATTGACCTGCCCGGTAAGCCCTATGTCGCTATCCGTCTGCGGCGGGTTTCTGAAAAAGTTTAGCAAGACAAATACATAAAATGTAGGGACATGGCCGTGCTGTTAGCCTCCCTATGGGATGCCATGTCCTTAAACTACCCACATAAACTATTAGACTTGTTTCCGGTGAATTAGGTCCAGCACTTTTATGGCGATCACCACATCGCTTTATGGATGGAGAAAATTAAATCAATTATGTCACTCATTACTATTATTGGGCGCGGACATTCCGGCACACGGGCGATCTCGCACACGCTGTACACCAGCGGTGTGTATATGGGCTTTACACTCAACACGTCCGGTGATCTCGTGCCACCACAGGCCATGTACGATGCCTGCCGCATCATCGCGCAGCACATCGTCTGGAAAGAGGGGACACTGGAATGGGATTTCAGTGCCCTGCATGACATGGGCATCCCCGCCGAATATGACGCGCTGATCGAAAGTTATCTTGATTCGGTCTTGCAGGATAAATCCAAACATCGCGGCTGGAAAATCCCCGAAACCACGCTGGTCTATCCCTGGATTCTGCGCCGCTTCCCGGAGATCAAATATATCTTCTGGATTCGCAATCCGCGCGATTGCATCCTGGGCAAACACATCACCGACGACCTTGCGAAATTTGGCATTCCTTATCCGGCCACGGAGGACGAGCGCTTGCGCCGCGCTATTAGCTGGAAATATCAGTATGATCTGGTCAAGTCCACGCCCCGGCCTGAGCATTGGCTGGAAGTGCGCTTTGAGGATTTTGTGCTGAAGCAGGAGGAAACGCTGCAACGTATGGAGGATTTCCTCGGCTTCAAGCTGTCACGCATTATTGTCCGTCCGGACTCGATTAACCGCTGGAAACTGGACGATGGCGTGAATTATTTCGACTTTTTCGCCCCGGCCATGCGCGAATATGGCTATGAGATTCCGGAGTAAATCATCATGACGTTACGCGTTTGTGTCATTGGCCTGGGGCCAATCGGTAATCTGCATGCCCGTTTGCATCAGGAAAGTCCGCTGGCGGAACTGGTCGGCGTGTGCGACATCCAGAAAGACCGTGCCGATGCTGCCGCAGCGAAGTTTGGTGTTCCGGCATTTTACGATGTGCAGCAAATGCTCGCCGCCCTCCAGCCCGATCTGGTCAGCGTGGCGACAGGTGGTTATGAATACGGCAGCGATCACTATGAACCGACCATGCAGTCATTGGAAGCCGGTTGCCATGTGATTGGCGAAAAGCCGATTTCCAACGAAGTCGAAGAAGGTGAGGAGATGGTCGCCACCGCCGTCAAAAAAGGCGTATGTTACGGCGTGAATCTTAATCACCGCTTTACCCCGGCGGCCCGGATCGCTAAAGGCTGGGTGGAGGAAGGCCGGTTGGGACATCTGTTGTTTATCAATATGTCCATGTGGATTATGAATCCGGCGGAAAGCTCGCCCTATTACCACCTCAAGGCGCTGCATCCCCACACCATCGACGTGATGCGTTATTTCTGCGGCGATATCGAGGCCGTGCAGTGCTTCGCCACCAAAGCACCGGGGCGCAGCATCTGGTCAACCGCGCAGTTCAACATGCGCTTTAAGAATGGCGTAGTCGGCTCACTGACGGGCAGCTACGATATTATGCGCGGTCATCCGATGGAGCGCTGCGAAGTGGCTGGTACGGGTGGCCGTTTCGTGCTGGAGGATATGTGGCGCGAATTGACCCTGTATCCAGCTGGTGATCTGCAAAAGACCGTCTACACTGATCCGGTTTTCGGCGGTTTCCATGATTTTGAGAACACCTTCCGCACCCGCATTCATCATTTCCTGCAACAGGTCACTGACGGAGTCGCCCCGGATCAGATCGAAGGCAAAGCCGCTGATGCGCTGGCATCGCAAAAAGTTATCGCCGCCGCTATCGAGTCGCTGGATAACGAAACCGTCGTTTACGTCCGTTGATGGATAAAGCAGAGGACAGGCTTCTGGCCTGTCCAATACGTTTGCACGGGCTTTTCGCTTCGGGCTAAAATAACCCCATTGCCTCGACTTTCAGGAAGCAACCCACCATGTCCCCAACCAAGCGCTACCCCATTATTGACGGCCACAACGACGCTTTAATGTACTTTTCGCCCCCTAACAACGCCCCGGTGAGCAGTTTCTTCGAGCGTGTGGCGGGCAGGCAGCTTGACCTGCCGCGTGCCCGTGAAGGCGGATTCAGTGCTGGCTTTTTCGCAGTGTTTATCAGCGAAGAAGAAGCCATGAAAATGGTGCATAACTTTGATCCCAGTGTGGAATATGTGCTGCCTGCACTGGAGTTTGATGTCGCGCAGAAAGCCGCGATGCAGATGGTCGCCAATCTCATGCGGATTGAGGCCGTGTCGGACGGACAGGTGAAAATCGTGCGCACGGTGGCTGATCTGGAAAACTGCCTGCGCGATGATGTGCTGGGGGCGGTGCTGCACTTTGAAGGCGCCGAACCGATTGACTCTCACCTCGACGCGCTGGAAGTCTATTATCAGGCTGGCCTGCGCTCTTTGGGGCTGGTGTGGAGCCGTCCGACTATTTTCGCGGAAGGTGTGCCGTTCAAGTTCCCGCATTCGCCGGATACCGGCCCCGGCTTAACCGATGTCGGCAAGGAACTCGTCCGCGCCTGTAACCGGTTAGGCATCATGGTCGATCTGTCGCATCTGAATGAAAAGGGCTTCTGGGATGTGGCGAAAATCTCGGATGCGCCGCTGGTCGCCACCCATTCAAATGCTCATGCGTTGTGCCCGTTGCCGCGTAACCTGACAGATAAGCAGCTAGCCGCCATCAAAGAGTCGGATGGGATGGTCGGTGTGAATCTGGTGACGATGCTGCTGCGTGAGGATGCGCGCGATGATTCCAACACGCCACTTGAAACGGTTGTTCGGCATGTGGATTATCTGGTCGAGCATCTGGGGGTTGATCGGGTAGGAATCGGCGCAGATTATGGCGATGCGCCTTTCCCGAAAGAGCTGCCGGATGTCAGTGCTTATCCGGTGCTGATCAGCGCTTTGGAACAGGCGGGTTACGATGACGACGCGCTGCGCAAAATCACCCACGAGAACTGGCTGCGCGTGTTACGCAAAACCTGGAAAGCCTAGGCCATACAGCAAGTCATAACCCTCTTACTGTAGCGTACCATATTGTCCAGGCGGCAGGTCATCTTTAACGTATAGTCCGCGATATGCACGATGTCGATTGCGTAACGCGCTATCGTGAATTGCTGGTGGAGCTGTGGCTACACTATAATCCTTTAATCTTCCAATAAGAGAGAATTTAAAATGAAAAATATTCAAATCGCGGGAACTGATCTTAATGTGGCGGAAATATCTCTGGGCTGTATGCGCATTTCCGGCATGGAGAAGCAGGACATCGAACGTTTGCTGCATGTCGCGCTGGATGAAGGCGTGACTTTCTTTGACCATGCCGATGTCTATGGCGGTGGTCAATCCGAAGCGAAGTTTGCCGAAGCGCTGGACATGACCCCCAGCCTGCGCGAAACGATGCACATTCAATCCAAGTGTGGCATCCG
>JBBSQD010000343.1:0-5993 GCA_038258185.1 Aggregatilineales bacterium | reverse complement strand
GTGACGCTGATACTGGCCGCACTCGCCTGTGTCTACAGCCGCCGTCAGCAGGCCAAAACTATTGATGTGGTGAGCGTCGGCCTTCTGCTGCTGTTCAGCGTCGGGGGTGTGCTGGTGGTTTCCGGCTTTTTTTATCTTCAGGATACCAGCGAAATCCGCCATGTGCTGCCAATAAGTATCGCGCTGATTATCGTATGGGGCACCAGTGCGAATCAGATTATCGAGAGTGTGATCTATTGGCTGCGTCAGAGAATGCCTGACAGGCCGCTGATGAGTCGACTCGTGCCCATCGGCGCAGTCGGTATCGTGCTGGCTAGTCTTATGGTTGGCGCGGTTGAGGTGATTCGTCATTATCACCTGCCACATACTATTCCGTGGTTGTGGCGCTGGGCGAATATTAATCTGCCCAACGAAGGCACACTAATGATGTCCGATGATCATCTCAAAACCCGCGAAAGCTGGGGGAATCTGTGGAACCGACCCTACAGCGGTTACGATGGTCAACAGTATTTTAACTGGGTGTTTATCAATGATGTGGATGATGAGAGCGCCGAAGACCTGTTTGAAAAGGGAATCACTTATCTGCTGATGACCAGTGACGACCACTCCTATCAGAAACCCGCAATGCAGCGATTTATCTCCGGGCTGATGCCGGTGAAAACCATTCCCGACACGCCTATCGAAACCGCAGGGCCTCAACTCTCCATTTATCGGCTGATGCCCCCGCAACATGCGGTGGATGTGGTTTTTGGCGATCAGATCGAACTGTTAGGTTATGATCTTGCGCCGGATAATCTGTCAGCGGGTGAAATGGTGCTGTTCCGCCCTTACTGGCGCACCCAGCAGCCACCGATGGCCAATTATTCCATGTTTATTCATCTGTATCCCGCGGATGTGGATGAGGTGCTGGCGCAGTATGACGGCGCACCCAGCCATGCAGACCGTTTAACCCTCACATGGCAGGATGACAACGAGACGTATATCGGTGAGCCGGTCAGTTTTCCATTGCCGGATGACCTCGCGCCGGGAGATTACCGACTGGTGGTGGGCTTATATAACTTTGAAACCGGCGAACGTCTGCCAGTCTCTGACGGCCAAACTTACGCCGTGATTCCGCTGACGCTCGTATCAGCGCCGTGATTGGGCTAATGGCTGTCCAGAAAAGCGCTGACTTCCTCGTGCGTATCGACGCAATAGGTGACAAGGCCAGTATGAAGCGAAAACTGCATCTGGGCACAGTGCAGCGCGTTGACAGATTGATCCAACATGGAGGCATCGGCCAGCGCGACAAATTCGTCACGGGAAATTTCGACATCATTGACGATAAAACGCGTCAGATAGCCCTGGGAGAAGGCGACTGCACTGCCGATAGACAGCAGCAGGCAACCCATTACCATGGTCAGAACGAACACAATTTTGAATTTTCGTGAGTTCATTGGTGTAACTACTCCTTTAGTGAATTTCAGATCGTCGCAGCCGTAATCCGTTGGGCGACATCCGCCAAAAGTGCGGACATAAAGCCTTCGACCGGGCAGCCCTGTGCATTGTCCTGCACATAATGGGTGTCAGCCGATGTCCAGATCACAAGGCCAGTACGGCCATAAGCGTGATTCACAATCTGAACTGCCCAGATATCGCCATCATGAATGTAATGATGCGTATCGCTGGAAATGCGGACGGTACTGCTTAACCAGCCGAAGTAGACATCCTTAAATGCGGGCAGGGCTTCTTTGGCGGCACGAGCGCGTAACAGGGCATACATAAAGGTCATCAGCACATCGCGAAAGCCCGAAACGGCGTACTCAATCTCGACATTCTTCAGACCAATTTCCGGGTTAATCTCATCCAGCTTGTTTTGAAAGAGCTGGCATAAGCTGGGGATAAAATCCAGCCACGCGTAAAGCGGCATCTCAAGCGGCATGGCATCCAGCACCGACTGACGTACCACGTTCAGTTCCTGCCCTGCCTGATCGATTCGCCCCAGACCCTCATACTCTTTGGGCTCGAACATGGCCACACCAAAATCTGCCGGAAGCTGATAGCTGACCCGAAAAGATTTGATCGGCTCGAATGTGTGTAAATCATTGGCAACCTGAAGTTGCATAATGTTTCGCTTTCCCTTATTGGCCAACAAGCATTAATATCAGTATAAATTAACTTACCTTAAATAAACCAAAAACAATTCTAAATTTAATCTTAAGACCGGTAAACAAAACAGGCCTAAAATATGTTTCGCAATTTTGTGCTGTCCATTCTGCAATTACTACGCTATAATCTTGCGATAATTTGGGATATACACGGCACAGGAGTTTGGGAAAAACATGCGTGTAAGTGTGAGACAAGAGAACCTTGCTAAAGGGTTGAGTATCGTCAGTCGGGCTGTAGAAAACCGCCCAACCCTGCCTGTGCTGGCGAATGTCCTGTTGGCAACTGAAGATGCGCGGTTAAAACTGGCCGCGATGGATATGGGACTGGGCATGAGCATCACCTGCTGGATCGGCGCGAAAGTCGACCAACCGGGTGAGATCACGCTACCAAAAGGCACCCTGTCGGATCTGGTCAATAACCTGTCGCCAGAACGTGTTGATCTGGCGCTGGATACATTGACGCTGACCATGAATGTTCGCTGTGGCACGACCGTCTCCAATATCAAAGGGATTGACGCGGACGAGTTCCCGTTAGTGCCTGAAGCCGGGCAAGCCGATGTTTATGTCCCCGGCAGAGTCTTGAAAGATATGATTAACCAGTCCGCATTTGCCGCGGCTAAAGAAGATAACCGTCCGATTCTGACTGGCGTGTTCACTCAGTTGGACGGCAATGTTATGACGATGGCAGCAGCGGATGGCTACCGACTGGCAGTGCGCACCACCCAGATTGAACAGAATTTCAGCGAGATGGTGAGCATGGTCATTCCAGCCCGGGCACTGGCCGAAGTCGCCCGTGTGATCAGTGATGAAGATGAAGAAGTCGGCATCACGCTGCCCGGTGAACGCGATATTGTTCTCTTCCACTTAAAGAATACCCTGATTTCATCCCAATTGTTAGAAGGCAAATTCCCGGATTTCAGCGCCATTATCCCGCGCACCTACAGCACCGCGACGGTGGTTTATACCAGCGATCTGCTGCGCGCCTGCAAACGTGCGGAGATTTTCGCCCGTGACTCTGCGGGTAGTGCGCAGATGATGGTCGTCCCGGCTAAAAACCCCGGTGAGCCGGGTGAAGTCGTGATTGCCGGACGCAGCAACGAGCGCGGTGATAACACCGGCATGGTCGATGCATCAGTCGAAGGGGAGCCGCTAGACATTTCATTTAACATCCGTTATCTGATTGATGTGCTGAATGCCATCCCTGACGAGCGCATCATTATCCAGAGCAACGGCTCGACCAATCCCGGCGTGATTCGTCCGGAAAATCGCGACGATTTTATCTGCGTCGTCATGCCCATGAGCAAAACCAACTAACCTCTTTTTAACCCTGAATATCCCCAGGAGCGGTCTGATACAGGCCGCTCTTTTTTTCTGTGTGGCTGATTTATCCCAAGTTTTACCCTGAATCGCCGATTTTTATTCCAAGTAAAATTTGGGATAAAAACACACTCATTGGGATATATCCCAAGAATCCCAAGTAGTTATAGACATTATCCCAACCAACCTGTTCATAACCTGTTCATAACTTATCCCAAGCCTGTCGATAACTGTTTAAAACATTACCCAAATATGTCCATAACTTATTTTATCGACCACACGCGTGTCAAAGTTATCAACAGGCAGCTGCCCCCTGTCGATAACTTTGCAGAGTTATGCACAGATGCTGTGCATAACTTTTATCCCACATAACCAAAAGCTCTGGGTTATATTTGTGTTATACACTGTTATCAGCGGGGTCACTTGGGATAAGAATCCCACAGCCAGTCGATATTGGTAGAGTTATCGACATATCTACAGCCTCTACTACTACAACTACTCTTTATAATAAGAAATACAGGGGGACATTTGTTTTTTGTGAGGCACAACCCCAAAACATCAATGCTAAACTATTAATGTCAATTACCAGGCCAAATCACAACATGCAGACTGAAATCAACCATTTAGGGCAAAAGGTCAAAATTTTGACACGGCTGGCAGAAGTCAGCATGGTATTAAACTCCACCTGGGAACTGGATGCACTGCTGGCGTATCTGATGGACGCTGCCGCAGAAATCACCGGTGCAGAAGCGGCATCAGTTCTGCTGTGGGACCCGATTACCCGCGAGTTATATTTCGCAGCGACCACCACCAGTACTGCCGCGCTCAACCTCATTAATCAGCCGGTGCCGTTGCAGGGCAGCATTGCCGGGACAGTCATGCGAGAGCAGCAGGTTGTCCAGGTGGATGATGTGGAGCAGGACCCGCGCCACTATACTAAAGTCGATGAAGAAACCGATTTTCAAACCCGTTCAATTATCGGTGTGCCGATGATCTCGAAAAACAAGCCGATTGGTGTGCTGGAAGTTTTGAACAAGCGCAATCTGCCGTGGGACGAGGAAGATCATTATTATCTGACTTCATTAGCCGCTCAGGCAGCGGTGTCGATTGAGTCCGCACAACTGGTGGCTGCGCTGCAAAAAGCCAATGAAGAAATGAGCAGCCTCGATAAGCTCAAAAACGATTTTATCGCTATTGCCTCGCATGAACTGCGCACGCCACTGGGGGTGATCCTGGGTTATTCCAGCTTTCTCCAGCAGACTGCCGCCGATGACGAACTGAATGAGCAATTGTCCAAAGTGCTGCAAAGCGCCCTGCAATTACGCCGTATCATCGAGGACATGACCAACCTGCGTTATCTCCAGCAGGGGCAGGCCGACCTGCAACAGGAAACAGTACCGTTGGGCGAGTTGCTTACTGAATTACAAAACGATATGCTTACATTAAGCGAAGCTCGCGGTCACCAACTGGATCTGAACGTGCCCGACCATGACATTATGGTCTTGATCGACCCGATTCGCATCGGAATGGCGCTGACCAATGTCCTGAACAATGCCATTCGTTTTACCCCACCCGGTGGCCGTATCTGCATTCAGGCCGAAGTGCGCCATGAAGAAGAAGTCTGGATATCGATTACCGATGACGGCATTGGCCTGACCGAGGATCAGGTTCAGCGTGTCTTCGAGGAGTTTTATCAGGTCGAAGACCATATGACACGGCGCAACGGCGGCCTGGGGATTGGCCTGAGTATTGCTAAAGTGCTGGTGGAAGCACACGGGGGCCGGATGTGGGTCAAAAGCCCCGGTATTGATCAAGGCGCGACGTTTGTGATGACGCTGCCCCTGGCTCAGATTTCTAGTTAATTAACCATAACGTCCCGCAAGGAGGGTCTATTATGAGTATCTCGTTTACATGGCTCGGACATTCAGCATTTTCGTTTGATATTGATGGGCATAAGATGCTGCTTGACCCCTTTCTGACTGGTAACGCGCTGGCTGCAGCCAAACCGGATGAAGTCGAGGCCGAGATTATTTTTCTCACTCACGCACATGGTGATCATACGGCTGATGCCATTACGATTGCCAAGCGCACTGGCGCGAAAATCGTCTCTAATTATGAGATTGCCACCTGGGCACAAAAACAGGGTGTGGAGTCGCACGGTCAGAATACCGGTGGTGGCTTCGATCACGGCTTTATTTATGCCAAACAGACTATCGCTTTTCACAGCTCATCGTTTCCGGATGGCACTTACGGTGGTAACCCCAACGGCTTTATCTTTATAACCCCCAGTGGCGAAAAGATTTATTTTGCGGGTGATACGGATCTATTTCCGGGCATGGCCGATTTAGGAAGCCACCTGGATCTGGCCTTATTGCCCGTATGGGGCTGGGGACCACGCTTAGGCGTTGGCCATATGACACCCGCGCGCGCGGCCCAAGCCTTAACCTTGTTGCAACCAACTTTTGCGATTCCGATCCACTGGGGTACGTTACATCCCTGGGGAATGGGCTGGTGGCAGCCCAGTTTCTT
>JBBSQD010000342.1:0-6049 GCA_038258185.1 Aggregatilineales bacterium | reverse complement strand
GAATCGTTCTTCAGCCCCGGCGAATCAACCTCCGTTGATGAAAGAGGTTTTCACAACAACGGATGAATTTGAAACCGGCTCGGACTCCAGCCATTACACTGGTGTGTTGGATATTCCCGCTCAACCGCGTCTGGCGCGTCCGCCACGTAGCCGCCGACCGCAACTGAACCCGGACGAGGCTGCCGATATTCTGCGCGGTTTGCGTGCACCTGTCACCGTGGTAAAGGGTGTTGGTGAGCGGATGCAGAAATCATTTGATAAGCTCCGTGTTCACAGTGTCAATGACCTGCTGCGATTCTATCCCCGCGATTATGACGACTATACCCGTTTGATGAGTATCAACCGTTTGCGCCCCAATGAAAAAGTGGTGGTCGTAGGCACGGTGCAGCAGACGGAAATACTGATTGGACGTAACAATCGAAAAGATTTCAAGGTCGTGCTGGATGATGGCACTGGCCTTTTGAATGTGATCTTTTACGGTCAGTATTTTATGGGACGCTATATTAAAGCCCGTGAGCAGATTGTCCTGCGCGGCCAACCGTCGATTTTTGGCTCGCGCTTGCAGATCGCCAATCCCGAATGGGAACATCTGGACCCCAATAATTTACAGCAGGTCAGTATTGTCCCGGTCTATCCGCTGACCGAAGGGCTGAAGGCGCAGGGTTTGCGCCGCCTGATGAAAACCACGGTCGAGTATTGGGCGGAGCGTTTGCCCGATTATGTGCCGGAGTCGGTGCTGGATCGCACGGAATTAGCTGATCTCGGCTGGGCGTTAAAGAACATTCACTTCCCGGAGGGGATGGATCATTTGGGCCATGCGCGTAATCGTCTGGTTTTTGACGAGTTGCTGCTGCTGCAATTATCTATTCTGAATAACCGGCGTGATTGGCAGTCTGTCCCGGCTGATCCGCTGCATGTGGATGATGATTTTACCGACCAGTTTTTGCAGGCAGTATACCCTTATCAATTGACCGGGGCGCAGCGGCGTTCCATCGAAGATGTGCGCCGGGATATTGCGCTGTCCACACCCATGAATCGCCTGTTACAGGGTGATGTCGGTTCTGGTAAAACAGCGGTGGCGGTCACTGTGATGGCAATGGCTGTAGCAAATGGAAAGCAAGCCGCTTTAATGGCCCCTACCAGTATTCTGGCCGAACAGCATTACCGCAATATCAGCGATACACTGGCAAAAATGCTGGGTGAAATCCAGCCACGGGTTGCCCTTCTGACCGGCTCGATTTCATCTGCAGAACGTGAGGCCGTCTATACTGGTCTGGCAGACGGTTCGATCAATGTGGTCATTGGCACCCACGCGCTGATTCAGGAAGGCGTGACCTTCGCTGATCTGGGCCTGGCTGTGATTGATGAACAGCATCGCTTTGGGGTTGAGCAGCGCGGAACACTGCGCGGCAAAGGCAAGAATCCGCATTTGCTGGTGATGACCGCCACACCGATTCCGCGTACACTGGCGCTGACCCTGTATGCCGATCTCGACCTGTCGATTATTGACGAAATGCCGCCGGGTCGTATCCCAATCGAAACGCGGGTGATTGAACCTGTAGCGCGGGAACGGACTTACAGCTTTGTCGAGTCGCAGTTGCGCGAAGGCCGTCAGGCGTTTGTGGTACATCCATTGGTGGAGCAGTCAGACAAAATTGACGCGCGTTCAGCAATGGAAGCCTATGAAGAATTATCGACGGTCTTCTTCCGCTATAAAGTCGGCCTGCTGCATGGGCGCATGAAACCGGCAGAGAAAGATCAGGTCATGTCGGATTTCAGCCACGGTGAATATGATGTGTTAGTGACCACCTCGGTCGCTGAAGTCGGCGTGGATGTGCCCAATGCCAGTGTGATGGTGATCGAAGGCGCGAATCGCTTTGGTCTGGCGCAGCTTCATCAGTTCAGAGGGCGTGTCGGGCGTGGACAACATGCTTCATTCTGCCTGCTGATCCCCGACAATAACACGCCAGAAGCCCAACAACGCCTGCAAGCGCTGGAGGAAATCAGTAACGGTTTCCAACTGGCGGAGATTGACTGGAAACTACGTGGGCCGGGAGATTTACTCGGTACCCGTCAAAGCGGTTCTATGGAGATGCGGCTGGCTGATTTTATCACCCCACAGGCGGCAGAGCTGGCGCAGCGTGAAGCCCGTACCATTTTTGAAGAGGACCCGTATCTCACCGCGCCAGAGCATCAGTTACTGGCGCAACGTGTGCAACTTATGCAGGATGAACGCAGTGATGTCAGCTAGTACCAGTGTTAGATTGACACATAACCCATTGTACAGGACGATCTAGATAGCAATAGGGGATGCAATAATTTGCGCCCCTGTGCTGTTTTTGTGTATAGTAACCACAAATTACAGATTTGGAGCAAGTGAATGACTCGTGCTGCCGTTTACCCCGGCTCATTAGACCCTATCCATAACGGGCATATTGATATTGCTCTGCGAGCCGCGAAAATTTTTGATGAAGTCATTGTCGCCATTTATGATCTTCCCAAGAAAAAGCTGCTGTTTACAGTAGACGAGCGAGTCAGCCTGGCAGAGGAAGCCTTTAAAGACACCGATAATATTCGGGTTGCGCAATTTTCAGGTTTGCTTGTAAACTACGTTCATCAGGCGGGTGCGATGGCCATTATCCGTGGCCTGCGCGTATTTTCCGATTTTGAGCTAGAATTCAGAATGGGACTGGCGAATAAGAAGCTGGCGCCCAACATTGAAACTGTGGCAATTATGACGGATGAACGGCACCTGCACATTAGCTCCAGCACCATTCGTGAAATTGCGGAGCTAGGTGGAGATGTGACCAGTATGGTGCCACCATTTGTGGCTCAGGCACTGGATGCACGCTTTACTGAGTTACATGCCAATCATAACAGCCCGGGTTATAACGTGAGCATCCGGGACTAAGTACGGGGAGAGACTTTATGGATATTCAACACCTGGTTGATCGTCTGGAAGACCTGATTGATGAAGGGCGACATATGCCTTTCAGCAAGTACACAATGATCGATGAAGAGCGTGCGCTCGAAATTATCGACCAGATGCGTATTTCAGTCCCAGAAGAAATTGAAAAAGCTTCGCGTGTGTTAACCACGCGTGATCGTGTGTTGGCACAGGCTAACGAAGAAGCCGCGCGGGTGGTGCAACTGGCCCGTCAGCGAAGTGAAAATTTGATTGAGCAGGAACCTTCTGTTCAGGCTGCACGGAACCGGGCCGCGAATATCATTGAACAGTCACGTGTGGAAGCCGAGGCGATTGTGGCCGAAGCGGATAAATATGTGCTGGACGAGCTCGCTAACCTGGAACAACATCTGATGAAAACACTGGCCGTGGTGCGTAATGGCATCCGCGAAGTGAACCAATCGGCTCAGGTCAACGCGGCGCAACCTGTTGCAGCACCGCAGATGCAGCCACAGGCTCCGGCTCAACCGCAATTCGTGCCGCAGCAACAACCACAAACCCCTGCACCACAATATGCTCCCCGCGAAACGGTTGATGTGGAAGCCGATGCGGGTAGTGTGCTGAAAAAGTAACACATCTTCTGTAATCATTGCATATCAGGGACACTTCATGCTGTCCCTGATGTTTATTCCTCAACCCACAGATTCTGACCATCACTCCACATATGAATCGTTCCCTGCTCGTCAGTGCGATATATGGGTGTGTCTCCCAGCAGGTTTAAAGTGTCCGGTTCCGGATCTCCCCGCTGATTAGCGGCATCACTCTGAAGCAAGACCACCTGTGGCTGAACCGCAGCCAGAAATTCGCTGTTGAGCGAGCGACTGCCTCCATGCTGCGGAATTTGCAGGACAGATGCCAGCGGCCATTCACCAGCATCCATCAATGCCCTTTGCGCCGTTGCACTCAGGTCAGATGTGAGCAGAAATGATACATCTCCGTAGCGAACACGTAAGACTAATGTTTCATCATCCATACTTGAATTGAGGTCGGGTAGCCCTTGCGGATGTAACACTTCTAATGTCACGCCATCGTCGGTTGTGAGAGTGTAACCTGCGCGTACATTGACGACCGGATAAGCGCTTAAAGCACTTTGTAATTCAGCATAGGTTTCACCAAGATTCGGTTGTCCGTTTGTGAGAACTGTCCCCGCAGAATAGCGACTGAGCACTGCTGGGAGGGCGCCATATTCAAATACATCCGGCTGGGTGATGACAACTACTTCGAGTTCGCGGTCATAAAAAGGGATGCGATCCCCAATCATAGTCAGCAGGCGAGAAGGAAAGCGCCCACCATCGACCAGAATTTGTGCTCCACTGGGAGTCTGCATCAGAATGGCATTGCTGTGCCCTGCATCCAGCAGCCATAAATTAAAGCGGCCATCCGGTCGGCTGAGGAAAATAATCACACTCAGGGTGACGATTAATCCCCCGGCAAATAAAGTCGCGGTGACAACTGCCCTGCGGCGTAAAAAATGACCCAGACGAATCGCCCAGGTGGGTTGGGTTGCCTGTAGCATAGCTGCCCCCAATAAAACGATAAAATACAGTGTGATGAGACGTGCATCAACTTTGAAATCCACATCTGCGAATGAAAGCCGGGAAAACAAACGCACCAGGCTGATTGTCCAGCTAAGCAGAATAAAGTCTAACCAGTAAAGAATTTGCCCGATGACCGGTACGATGAAAGCGGCCAGAGTCGCCAGCACACCGATGATTAAAAGGGCGGCCTGGGGTGGGATAATCAACAGATTGATGATGATGGACACCGACGATAAGCGCCCAAAATAAAGCACAATCAACGGTAGCGTGGTGATCTGTGCGGCAATAGTGACAATGAGCGGTTCCGCCAGAAAGCTGGTGGTGATGTCGACCAGATTCGGTGGCAGGAACCAGTCTAAGAATCGGCGGAATTGACGGGATAGCGGGTCAACGTACAGGGCTAATCCCAGGGTGGCAAAAAAGCTGAGCTGGAAACTGATGTCCCATAAAACTGTAGGAGTTAATGCCGTCATCATGATGGCGACAAACGCCAGTGTTGCCGGGACGTAGGTTTTGCGCCTGAGCGATTGGCCGATAATCAGCACACTGCTCATCACCGCAGCACGGATCACTGCCGCATTGGCGCCGACAAAAATCGTATAAGCGCCAATAATTGCGATAGCGATCACAACCTGCCAGCGTCTTTTGAAGGGCAATCCCCCCAACAGTTTGAGAATCACGCCGCTCAGGATGACCATGTTAAAGCCACTGATGGCGATTACATGCGAAGCGCCTACCCGCGCAAAGGCATCACTGACTTCCGGGCTGATACCGCGCTCATTGCCCAACAAAATGCCGGACAGCAAACCCGCTTGCGGCTCTGGCAGATTGTGATTGATGATATTCTGAGCAGTGGCTTTAGCGTTCAGCAGGGCCGCATAAATCGGATTCGCCTGATTGTGATCGGTGACTTCAATCGCGGCGAAACGCATAATACTGAAAACACCCTCGCGCGCCAGAAAGTCAGCATAGGAGAAGGTGTCATATTCAGCCGGTGTAATCAGGATACCCGTTGCCCGGATACGATCACCATAATTGATCTGCTCAGTGCGAGGTGTTTCGACCAGCACCACGCCGTTGGTGACGAGGGTTTGGCTGGCACTAGTAACAGTTTCCACCTGGAGGCGAAGTTGTGTCCGATCATCCCGAATATCTGGCTCGGCGATAATCACACCTTCGATGGTAAGTCCACCGCTGTTGTTATAGCGCATGATGTCACTGGCATTGTGGGTGAGTGTTGCGCGTAACCCCCCTAACGTGAATGCCAGCAGCGTAATGATCAGGAAACGTTGCTGGCGATCCTGCCACATCAACCACAGGGTCAGGGTCGCCAATGCAACCAGAACGAGCCAGATAATGGGTAGAAAAAAAGCGCCGCTCTGGTTGCTGGACGCTAACACAATGCCGATAACCCACGCCAGAGCGATGTAAACTAAACGCATAACGCCACTTTTTGCAGTTCAGGTTTTGGGGAAACGAGATTTTGCAAGGTACGCATCACTTATAGATCAGGTGCAGGTTAAAGTAGTGCTTCAGGGTTTACGAT
>JBBSQD010000341.1:0-6055 GCA_038258185.1 Aggregatilineales bacterium | reverse complement strand
TAAGAACTATAGCAACCCCAACAACAATACCTATTAGGCGTTAATTGTGGTGGGGGGTGTGTATATGGCGGTCACAAAGACCTTCAGCGACTCTACCCCCAACGAAGGCGATACCATCATCTGGAGCATTACCGCTCGCAACAATGGGCCAGCTCAGGCGACTGGTGTCAGCATCAATGATCTGCTGCCAGCGGGTCTGACTTATGTCAGCGATAACAGCGCCACTCTGCTGAACAGTGTCAACGCCGCGACGACTTATAACAGTGGCACAGGCGTCTGGACAATCGGCACACTGAATAACGCTGCCAGCCTGACGCTGCAAATCACGGCGACCGTCGATGTCGGCACCGGTGGCACCAGCATCACCAATACCGCCGCAGTCGGCACCATCGATCAGGTGGATCGTAATCCGAGCAATAACGATGATGACGCGCAGATCACCATTGGCGGGTTGGATCTGGCGGTCACCAAGACCGCAGATGGCACGTCCTATGATGAAGGCGATACCGTCGTCTACAGCATCACCGTTGAAAATCTCGGCGCAGCGGACGCGACCAATGTGGTTGTCACCGATGATCTGAGCACGCTGCCGCTGGCTTATGTCAGTGATAACAGTGCGACTCTGCTCAACAGCGCCGGAGTGGCGACCGCTTATAACAGTGGCACCGGTGACTGGACGATTGGCGCTTTGAACGCTGGCGACAGCCTCACGCTGCAAGTCACTGTGACGGTCAACGCAGGCACCAGCGGCACCAGCATCAACAATATCGCTATCGTGACCGGTGTTGACCAGACCGATAACAACCCGAACAACAACGATGATGATGCCACGATCACCATCGGCGGCCTGGATATCTCCGTGAATAAAGTCGTGGATAACCCGGCACCGTCGCAGGGTGATGATGTGACCTATACCATTACCGTTCGCAATCTTGGGACAGGTACCGCAACCGGCGTCATCATCAACGAAGATCTGCCGCTGGACGGGGTGAACCTCACTTATGTGAGCGACAATCCGTCACAGGGTACGTTTACACCGGGCGCCCCCGGCACCTGGGATATCGGCACACTCAATGCGGGTCAGACAGTGACTCTGGAACTGACTGTCACCGTGGAAATTGCTGATGGGCAAATCGTGAATATCGCTTCTTTGATCGGTGTCGATCAGCCTGACAGCAATCCGAACAATAACAGTGATGAAGCCACCATCACGCTCAACGGTATTGACCTGGAAGTTGAAAAAGTGGTCGATAACCCCTCACCGAGCACGGGCGATCAGGTCACCTACAGCGTCACCGCGCGCAATAATGGCCCCGGTACCGCGACGGGTGTTGTCGTGCTGGATATTCTCCCGGCAGGCGTGACTTACGTCAGTGACAATGCCCCCACTTTGCAGGATGATACCAGCACACCCACCAGCTATGACGTGCCTTCCGGTGACTGGACAATCGGCACACTGGATGCCGGTAGCAGCCTGACATTACAAATCACCGTCACGGTGGATGTGAATGGCGGTCAGATCATCAACACGGCGGAGATCAGCAGCGACCAGGAAGACTCTAATCCCGGCAATGATAGCGACGACGCCGTGATTAATATCGACAGCGCCGATCTGAGCCTGACCAAATCCATCAGCACGGACACCCCGGCAATCGGCGACTTCATCACCTACACGATCATCGCGCGCAATGCTGGCCCGAATGCGGCGTTCAATGTTGAAGTGACCGACACCATGCCTTCGACCGTGACCTACAGCGGCGACTACTCCGCTTCACAGGGAACGTTCAACGGCACGGTCTGGAATGTCGGGACAATCCCGGTGAATGGGCTGGCATCACTGGAAATCACAGTTGAGGTGACCTCGAATGTTGGCACATTTGTCAATATTGCCGAAGTGACCGCTTCCGATCAGTCCGACCCGGACAGTACACCCAACAACGGCGACACGGACGAAGACGACTATGCCGAAAGCACCTTCCTGTTCGACCCGCCTTTTGGCCGCAAGACCGTCAACGAGCGTGGCCTGCCGGAACTGCTGTGGGGCATCGAATGGGTGAACCCCGGCCCGACAGCGCTGGTGGTTGAGATTACTGATGATGTCCCCGCTGGCACTACGTTTATCGCTGGTAGTCTGATCTGTGACCCGCAGGGGTCTTCGACCACCATTTCCTGTATCTATGACCCCATTACCAACCGTGTTAGCTGGAATGGTGTGCTGGCACCGGATACGGGTGCCACACGGGTAGGCGAAGCCCTGAACTCGATTATCATTACTTTCCGTACCAATGTGCAGGATGATATAGACGAGGTACGCAACCGCAGTACGCTGCTCTACAATGGTGGCGCTGAAAGCTCTGACACCAACCGCGTTATCTGGGAAAGGTCTGGCGACAGCGATAATTCTGATGGTGACGACAACGCCAACAATGGTGATGCTGCGCCGGATCTCAGCGGTGTGACTATCAGCAAGAGTGTTGAGCCACCGTTTGCACTGCCGGGAGATACCGTCACCTGGACGATCCCGATCATCAATAACAGCACCGAAACGGTGACTAATATCACCGCTACCGATACACTCGATGCCGGGCTGGAACTGATCAGCAGTTCGACCACACATGGCAGCGTCAATGTGAGTGGTTCGCTGATTTCGATCAGCATCCCTGAACTGAAAGCCGGTGAAGTGGCCGTGATTAAACTGATCACGCGCGTCAGCGATAATGTCACCGTGCCGTTTATCATTCTCAATGAGGTACAGATGGGTGATCAGCTGGCCCAGGCGAACCTGCTCGGTGTGACTGAACTGCCGCAGACGGGCGAATCACCGTGGAGCAACTGGCGTTTCATGTCCCTGTCGCTGCTGGTCGGATTGGTTGTGGTAGCGGGGGGCTGGCGACTGCGCCGGTCACTCTGGAAGATCTAGCTTTTACACTCTAACACTTATAAATCCCTCGGTCAGACTTGATCGAGGGATTTTTATTTCTCGATTTGCTGGCCTAACTGTGCCCGAAACAATGCGGGTTTAACCCCGTATTCCTGCGCGAAGCGCCGCGTAAAATGATTCTCATCATTGAAACCGGTTATTCTCGCAATTTCCTCCAGGCTGAGATAGCCCTCAATCAGCAGTTGCCGTGCCAGCCGTAAGCGATGATGCGTGATAAAATCCCGCAGCGACATGCCCGTCATCTGCTTGAACAACCGCGTGAAATAATCTGCGCTCACACCGACCATCTCCGCCAGCACTTTGGTTTCCGGCGGATTGCCCAGATTATGCAGAATAAGCTGCTGCGCGTGGTTCATCACCGCTTGATGTTGCAGCGGAATCGTCGCGTCCTGCGGCAGACTCGTAAAGACTTCGTGCCATGCCTGGAAAAGCAGTAATAACAGGCCGCGTTTTTCCAATCGTCGTCCGGTGGGTGTCATAGCATAACTTTGCAGCAGCGCCTCGCAGCGTTGACGCAGCAGATGCGCCGGGGAGGTGCGGCAATGAGTCGGCGGGGCAGGGCGCAGCGGACAGCGCAATATTCCACGCAAACGGATGTAGGGGGTAGGCTGGCTGCGCGGATAGGCCGGATTCAACAGAAATAAGTCCGCTTGATGGAACACAAAATGCAGGCCGATGATTTGCAGCGGTGTGGTTTCACCGGCGTGAACCTCATGCGCGACATTGGGGCCATAGAAAAGCACATCCCCGGCGATCAGGGGGTAGGTCTGCTGGCTGACCTCTGCCGTGCCGCTGCCAGCCTGCACGTACAACAGTTGGAAATCCTGAATATAACGGGTGTCGAAACCCGCGCCTGGGGCATAATCATAAAAACAGGCCGCGCATAGCGCCGGGCTTAACGCATCCCATCCAGACCAGGTTGTGGTGTCCTGCTCCATAGTGACTTCGCCCTCCCTATCAAATGCGCAAACGATGCATACAATCAGCGGGAGGAGGCAATACCCCCTCCACAGGTTTGGCTTTTAGACCGGTTGGCCGATGTCGGTCAGCAGGCCGCGCAGCGCTTTCACGGCGAGGGTCATGCCATCAATGCCGCTGAAGCCGCTGCTGTGACCGGCCACCGTCAGATGCGGTTCCAGCGCCAGCACACCCTGATAACCACTGTCCACCAGTTTCACCAGCAGTTCTTTGACCTTACCATCGCCTTCACCCGCAGGCTTGACCTGGCCGCTTTCCAGCAGCGCATCCTTGATGTGAATGTAGCCGATATACGGGCTGAGGCTGTCCCAATGGTCGTTGACCTGATCAGCTTCGCCTACCTGCACAAAATTCGCCGGGTCCCAGATAAAGCGCAGGGCAGGGCTATCGACTTTTTGCATCAGTGCCAGACAGCGCTCGGCTGTGTCGCCGATAATGTCTTTTTCGTTTTCCAGCAGCAGTACGAATCCCTGTTCAGCCGCTAATGCCGCCATCTTCTTCAGGCGGTCTGCCGCTTCGTCCACATGCTGATCGTAATGCGCGTTGCTGCTGATATCCGGCGGATAAAACGAGAAGATGCGGATATTTTTGGTGCCGAGCATATCGCCAATCACCATGATGCGCCGCAGATTATCAAGCTCGGTTTCGATAGGGTCAACCAGCGGCGATTTGCCCAAGGGACTGCCCAGACACAGAATGCTGATGCCCGCTTCGGCGCACAACTGCCTGACCTGCTGCACCTGCTCGTCGGTCAGTTTGAGGACGTTTGTGCCCCAGGCAGCCCGCAGTTCCAGGCCGGGGATGTTTAATTCGTTGAGTGTCTTGAGTTGCGTTTCCAGATCGCTGGCAATCTCGTCGCCAAAAGCGCTGATGGTAAATTGAGCCGTGCTCATGAATGCTCCTTCATGCAATGTCTGAATGAATATCACCAGAGGATAACGTCTGGTTAAGTGGCGCAATTATACCCATTATCCCTGCCACAGCCGAACCACCTGTAATCCAAAATATAATCCTGCACCGCCACTGACCAGACCGCTGATGCCCCAGAACAACCCGCCGATTAAAAAACGCCCACCATTGCTGATGGCGCGGCGGCTCTCGACATCATGGCGATAATCTGGCCGTTGCACCGCCCCCTGGATAGCATACCAGCCCGTCATCAGCAGGGGAGACGCACGGCGCAGTGCACTATAGGCGAAACTGAGGAAGATAAAGGCAAAAATTGAATTGACAGTGGTCAGCAGCATAGGGTTGTGAGCCGTTCAGGTAGATTGCGCTAATGTGCGCCCAGCGATAAACGCGCGTAGAAAATCACTTGTATCTTCATCGGGTTCATGTCTTAATTGCTGTGTCGCTGCTTCCATAACCGCGCTTTCATCGGTGCCGATTTCTGCGACCAGCTTACCCGCGAAGCGCATTTTATCTGTCAGTGTGACGATCTCAGCGCGTGACATGACACTATCCATATGACCCTCAATGAACTGTTCCGCGCCGAAAGCCAGCACAGAATCCAGCAGCGGGTAAACTTTTTCCGGCGTATAGTGCCGCACTGGAGTATAGATCGCCTCATACAGACAATCGCCCAGGAACAACACCTGATCCGGCTCGACAGACACCACGCACGAATCCGCCGCATGGTCGCCACCGACATGCTGAATAACGCAGTGGACACCGCCGCCCAGATCCAGCTTGAGTATGTGCTCGAAGATGATGTCTGCAAGGGCGATTTTTACCGTGCGCGGTTCCGGCAGCTCGACTTTGATATCATCGGCACAAAAGGTGATTTCTTCGCCTGTCGCCACCCGTGCATCCAGCGCGGCATTGTCCCAGGCATACTCCGCCAGAGTCGCTAAGTGTCGCGCCGTTTGCACCTGCGCAATGATCGGCACGCCGACCTCCGCCGCGCCAAACACGTGATCCCAGTTCCAGTTGTTGAGTGCGATATATTTTGGGCTGGCAATGCCTTCAGCGGCCAAGTCGCCCAGAAACATCCGCGCATGAGCCGGTGATGCGCCAGCATCAATCATCAGCGTGACCTTTTGACCGACCACCGCCCCCAGTGCAGGCCGGTCGGGTTGGCCGGGTGTCATCCAGTAAGTGTGCTCTGAGATTTGCTGAAATATCGTTTCCGGCATG
>JBBSQD010000340.1:0-6097 GCA_038258185.1 Aggregatilineales bacterium | reverse complement strand
TCGGTCAGGCGCTGTTCATCGGCGGATTGTATACCTTCTATCGTCGGCGCAAATCCAGAGAGCAGCCGGGTGCCAATCCGCAGACTACACCGCGTCTGATTGACGCGCTGGCACAGCAGATCGCCGAACTGGATGAAGCCCACGAACGCGGCGAAATTAATCACGATGTTTATCAGCGCCGCCGCCAGCAGCTTAAAACGCGTCTGGCCGAATTGATGGATGACACAGGGGATCAGGCATGAGCGATCAGCCTCTTATCTGCATACCGGATGCGATTCCAGTGGAAAAACGCGCCACGTATGATGACCTTCGCGCCTTGATGCAGGCGGAAACCGAATCCATTATCGAACTGGATAACGGATTTGCGCTGCGTTTCCCCAATACGACTATGTGGATTGCGCGGCTGGCGGAGTTTATCAGCCTGGAGCGCTTATGCTGCCCCTTCCTGATCTTTACGCTGATAGTGAATGCCGATCAGGTCACGCTGCACCTGACCAGCAGCGCGGAGGGTATCAAAGAATTTATCCGGCTTGAACAACTCATATGACAGATGGCCGCGCCTTAATCGACATTCAGGGCTTAATCAAAGCCTATGATATTCTGCCCGTCCTGCGCCAGCTGAATCTCAGTGTCGAGCGTGGCGAATTTATTGCGCTGCTGGGGCCGAATGGCAGCGGCAAATCTACCCTGCTGCGCCTTTTGGCTGGCCTTAGCAGCCTGACTGGCGGCGTAATCCGTGTCGGCGGCTGGCAAATTCCACAGGAAGCCGCAGCGGTTCGCTCGCAGATCGGCATGGTCAGCCATCAGAGCCTGCTGTATGACAACCTCACCGCCCGCGAAAATCTGCGCTTTTTCGGCCAGCTTTATAACCTCCATGAAATCGACACGCGCATCAACACCCTGCTGGAACAGGTCGGCCTGCATCGGCGCGGAGACAGTCTGGTGCGGACCTTCTCGCGCGGGATGCAACAGCGCCTCAGCATCGCCCGCGCCTTACTCCATGCGCCGGATGTGCTGTTATTTGACGAACCCTATACCGGGCTGGATCAGGATGCCGCGCACACGCTGGACGGTCTGCTGCAACAGGCTCACGCCGAAGGCCGCACCATCATCATGACGACCCATGATCTGGAACGGGTGCCGCGCCTTGCCAGCCGCATTGTGATTCTCTCGCGCGGAGTCGTGGCTTTTGACGCACTCACCAGCGGCATGGATGCGCAGCAACTGGCGACGATTTACAGCGAAACCACCAGTATGGCGACTGCCCGATGAACACGCCCTTTCTCAAAGCTGTGCTATCCATTATCGGCAAAGACCTGCGCGCCGAAGTCCGCAGCCGCGAATTGGTCAGCGCGATGGCGTTATTTGCGCTGCTCAGTGTGCTGATTTTCAGCTTCGCGCTGGAACTGGATCGGCTGGCGCGGCAGGAAGCCATCAGCGGGGTGCTGTGGGTGACGATTGTGTATGCGGTTATCCTCGGCCTGAATCGCAGCATGGCAATGGAGCGCGAACAGGGCACGATGAACGCGTTACTCATGGCCCCCATTAACCGCGCCACGATTTTCTTCGGCAAGTTGGCGGGTAATTTTCTGTTCTCGCTGCTGGTCGGGCTGATTCTGATGCCACTGATGACCGTGCTCTATAATATTTCGCTGGTGCGTCCGTGGATTCTGGTGATGGTTGTGCTGGGGACTCTCGGCTTTTCGACCGTCGGCACCTTGCTGGCGACGATGACCGCGCAAACCCGCGCCCGCGAGTCACTGCTACCGATTATTATGCTGCCGGTGGCACTGCCGGTGCTGCTGGCGGTGGTGCGTGCCTCGACCAGTATTCTGAATGACGCGCCGCTGGAAGACTGGATCGCATGGCCGCAGATTCTATTGGTCGTGGATTTTATCTATCTGGTCATGTGTTTTCTGTTATTTGAATATATCATCGAAGATTAAATCTTTGACTCGTACGGACATGGCATGCCATGTCCGTACACGTTGGTAATGTTGTCAATAAATCACCAAATTATGAGACTTTCTGGTAATTTTTTGTAGATATGCTAAGATTTTCACAATTCTATACTAAGATTTAGATGAGGAGTAAGTGTACTTATGAGCGCTGTTCAAAATGTGCCTGCGCGGCACGAGACAGCAACTTCGGACAGCACCCCTTCCCTGCTGCGCATTCTGACGATTGCCACGGTGATCGCGGTGGCGCTGGGTCTGTATATGGCGCTGGTCTATGTCGGCCCAGACCGCGAACAGGGCGATGTCCAACGGATTTTTTATATTCACATGCCGGCGTTCTTTGGGGCATTTCTGGCATTCAGCGCGACGGTAATCGGCGGCGTGCAGTATCTGCGCACGCGCAACAATCGCTGGGACACACTGGCACTGGCCGGGGCTGAAGTTGGGCTGGCGTTCTCGCTGGTCAATGTCGTCACGGGCAGCATCTGGGCACGTCCGATCTGGAATACGTGGTGGACATGGGACCCGCGCCTGACCTCCGCCGCCATCATGTGCCTGACTTACGCGGCGTATCTGATGCTGCGCAGCGGGATCGAAAACCCGGAGCGCCGCCGACGTTTCGCCTCGGTCTATGGCATTCTGGCGATCACCACCGTCATTCTCACACTGATTATTATCCGCATTCGCCCGGACACCATTCACCCGGCAGTCATCGGCAGCAGTCCGCAAAGCGCGGAAGGCACGTTTGATGCCACCCGTGGCGTAGTCGTGGCGCTGCTGGTCAACCTGCCCATCTGGGGATTGCTGCTGCCCATCACTTTGATGTGGCACCGCATCCGCCTGCAAAACCGCGTGGATCAGGTCGAGGCGGCTAAAATGGAAGTTCTGAAGGGTTAAGGAGAACACTCATGCCCGATACAACTGCTTATCTCATTCTGGCTTTGTCCGCTGTGACGCTAATCGTCGTCGGGTTTATCGGCTCGATGTTCGCCCGTTATCGCAACCTGCATAAAGACATGCAGCTTATCGAAGAACTGCGCCGCGATAATTAGTGCAGAAATCCTGTTTTCAAATTGATTTTGCGCGAATACCCGTTACAATATGCAGATCGTATTCGCACTAAATTATCAGGAAATCACGCCAATGGCAAGCACACTGGCCGACAATTAAACCGCCGGGGTATCCCTCTTTTATGTGGTGTTGTTTGACCAGTTGGCCGATTCTGCCTGTTTGAATCGATTCTGTCTTTAAAGCGCACGCCGTCAGGGAAACCTGCGGCGTTTTTGATTCTAACCCTGTGCGCCCTTAAGAAAGGATCGAGTTTATGCTGCGCCGTTTACCCGCTTTTGATACCATCACCAAAGTTGTTCTGATTAATTTCTGTACCCGCTTCCATGTCTACCTGCACATTTCCGCGCTGTATCTGCACCTGCGTGGACTGTCGCTGGTGGAGATCGCCGCGCTGGAAACGGTCGTTACCGGCACCATCTTCCTGATGGAAGTCCCCACGGGAATTGTCGCGGATCGCATCGGACGCAAATGGTCGCTGCTATTTTGGTCACTGCTGCTGATGTTGGGCGAGTCGCTGTTTCTGTTCGGCACAGCTTATCCACACTTTCTGGTGGGAGCAGTGCTGGTCGGCATCGGTCATGCGTTTGGCTCCGGCGCGAAGGAGGCCATCATCTATGACAGCCTGCCAGTGGAAAACCGCGATGAGCTGATGAAACAGGCGATGGGGCGCGTCAACAGTTGGGGGCAGATCGCCTTTTTCATCTCGCCCATTCTCGGTGGCTTGATCGTGACCGATCTTCAGTTGCCACAGTTTCAGATCGCCATTGGCTTAACCGTACTGGCGTTACTGATCGGCGCATTCATCAGTCTGACATTACGCGAACCGGAGACGGACTGGGACGTTAATCGACCGGGGGCGCTAGCGATTTTGCGCACCGGGCTGGCCGAACTCAATCGCAGCAGGCGTTTGCAGCGCATCACCCTGCTGACCGTGCTGACTGTGCCCGGCGGCGCGCTGCTGGTGACTACACTGGGGCCGACCTACCTGACCGCCAATGATGTCTCGCCGTTTGCCATCGGGCTGACGCTATCGCTTGGCAGTCTGCTGGCGGCGTTTACGCAGCGCTACGCCTATCGGGTTGAGGAAGTGCTGGGGGCGCGCTGGGGCATCACCCTGCTGACGCTGCTACCCGGCATTTCGTATATCGTGCTGGCGCTGGTGGCTGGCCCGATGGCGACGTGGCTGGTCATCACCTGGATGTATGCCACCAATGACACACGCAGCCCGTTATTTTCGGCTTATCAGAACGCGCTGATTACCGGACGCAACCGCGCGACCGTGCTGTCGCTCATCAATATGTTCGTCAATCTGTTCGTGGCGGCCAGGGGACCATTGTATGCGGCGGTGGCGGCGCAATCGCTGCCGCTGGCGTTTGTCGCCATCGGCGCAATCATCATCGGTGCGGCGCTGCTGCTGCGCGTGGATAAACTGCCGGATATGGCGGCTTAAGAATCGCCATTGGCGCAGGCTGGCATCATGGCTATACTGAGCCTTATGTTCAGTCGAAGCCTTGCCCTACTCATACTGATTGCGCTGTTGGCCGGTTGTGCTGCTGCGTCATCCAACAGCGCACCCACGGTGATTGCCTTCCCAACCATGACCCCCGGACGCACCATTCGTGGCGTACTGCCGCCGGTGGTGGCGTTGCCGCTGGATGGTTCGATTCGCGCCAATCCGGCGACGGCAGTTGCGCTGGCGATCCGTCCCACAGTCACGCCCGATTACACAGCCTGCCCGCCTGCTGCCGCGCCTCAGCTTGCGCCACAGCCAATTGATGCACGCGATATGGCGGACGAAATCACACGTTTTCTGTCCAGCGGTGGCGCACCTGCGACCCTGCAGGACAATCTGCGCGACGATTGGGATGTGCTGGGCGAAACGGGCATTGTCCGCGCTGATTTTGACCTGACCGGCGAAGGCACACCCGAAGTGCTGGTGACCTTTAATGTGCCGGAAAGCGATAGCGGCGTGCTGATGATTCTGGGATGCAGCGCCGGACGGTATATTTCACAGTATCAGGTGATTGATGAGGACGGAATCCCACAGTTGATTTATCTGGGGGATGTCAATGTAGACAGCCAGCCGGATGTGCTGTATAGCGGCTTACAGTGCGAGCTGATCGACACCGAAGAAGCGGGCAGCGAGTGTGTCTATCAGACGCAGCTTATTACGTGGCGGGTCAGCGAAGGCCGTTTTACCAGCCTGCTCAGTCGCGCCATTACCAGCGTCGATCCGCCGAGCGTCACCGATATGGATAACGACCGCGTGCTGGAAATTGTCGCCCGTTTAAGCAGCAGCGGCACCCCCAACACCGGCCCATTACGCACCGGTGTCCAGATTTATGATTGGGATGGCACCGGCTATCTGCTGTCCATCACGCAGCTCGACCCGCCGCGCTTCCGTATTCAGGTCATTCATCAGGCCGACCGCAATGTGCAGCGTCGCCAACTGGATGCCGCGATTGACCTGTATCAACTGGCGCTCAATGACAGCAATCTGCAGAACTGGTTTAACAATGAGCAGGATATTCATAACAGTTATATCCTCTATCGGCTGCTGACGGTGTATGCCTTTACTGAGGATGAACGGTTGCTATCCATGTATCAGGCCATCATCACCAATTACAGCGACCTGCAGGCCGCCCCGGTTTATGCGCCGATGGCGGTTGCCTTCTGGGACAGCTTCCAGACCACGAACAATCTCCGTAGCGCCTGTCAGGCGGTTCAGGATATAATCACTGCGCGGCCAGAAGCACTTGAACTGCTCAACCGTTATGGCAACCGCAGCCCAAGCTATACCGCTAACGATCTCTGCCCGTTTTAGCGGGTATGACTCCCCCTCAACCCCAGCCCTTCTCCCACCCGTGGAGAAGGGAGAAAACCTATTCTGAACCTCTTCGCATTTTGTGGGGAGTGCCATAGACAGGCTGCGCACCGGGACGCTTTGCAGGGAGTGAGGGGAAGTTATCATTGATCTATTGTATGACCCGTATACCCCATAAAGGAGTCTCATGTCCGACCTATTGAATTATTTCCAGGGCCAGCGCCAGCAGATGGTTGACCTGCTG
>JBBSQD010000339.1:0-6176 GCA_038258185.1 Aggregatilineales bacterium | reverse complement strand
TAGTTATTAGTTATCCAAGGATAGATTAGTGGGGTACGGACACGGCATGCCGTGTCCGTACAATGAAGATTTATTTTCGAATAGGTTATTTTCTTATTCTAGACACCCTCATTTTACCCTTAGCTGATGACCTTTTTCATCCGCAGCACTTCTTCCAGTGCCAGGATGGCCGAACGCTGGGTATAGACCACGCGTACATAAACATTAATACGCACCAACTCCGCAATGGCCTGACGCAAAGCCGTGCCTTCATCCACGTATTGGTCGAGCATAGCCCGCGTTTGCACTTTGGATGGATTTACGGGCGGGACAAACAACGGATTTCCGGCTTCATCTTTAGCCTCTGTCCCACCGGTAAAATTGACAAACACACGATGACCGGAGGCGGCTGTCACCACTGCACGGAACAAATCAGCGGCGTGCATACGATCCGGCGTAACGACAATATCGCCTTCATAGGGATGATCGCTGAAATTCACCGTCATTGTGGACATCTCATTGGCAAACGAGATCAGGTATTTGCGCATGTTATTGGCGTTTTTGACCATTTCGCGATAATGGGCGCTCATCACATCGGTGTTCAGGCCATACGGCGCAAACAGTGGATAACCCTCTTTGGAATGGTGCGGAATGCCGTCATGCTCTGATTCACCATCGGAAAAATAAATGATAATCGGCTCCAGCCAGCGAAAATGATCCGACGCCAGCTCCAGGCTGGTGATGCCGCCAAATGTGCGTGGCGAAACTTCATACAGGTTGATTTTAGCGACATGACGGGCGGCTTTTTCCAGCCCATTGTGGATCGTATAATCGTATTCACAACTATGTGTGTCCGGGTGAATCTGCGGGTCAAAAAACTGAACGCCTTTTTCGGTCAACCAATCATTAATCGGGTCACGTTCGGTATTACGCAGCAATTCACCTTTGACATTGAGGATATTACACGCCCCGCCAGAAAATACCCGCGTCAGATGGACCGTCTCCATCTCCTGCGTGACACTCCATGCTTTTTTATTCATGCCCAAAACTCCATTCTGTTATCCGCTAATTGTAAACTGAAACAAAGCCAGACAAATAGTTGATTATCTGCGGGAGCCATCTCGACCATAGCCTTATTCCTCAGCGGGTCTGATAGTATAATCCAGCGCGACATCATGAGGAGTAGTTCATGTTTCGATCAGAATCGGCAGTTCAACCACGTATCTGGCTGTTGTTGGCCGTAATTATCATCTTCGCGGCAGTAATTCGCGTGGCGAATCTGGAGTATGCGCCAGTCGGCGGACATGGCGATGTCGCCTGGAAAGGCATCAACGCGCTGGACTGGGTTGATCGCGGTGTGTTTCCTTATTATGTATGGGAGTTATACGCGCCGGAACCGTTCAATGTAATTGCGGCGGCGCTGGCCATGCCGTTTACAGGCGTATCTTATCTGGCGGGGCGCACCGTCACAGTGATTTTCGGCCTGCTGCTGGTCGCGTTTCTGTTCCCGGCGGTGTGGTGGCTGCTCTACGATCAACCGCGCGAACGGCGCGAATGGGCGGGGCTGCTGGCCTCGGCAGCGGCGGCATTGAGTATGCATGCCATGTATATCAGCCGGTTAGGGATGCGCGCGGCGATTTTTCCAGCGCAGTGCGCCCTGCTGACGTGGTGGGTCGCGTGGGCATGGCACAAAGGTGGCTGGTGGCGCTGGGCATTGGCCGCGGTCGCGCTGGCATGGATGCAATACACTTATATTCCGGGGCGATTATTCCCGGTGGTGCTGATTTTATGGTTTGCACATGGCTGGCTGGTGCAGCGTGATCAGGCGCGGAAACGCTGGCCCGGCTGGCTGGTGCTGGCGGCGGTGGCGATTGTGCTGTCACTGCCGAATATCATCACCTTTATTGCCACGCCGGAGGCTTTCACTGCCCGCGCAGATAATGGCACCGCCGCGACAGGCGGTTGGATCTGGCTGTATGACATGAGCGCGGAGGGCGGTCTGTTCGCGGTGCTGATCAAAAAAATCGGCCTGGAACTGTTGGCTTTTGGTATCCACTGGCAGGGGCCATACAGTGTGATGGGCAACCCGATGCTAACCCCACTGTTTTACATTGGCTTTTTGATCGCGGCGGTTTTGATTTTCCTGCAACCGCGCCGCATCGCGTTGTGGTGGCCAGCGCTGGCGCTGCCAGTGATGTTTTTTACTGATCTCATCAGCGGCTCTGTGGTCGAGATTCATGCGGTGCGTCAGTCGGGCGTGCTGGCATTCACCTATATGCTGGCGGGGGTGGGCTCAGGCGAGGCATTGGCCTATATTCAGAGCCGCTGGCAGCAAGTGTCGAATCGGCGCTGGGTATATGGCCTGCTGATCGCAGCGGCTTTCGTCCCGACGGTGATTGGCATGGTGAAATATCTGGGCGAATTTATCCCGGCGCAGTATGCTGCCCCGGATACCGGTTGGGTCACTGAGCAGATTGATGTCGATCTGAGTCGGCGTATCATTGCTGAGCCAGAGCGCAGTTATTTAATCCCCTATGACGAATACAATCGGGCGAATATCGCCTTTCTGACCGCGCAGGAATATCGCTATCGGCACAGCGCTCTGGATGCCAGTGGTCGGCTTACTATCCCCAATCCGCCAGAGGAAATCACCATCGTCACCACCAGCGATCCTTATCGCATCCGTCATGATGGCCGCGAATCCGTATGGGATAATCGCCTGTGGGTGCTGCTGCATGATGGACAGGCGTTTTATCTGCCGCCGCTGTTGCCTGAGCAGGTGGCGACTGTTGAAGAAGTGATCACAAATACTCCGCCCGAAGCGCTGATTGATCGCAGTGGCACGGAAATCGCGCAGTTTTATGCGGTACCAGTGCCGGAGGGACTCTTTCAGGAGCGCCCAGCCCTGACGCATGCGATTGCCGCGGCCACCTTCGCGCTGCCGGGCGCTGAGCCTGAAGTCCGGCTGGCGGGGTATGATCTGCCTTCGGTTGATCTCGCGCCGGGGGAACTGGTGTATGTCACGCTGTACTGGCAGCCCCTGCGCGAACACCTCTCAGAAGATTATGAGATATTTGTGCAAATTCTGAATGAGGATGGTGAGGTAGTTGGCGGGACGCATGACTTCAGCAACGGCGGCACCTATCGCTCGCGAATCTGGCTACAGGACGAGACGACGATTACCTATCACTGGCTGCGCCTGCCGGATGAATTGCCAGCGGGAGCGTATACGCTGGTGGCCGGGTTGTATCGCGTGCTGCAAAATGAGCCATTAGTCACCAGCGGCGACAGTACCAGCGATGGCGCGGCGCGTCTGCGTGACCTGCGTGTGCTGCCGGAAATATCGCCAGCCAGCGGCACGCCCCTGTCGGACTTTCTGCGTTTTGCTGATCTGCTGCGCGTCGGCACATTTGATGCTGAGATTAACGGGCAGGCGCTCGAATTTGGGCGGGTGTGGAATACTGAACCGGGTGACACGCTGACGGTCAGCCTGGGGTGGGATGTGCTGGCGCGACCTTCTGTGGATTATTCGCTGTTTCTGCATCTGACGGCAGACGATGATGCACCGCCGCTGGCACAGGCCGATCAGCCATTGGGCAGCACACAGGGATTACCCAGCGGCGTGTGGTATCCCGGTGAACAGTGGCAGGATATGATCACGCTGACACTGCCAGACGATCTGCCTCCCGGTGATTATACGCTGTGGGCGGGGGTGTACTATTACGCCGATAACACGCGCCTGACACCGATACTGAACGATGCCCATCAGCCCGATGGCCGCATTAAACTGGCGACGATTGTGAATCAGCCGCGCTAGAAATCAAAAAACCAGCACCGTTCAGGTACTGGCTTTCGTTGAGATATTAAATTAGGAATAGTTTAGTATCTCATCTGGTACGGACACGGCATGCCGTGTCCGTGAGCTAAATTCTCTTTTAGAGATAGATGTTAGCTGGAAACCTGACCACGCAGTGCGCCATCGGGGAAGTCGCTGGTGTGAACATTCAAATAGAAACCAGCGGGGTTAGAGGCAATTTCCTGTAACAGGTCGGCTTCTACCAGCACACAACCCACTGCGTTACCACTTTCATCGGGTGCATTGTCGAAGGGAACGACCACGCTGCCCGACTCAGTTACGGTACCACGATGAATGTGCATGGCGGCTGCAGGTAATGTAATGTTCTGAACATTGACATCATAGCAGATCTGACCATTGGCAAAATCCATGGTGAAGGCTGCTGTACCGGTTGCATCCGCATCACCGGGGCCGGGAACTTCCGACGGGCCGCTCATATTGGTGGCGAAGCTGACCGAGTCCATCGCATCGCCGTCACTCATTTCGGCGGTTGCTTCGGCGGTTACTTCAGCAACTGGTGTGGCTTCCATGCTCATGTCCATATCCTGAGTGGCAATCGCTGCGAAGAAGCGATTGAGGTCGGCACGCAGAGCTGAACATTCTTCTGGCTCATCCATTGCCGGGGACATGCTATCCATGTCACTCTCAGTCGCCATCGTGTCGGACACGCCAGCCATTTGGTCGTCGGTCATACTACCGGACGACATATCGGGCATGCTCATCATGCTATCGAACAGCGGTGCAAATTCGCCTTTATCAATGGTGGTAAGATCCATGGTCGTCATTTGGCCGTAGCTGAAATAACGTTCGGCAATATACAGTTGCACCACAAGATTGGAGTCACACGATACCATGCTCATATCGTCAGACATGGACACATCTTCGGTCATTTCCATTTCCGGGGTCATTTCCATCTCAGCCGTGGCTTCGGCGGTCATTTCCGGCATGGCTTCTTCAGTCGGTTCTTCAGTGGCTTCCTGAGCCTGTACGGCTACCAGTGCCATTGACAACGACAGCACGACCAGTACCGCTAATGTTAAACTTCTTAAAGATTTTCTCACTATAATCCTCCTGAATAAAATCCAGTAAATGCCCATCATCCTGCATAACAGTGCGGAAATGACGAACGACAACATTAAGTTTAGCGTAACGAAGACTATGTTACGTGGGTCAGGTGGTCACACATGCTTAGGAGGGTAAGCTTATCTTTGACCAGTCAATTCAGCGCTCAAACTATGGCTGAGGCAGTCCAATCGCTTCGTGATGTCACGCCTACCCTGTTACAATCGGGACTTTATGCTATTGGGAGGGTTTTTATGCAGTATCGACGTTTAGGCAAGACAGATATGAAAGTTTCGGTTGTGGGGATTGGTGCATGGCAGTTTGGCGGCGAGTGGGGGCAGGAATTTACCCAGGCCGAAGCTGATGCGATCCTCAACCGTGCGCGTGAACTGGGCATTAATCTGATCGACACGGCGGAATGTTATGGCGATCATCTGTCGGAGCGACTGGTGGGCGAAGCGGTCAAAGGCCAGCGCGATCAATGGGTGATCGCAACCAAGTTCGGCCACCATTTCCATGATCGCTTCGAGCGGACGGAACACTGGTCAGCCGATGAGGTGCAGCAGCAACTTGAAGATTCGCTGCGGGCGTTGCAAACCGATTATGTTGACCTGTATCAATTTCACTCTGGCACCGATGAAGTCTTTAACAATGATGCGTTATGGGCCATGCTCAAACGTCAGATTGAGGCTGGGAAAATCCGCCATTTAGGTATCTCGATTGGCAGCAATGATAATTTTTATCAGACTTCAAAAGCGACCTCTGTCGGCGCAGAAGCGATCCAGGTGATTTACAATCGCATTGACCGCAAACCGGAAGAACGCGTTTTTCAGTCGTGTATGGAGCAAAACCTGGGCGTACTGGCACGGGTGCCGCTGGCCAGTGGTTATCTGAGTGGGAAGTATAAACCGGGCACAACTTTCGATGACAGTACCGATGTCCGCTCCCGCCATGACCGCGAAGTTGTGCAGCGCCGTTTGGAGGAAGTGGCCGATATTCAGCAGCATGAAGTACCTGCCGCCGTTGATATGGCGACATGGGCGCTGGCGTGGTGCCTGAAACACCCCGCCGTGAGCTGCGTCATCCCCGGCTGCAAGAATCCCGCGCAGGTGGAGGCCAACGCCGCCGCCGCTGATCTGGTTGAAAAGTCGCATCCGCAAACTGTTTAAGAAGCCGTTTGAGAATTCAGGATTAGGGTGGTAAACGGACAATGCAGGCATTGTCCCTACCGTAATTTGTAGGGACGAGGCCCGCCTCGTCCGCCAGAAACAACCCCTTT
>JBBSQD010000338.1:0-6183 GCA_038258185.1 Aggregatilineales bacterium | reverse complement strand
TGCTGAGCTTTGGCTGTCACGAGTTACTCGTCAGCCGCGAGCGACAGAATGCCCTGGCTGTGCAGGTCTGAAACCGATAAATCCACTATACTGGAAACCATCTGACTTTTTACGATGAGGAGAGCAGAGCAGTATGGATCTTGATTGGGACAGCATCATGAACAGCGCTGGTAGTGGCGCGATTATTGGTGGGGCGATTGGCCTGGGTGTGACTTTGCTTTATTATGGGCTGCGCTTCATTTTTCGCACGTTCTCTGGCCAGAGCAAATCCAAGGACAAATCGGGCGGTAGCAGCCGCTGGGGATAACAGAACTGGCAGGCTACGAAAGCTGCATCCGCTTTAGAAATTGATGCGTGAAAAGTATTGGAAATTGAGCGCAGCGAGCAGATAAAGCCAATAATACGCTGCGCCCAATTTTTGATTTACTCTAAAGGTAACTGGGTAGATGGCCGACCTGCTGGCGATATTCCCGCAGCACCGGCTCGAAACGCAGCAGGCTGTCCTTCAGCCCACCGGGACGGCTGCGCGCCAGCCAGTTGAGCCGCTGCTGGATGGTGAGTTGTTCCAAGTCATCGAATAATTCCGGGTAGGTCATCTGCCCCGCGCCGGACAGCAGCAGACCGCGCTGGCAGGCATGCCGCAGCAAATCCGCCACCTGTGTGAATTCATCGACGATTAAAGCCGCATCCGGGCGCTGCATCTGAGCCTGATGGATGGGCTGCATGATGTCGGCAATCTGATCATAAACCGCCTGTAACGATTCTGGCAGCAGGCCAAATTTGGCGTTGATCACCACCTGTTCATCCAGATTTTTGATAAACGTCCGCAAATCCGATTCCTGCATCTGCAACACGAAAAACAGCAAATGACCGTTGGGGTAAGCCAGGCCGGGAGCCTGATAAATATTGCCCAGATCGTAGGCCAGTTTGCCCATAATTCCGGCTTTATCCTCAAAGGCGAAAGTGTCCAGCACGGCGGGAATATCCATGTTTTCATTGGCATCAAACGCCCATGAAATGCCCGCGCCATAGACAAAACCGAGATAACTGACTGGTAATGGCTGCCAATGACCGCGATCACCCCAGTCAGTCATGAGATAACCGCTGGCACCGTATTGCATGCCATTGATGGCCGCGTCCTTCAGGTTGCCGATAGCGTTGGCGGTGCGTCCGCTGAGGCTGTTCCAACTGGAAGTACCGGGGCAGACATAGAACGGAATTCCTGAATTGGCAAAGGCCGGACAATGATCACTATAGGGGTGGTCAGCGGAGTAACCCCATTCCAGCGCAATCACGTCCTGTCCCATTTCGGTGACCAGCTCAGGATATTTCATGATGACATCCGCCCAGAACATCATGGTGCGGCCATGCTCTTTTACATGCTGCTTGATCTTCAGCAGATAATCGACATAGACGCGTCCGCGTCCGTACTGTTCAACCGCTTCTTTGCTGGCGCACATGCCTAAATCCCACGGTTCATCCCCGCCGATATTGAAGATTTCCCCGCCAAAATAGGGCAACAGCTCATTATATAAACCCGCCATGTGCTGGACACTGGCCGGGTCAAGCGGGCTGAGGGCGGTGGCCGGACGGCGCTCACCAATGTGGTCGCCAAAATTACCGATATAACCGTCGGGACATTCCGCGAGGTGTTTATAAGCCGGGTGTTTCAGCCAGCGTTCCATGTGGCCCAGGCTGTTCTGATTGGGCACTAACTGAATATGACGCTGGCGACAGTACGCGTCAATTTCCAGCACTTCCTGTCCCGTAAAAGGCGATGCCTGCGCCCATACGCTGGGATGCTGGCTATAGGCAAATGAGTGCTCCATATACAGTTGAATCTGGTTGATTTTCCAACTGGCGAGTTTATCAATAAGTGCATACAGAGTTTCCATTTTAGGCATACGGTCGCGGCTGGTATCGATCATCACACCACGCACCGGGAAGTCTGGCCAGTCCACAATATGCAGCAGCGGCAGAGTCGCGCCGTACTGCTGAATCAATTGACGCAGCGTGCACACGCCGTAATACACGCCGGTCGCGTCAATGCCACGGATGGTGATGCCATCGGCACTGATACTGAGTTCATAACCTTGCGGATGGGACAGTGAGCTATCCAGCACGAGTTTAACCGGCGCATCTGCACTGACCGAATAAGACCAATTTAGCTTCGTGTAGTCAAGAACCGATTGGCATAAAGTCTGGGTTTCAGTGAGCAGCATCCGGTCAGACATGCCCACCTGACCATTCACAGGCAACACAAATTCACCCGTCAGCAGCGTGATTTCACGCGGTGCTGGCAGAAGGAGCGGGGTAGATAGTGACATTTAGGGATTCCCTTCGAGAATTTCGCGTAAATTTTCAACTTTAGCAGGATCAACATTTTCGCCAGTCCGCGCACCACTGCCGAAATGATATTCATGTGCGTGGACATAACTTTTATAAGTGGCAAGCTGGTCAGCTTTCAGGCTGCCAGCAGCGACAAATGAAAAATGCTCACCGAATTGCTGCACCCAGTCGCGCAGACCGTCGCGTCCGGCCCAGGCATTGGCCGCTGGGCCGGAGGTCAGCACCCGTGGGACGATACCGATCAGGGTTTGCAGCGCCTTCTCTGGCTCGACGCTGCGATCCAGCGCGCGGTGCAGCGTGACTGGTAGACCATTGGCAGCCTGTACGACCTGCTGTATCAGCGGCACATCAATGCGTCCATCGGCTTGCTGTGCGCCAAACACCAGCCCGGTAATTCCCATCTGGCTGATGGTGCGCGTTTGCTCCAGGATTAAGTCCACTTCTGCCGGGGTATAGATGAAGTCGCGGTCATGTGGCCGGATGATGACATGCACATCAATCGTGAGCGCGTCACGGATGGCCTGAATCAGCTCCAGCGGTGGCGTCAGGCCATCACGTTGTAAATCCTGTGAGACTTCAATACTATCGGCACCACCCCACTGGGCGGAGAGCGCATCCTGCAGCGACGTGATTGCAATTTCCAGTTGTGGCGAATTGGTCATACAGCAACCTTTGCAGATATGTTAAGGTAGCGCGATTATTGGAACACATCGCTGAATGAATTACAAAGTGTAGAAAGGCAATTGGTTTATGCGTATTGCTATCGGTGGCATTGCTACAGAATGTTGTACATTTTCGCCGCTGCTCAACGAATTAGAATATTTTCAGGTTCGACGCGGGGACGAATTGCTGGCAGGGTATCCCTTCCTGAAGCAGTTTGACGCGGAGTATATCCCAACGTTGCAGGCGCGGGCGATTCCCGGTGGATCGGTAGCGGCCAGTGCTTACCAGACGCTGAAAGGCGAATTTCTGGAATTGTTGCGGGCGGCAGGTGATCTGGATGGTCTGTATCTGGATATGCACGGCGCGATGAATGTCGAAGGCATGGATGATGCCGAAGGCGACTGGATTGAAGCGGCGCGGGAAATCGTCGGGATGGACTGTATGATCTCCGCCAGCTTTGACCTGCATGCCAATATCTCACAGCGCGAAATTGATAATCTGGACATGCTCACCACTTTCCGGACAGCGCCGCATGTCGATGTGGAGGAAACCCGCGAGAAGGCCTTTACCATGTTGATGACCTGCCTCGAACAGGGCACTCGTCCGCAGATGGCCTATATCCCGGTGCCAGTGGTGCTGCCCGGTGAGAAAACCAGTACCGAATGGGAGCCGGGTCTGAGCCTATATGCGCCGCTGCCGGAGATTGACAAGACTCCCGGTCTGATGGATGCTTCGGTATTTGTCGGTTATGTGTGGGCGGATGAACCCCGCGCTCACGCGACGATTGTCGTCACCGGTACGGATGGCGCGGTGATCCATGCGGAAGCGGTCAAGCTGGCGCAGGCTTTCTGGGACATCCGTCAGGATTTCCGCTTTGGCGTGCCTGCTGGCGAGATTGATGAATGTATCCAATGGGCGCTGGATGCGCCTGAACAGCCGGTGTTTATCAGCGATTCGGGTGATAATCCAACTGCTGGCGGGGTAGGGGATACGCCGCTGTTTCTGGGTCGCTTGCTGGCGCTGAAAGTACCCGACGCAGTCGTCGCCAGCATTGCTGATGCCGCAGCGGTCACGACCTGTTATGAGGCTGGTGTGGGCGCGGAGGTCAGTGTCAGCCTGGGCGGCAAGCTCGACCCGATCCATGCACAACCGCTGGCCGTGACCGGTATGGTGAAATTCCTGCATGAAACGGCTGATGAGAGCGACCGTCAGGCCGTGCTTCAAGTCGATAATGTACAGGTGATTATTACGCAGCGCCGCAGACCGTATCACCATATCGCGGACTTTGAACGGCTGGGGATTAACCCCTACGATCATAAAATTGTGGTGGTCAAAGTAGGTTATCTGGTGCCGGAATTAAAAGCCGCTGCACAGAAAGCTTTCATGGCGCTGAGTGATGGCGCGGTGAATCAGGCGATTGAACGCTTGCCCTTCAAGCGCATTCAGCGCCCCATGTATCCGCTGGACGCGGACATGGAGTGGGCACCGGAATAAATTATTGCTTATATTGGGACAACCTCGTTCAGATCATGAGCAGGGTTGTCCGTGGTCTGTTGTGAAAAGCACCGATTGATTTATAATTTATAAAACCAATATTAAATTTAAAGGAGTTTCGCTCGTGGTTCAACAATCGATTAAAACCCGGACGCCTTATCGCCTGACCGATGAGCAGATCCAGTTTTATGATGAAAATGGTTATTTAATTCTTCGCAATTGGGTGCCGCAGGATTTATTGCATAAACTTCAGGCTGCGGGTGATGCCTGGATTGAGCAAATGCTCCAGGCCACGCCGGATGATCCGCACATGGCGGATTATAATTTTGCTAATCGTAATGGCAGCCGGGTGCCGTTCCGCATCAACTACCTGCACAACAAAGGTCAGGCCGCTTCATTAGAATTATTGGGAAGCCCGTATGTACTGGGCGTGGCCGAAAGTCTGTGTGGGCCGAATTTTGTGCCGACTTACGAATCAATGGTCTTTAAGCAAAAAGGTGATGGTGAGGCGATCCCGTGGCATCAGGACGCGGTGCACCCGCGCAATCATCGTATTTTCAATTATGACCTGTATCTGGATGCCTCGCGCATCGGGGCTGGGGCGCTGCGGGTTGTCCCCGGCACCCATACCCAGAAAGCCGATATATGCCGTTTGGAAGACAAGTTCGGCTGGGAGCCCACCGATGTGATCCATGCCGAGATGGAACCGGGCGATGTGCTGCTGCACGATGTGATGGTCGTGCATGGCAGTGAGCAGGTTGTCGGCAAGGCTTTGCGCCGCACGATTTACTATGAATTCCGCGCGGCGGAGCAGATCGTGCAGGAAGGCCCGTGGGATAGCGAGTGGATCGACAAGCGTGTGCGCATGTTACCCCCGGCGCTGCGCCATTACGCGGCTGCCTACCCTGAAAAAGATCAGTTCGTGTGGAATATCGCGGATGAATTTCGGCCTGAAGTCAGCGAAGATGAAGCTACGGAATTGAAAATTGCCCATCTCGTGCATACTTCCGGCTCATTTTGCAGCGCAGGGGATGTGCCTGCCCGTAAAGATTTTAAGGAAGCAAGCAACTAGGGCAACAGACAGACTAAATTCAGAGATGGCGATGCGTGAAACTGTGGACGAATAGCGCATGTGCATGTAGCGTAGACGTTGCCCTTACGGAAGGCACAGAGGGCAACTTCTACGCTCAGTTCGGGTATTGTATTATCTTACACAAGCTGAATAGTCAGTAAATTTTTACATTTAATCTAAATTTGAGTTGCCCAAAATCGAATGCCCATTTCTATATCTTCTGAAATAACATCGCCATAAAATCCTTCTGGAAATATATCTTTGTAATTCTCCAAAAATTCCAAAATCACAGCTTTTTCTTCAGCAGACATTACCTTAGCGTTTTCTATGAGTCTCTTGGAAGGCTGACCTTCAGCAGAAGCAGCAAGATTAAAAGGCAAATTTTCCATTAATGTATCCATCTTATCAAAATTATTTAGAATCGCTAAAAGATAAGCTGGTAGATAAAACCGAAAAGCATCTGGCGTAAGAACAGGTAATTTATCGCGATGATAAAACAATAAATCCAACGATAATTCTTTCCAATGTTTGCCTTTGAAGGCGCATTCAACTGCATTGCCATCAAAGGCGCCAATACCTATATTATTGTCACCGGGATAGGGTGT
>JBBSQD010000337.1:0-6187 GCA_038258185.1 Aggregatilineales bacterium | reverse complement strand
CGTTTCCATACCCCATACCCCAAACCTGGGGTCGCGTTCTCCTGGTGTTGGGCGGTAACCAGCGTTCTTATCCGCCGTGGTGGTTGCTGCTGGCTAACCATTCGGACAAAACGCGACTCGTAAAATCGCTCCGGGTGACTCGATCTTCAGCAGATTTTCGCCCGTTTCAGCATCCCACAACTGAATCGTGCGATCCAGCGAACCGGATAAAATGCGACTGTCATCAGCACTAAAAACAATATCTGTCACAACATCAGTGTGCGCGTCCATGTGTTGTAGCGTTTCACCTGTGGTCACATCCCACAGCACAATCGCACCGCTGAACATCCCGGTCACAGCGCGTTCACCATCAGCGCTGATCGCGACGGTGTATGCCACCTCGTCACCCAGATCGAAACCTGTATCGGAAGGTTCGCCACTGGCTAAATCACGCAGCAGCATTTTGCCGTCCGCACCTACCGACACAACCAGTTCGCCATTCGTCGCCACATCCAGCACAGAACCGGTGTGATCCTGCCAGCGATAACGGGCATTAGGCCCATAAGATGCCCGGGCCAGCGTCTGCTGGACCTCTGGTGCAGGTGGCTGATAGGCATTAAAAGCATCAATCGCCAGCGCTAACGCTAACGACGGTTGATGTTCATTTAACAGATTACGCGCAGTCGCATCCAGCGCTAAGCTACGCGCTTCATCGGCGCTCAGGCGGGCAAGGTCGGCATTATCTTCGGCCATCACACGGGCTTCCTGCGCGGCCTCATTAGCGGTAATCGCAAATGAAGCCAGTCCGATAGCCACGAGTGCCGCAATGGTCATGACAATCACCAGCATCCGCAAGCGTGAGCGTGAACGTGCTTCCAGCGCATCCTCACGCGCCTGTCGTTCGGCCTCACGGGCTTGACGAGCTTCGCGTTCCGCAATACTCTTTTGTAAATAATCAATTTCTTCATGGCTCATACCCAGACGGGTTTCCTGCTGCCATGCCTCGAATTGTTCCAGACGGGCGCCCGATGCCAGATAACTGAGGTCTTTATCGGAATTGAGCCATTCCTGGGCCGCGCTGGAAAGTTTACGCTGCATAATCAGGTCTTCGCGGCTTTCTTCCAGCCAATCACGCAGGCGCTGCCATTGACGAATCAGCGCTTCATGGGCGACTTCCATCACCGGTTCACGCGTGATGGGGTCATTATTAAATGACAACAACCGCGATTGATCAAAGGCGGCAATGACTGATTCCATATCCGCATCCAGCGACGAGACTTCGGTGTGCAATACGCGCCGTCGCTTATCCTCGGTGCCACCTTCTCCGACTGCGACCAGCCGCAAAAACAGCCGCCGCGCCAGTTCCTGACCTTTTTTATCCAGCTTGGCATACTGTTCTTCAGCCTGCCGCGCCAGTGCGCCTAACGCGCGACCAATGCCTTGATAGGCTTCCATCGTCAGCACGCGCCCCTCACGCCGCTCGAATAATTCCGTCAGCGCATACTGGAGCAAGGGCAACGCGCCCGGCTCTTCCTCGACATCAGAGATAATCTGCTGCACCAGACCCGGCTCCAACACCACGCCGACGCGTTCGGCTGGGCCAGAAATCGCCCGTTCCAGTTGCTCCGGCGTCATGGGTCACACAACCTCGGTATACTGGCGCACCAGTTCACCAAAGGCGGGATAGAGCAGCGGTTGATCGTAAAAATCCGCACGCAGGGTAATCACTATCCGCAGACGGCAATCAGGATCAGTCGCAGCCGTAACCAGACTATTCAGGAAATGCGCCACTTCGGCTTTATCCACCGCCCGGCTGAAGACTTCTTCAAACTGATCAATGAACAGAAACAGTTCGCTTTTATCGTCCGATAAAATCCGTTTTGTCGCCCGTACCAGACCGCGCTCATCTTCCTTGAGCTGCGCCAGCAAACTGGGTGGCGGATTGACCGCGATGCGCAGCAGGGTCGCTTCGAGTTCTTCTAAAGGCCGACTACCGGGAACCATCTCGACAATAAACCAGCGCGAAGAACCGGGCAAAGTATCCTCACGCATGCGCGGGATTAAACCCGCCTGCACCACACTGGATTTACCACTGCCGCTGGGGCCGATAATCGTCATGAAATGCTCGCCACTTTTCTTCTTGCGCAGCACATTGAGCAGATGCTCAATCAGCGCATCACGCCCGAAGAAATTCGCACTGTCGACCTCCTCAAATGCTTCCAGACCTTTATACGGATTATCGAGGTCAATTTCCTCCATCAGTAGCGTGCGGTCAATCAAACCGCTGGCTGAGAAGCCATACTGCTGGCTGGTGGAGGTGTCCAGTTGAATAGCGCTGCGGAAAGCTGCGGCCAGAGTCGGCGCGTCAGGATAGCGATCATCGGGGTTTTTCGCGGTTGCCTTATGGATGACCTGCTCAACCGCATAGGGAATATCCTCACGGTGGGCGGTAATCGACGGCAGCGGTTCATTCAGATGCTTGAGCAGCAGTGTCGTCACTTTTTCATTGCTGAACGGATGCTCACCCGTCAGCAGTTCAAACAGCACAATACCCAGGCTGTAAATATCCGACTGCGGAATCACATCCTCACCCTTCACCTGTTCCGGTGAGAGATAAGCCGGTGAGCCCACAACCATATCAACCTGCGTGACTCCGCTGTCATTTTCCAGGTCTTTCGCGATGCCGAAGTCCGTGAGATACGGATTATTCTCGTCGTCCAGCAGAATATTATCCGGCTTGATATCGCGGTGGATAACCCCGTGACGGTGCGCAATCGCCAGCGCCCCGGCCAATTGATCCAGCAGGCGGCTGGTGGCCTCCAGCGAAAGGGGTTTATCTTTAATAATGCTGCGCAGGCTGCCCCCGCGCAAATAACGCATGACCAGGTAGGCACCACTGGAATCACGCCAATAATCGTACATCGGGATAATATGCGGATGTTCCAGACGGGCCACGACGCGCGCTTCAACCTCGAAACGGCGAATAAAGTCCGGGTGATTGGCATAAAGCGGCAGGATAATCTTGATCGCCACTTCGCGCCCAACCTGAGGTTGGTAGGCTTTATAAACAGCGCCAAAACCCCCTGCTCCCAGGCGGTCACGCAGCTCGTAGCCCTTGATCTGCTGTCCGGTGAAGTCGTCCATAAGGATATTTTGCTCGTGAAAAACAATACAACTGTAAATTAATGGTACGCTATCGCTCCACGATTAACAAGATTTCGTTATTAATTATTGCAAATTGGTTTTATGAGGCAGAAAATTAGCAGTTTTTGGGGGAAAAGGCGACGGCCCGGTTACACCGGGCCGTCAATTCAACAAAGTAGCGGGTGGGAGGAGCGCCCCTAAAGGCACGTCCCTTTAAAAAGAGAGGTGAACGGGTTGAGGCGCACCTCCACCATACTGTCATTCACTAGACCACCTCCTTTTACTATTCCATCGATGCAGAAATCATAGCACCATTTTATTCAATTTCAAATTACAGAAATTTAATAAAATGCCATATTATTTACGGTGTCCTCAGCGATGCAATTGTCTCGCAGGCCGGGCAGGTTCCGTCCGGTCGAATAATGGCATAACCACCCTGCGGATCATCCGCCGTATAGACATCAAAGTCGACATTCCAGATGATAATCAGCTCAATTTTTACGCTGGATGTTTCCGCCGCAATCCGAATCGCGTCGCGCAGCCATTCAGCCTGTTCAGCCACACTTGTGTTGGCCGCCCAGCCGAAACCGCTGGATAACGGCTCATCAAAACCATCGGGCGAAAGGTAGCCCATCTCCGAGAAACATAGTGGAATGTTGGATTGACGGAACGGGAAAGCCGCACGCTGGATCATCAGCGGGAAGTAGCGTGTCGGATAATCCGGTTCACGCGGATCACCACCCTGTTGCTGCGGCGAGATAATGCCTTCGTTATAGTGAATGCCGATACAATCGGCAAAATCCGCCACGCCAGCATTCGCCATCCCCTGATAATAGCGGTCATCGTTCCAGACTTTATCCAGGCCAAAAGCACCTTCAGCACCGGTTGGTGCAGGCGCACCGGTAATCACCATGATCTGCGGGTCAACCTCTTTGATCGCCCCGTAGGACTGGCGCAGCAGATCGGCATAGGCTACCGGGTCGATCTGACCCTGCGGCCACTCACGGTCAAGATTCTGCTCATTCCACACCTGGATCGCGTCCGGCTGTAAAGTCGCCAACTGGCCGACAAATTCCGCATACAGCGGGAAATAATCTGCCTCGCCCACAGCCGCCATTTCATCTTTGGAGCCTTTAACACTCAACAGCACTTTGAAGCCGTTTTCGTGGGCATAATTGACGCGATCATAGGCCACATTAAACAACGAGCCTTCGCCGACAATAAACGGAATTTGCCATTTCATCCAGGTCATACCCGCCTGATTCATAGCGGCGACGGTATCCTCATCAAAACTGATGACGTGACCGCCAACCGGCAAGGGCAGTTCATTGACGACAACAGGGCTCGGAAAAACTGTTGGCGTGGCGCTCGGAGGTTCAGGGGTCGGTGGCTGAACTTCGGTGGCTGGCGGAGGCGTAGCCACCTGAAGCGTCGGCACAACCGCAATCACCGCCTCACCTTCAGGGCGCTCGGCATCATTCAGCAACCGCAGCGGACTGACCAGCACATAGCGATTTTCGCCGGTAGTCAGCAGAACACGCAAACGCAGTTGATACAGGCCATCCGCAAAAACAGTCGTATCCCATTCGGCCAGCGTTCCGTCCACAAGTGGATCACGGCGCGGCAGGCTGACCGGTGTCCAGAACGGCTCGGCATCCGGGTTAGCCGGGTCATATTCAGCCACTTCGAGATAATAGCTGCGCAGATCCGGCGGGTTAACCGTGCCAGTGATGGCGATGCTGCCGGAAAGATCGTAAACGGGCGGCGGCCAGTTGATCTGCAGAGGTTCATCCTGCGCCAAACTGGGGAACACGACAAGAAGTGTTAGCAATAATAGGGCAAATTTTTTGATCATCCCGTCCTCAGGTTTTCAGATAGCATGTGGGCGTTTGGTAAAGCACCTGACCCGGTGATCGAGCCAGGTGCCATTTGTAAATCAGGCCAGACTAGCAGCCTGCCTTACGCAGATTGTATTCCAGTGATGCGAAGTTGTCGTTATCGTTGGTTTCGATAATCGTATTGTTCGCATCCACAAATGCGGTCAAACGGTGGGTTTCATCAAAGAAAGTATTCACTGTCAGGCGCATAATCACGTCAAACTGCTGACCGGGTTGTAATACCGGGAAGCCGCCGACGGTGGTCGCAGTGATGTTACCGGAGTTCACATGCGCATCCTGCAAGGACAGAATACCATCGCTATTGGTCGCGGTTGTCCCCACATTCTGGATGCGTACGGTGATGGTAAAGGTCTGGTCACAACGCGGTTCCGAAGGATCCAGCGAAATGCGGTTGATAATCATGTTCGCCTGTGAAATCGGCGTGGGTGTATACGTCGGTGTGGGGGTTGCTGGGGGCGGAGGCGGCTGGACACGCGGCAGACCAGACACATTACCGCTGATACGGATCAGGCTGGGGGCGACCCAACCGGTGCGGCCATTATCCAACTGTACCTGCCACCAACCGGAGCCGGTTGCGCTGCTTGCCAGAACACGGACACTATCACCAATAAGCACTGTGCCGACAATATCGTAATTGACGCCATCACCAGAGCGGACATTACCGCTAGGCACGATGACTTCACCACGTGGTGTCGGGTCGAAAGCGGTGGGGGTGGGTTGCAGCGGCGCCTGTGTTGCGTTTGGCGATGCGATAGTCGGCAGAACCGGGCCGTTGGCACCAGCAGTTGGTGTAATGGCAAACGGCGGCGGCGCATTCTCGATACGCAGCGGCTTCACAATCACATTAACCGGCGTGCTGCCCGCGACGTTAATCGTCAGGCGCATTTCATAGGCGCCATCCGGCAGAATGGTGGTGTCCCATGTGCCCAGCACATCATCCACCACGGCTGATGGATTGGGGAGGGTCGCGGGAATCCAGGGGAAACTTTCATCAGGCACATCGCCAAATTCATTCAGCGGACGATATTCCAGAAAGAAGGTCGTCATATTGGGCAGATTGGCCGTGCCGCGCACAGCAAAGCTCCCATGCAGCACATAAATCGGCGGCGGCCAGGTGATATTGGCGCTAGGATTGGGTGGCGGGACAGGTGTATTGGTCGGTGTCG
>JBBSQD010000336.1:0-6283 GCA_038258185.1 Aggregatilineales bacterium | reverse complement strand
TCATCATCAGGGTGGGCCAGCGGGTTATGCCTCGCGCGAATGGATCGTCACGCCCAACGATGAGCGCGTCGTGCTGGCGGGTTCGGCCTACGCCTGGAATCCGTCGGTGGTGGGTTGCAAGTCCGAAGATACGATTCTGGTGCATGAAGATGGTCTTGAAATCGTCAGCGCCGCTCCGGCAGATTGGCCGGTCATCCCGGTAGAAATTGGCGGTCAGGTCATCAACCGTCCGGGGATTATCGAACTGTAAGCGACAATAAAAATGGCGGACTTAAAAAATAAGCCCGCCATAACACTTCACATTTACCGATCTTCCATTTTAAGCTTCAATTGGAGGGTGAAGATGTTATACCCATTTTCACTATTCAATGTGTCCGTAGCACCATCCATACCGATACTGACACGTCCCTGAATACCTTCTACCATTTCAGCCCCACCACTTTTATTATAAGCATCCATCACCCGTGCTATTTCATCAGGGTTGTCCCCACTGACAGGCAGTGCAACCATAGTAAACATGGGCAGAGAGGTATCCGCAGCGAAGTCATCATTGGCAATGCTCGAATTACCCACTAAATTCGCCATTTCCGGGCCGCCAATATTGATCCCGGCAATCAAGACACCGCGTTGATAAGCGGCAGTAACCCACTGCTGGTCGACAAACGGCAGCGCACTTTCATGAATTACCAGCGCATCAATCGGGGAAGATTCATTGATCTCCACGACTTCATTCCACTGATAAGCTGATTGCGAACCAATCGTGCGTTCCAGTTTCTCAGGCGCAACTAAGGGATCAACCTGTGAAAGATCACTGCTGACCACATAGACAATTTGACCATCAATAGGATTTGTCAGGGGTGGAACCCGTGGTGCCGAACTCACGCCCTGTTGGGATAAAATCAGCACCGTAAGTACAGTAAGGAACATACTACTCACCACTACTCCCGCTATAAAACGTCTGTTTTGGTAAAACATAGTGTGTAAACTCCACTTTTCATTGACAAGTACTTACTTTTACATCAACATAAGATAGTGTAAATTTGTATACTGTTATATGTATTGTAATGAGAAAAGCAGCGTTGGCAATTAAAATAATAACAAGAAAATTTTAGGGGCTGTACTTTTGTCCAGTAAAATTCCGTACTTTAACCCGATGCCGCAGACTGTATTTGCGGTTATTGTGATTACAGTTACAAGGTAAACATTTTATTGGAGGGAATAAATCATGGCTCATTATCTGGTACGGGCGAAACCCCCACAGAATTTAGATGCGCTGCGCACCCTGCTCGACAGCGGTGATATCGCCAAAATGCGACCTTTCGGTACAGAGTTACAGCATGCACTGGAAAATGCGCGGGTCGATGATGAAGGCTGGGCGACATGGGAGGAACAGTGTTTTTGCTCCCCACCGCTGAAACAGGAGCGTGAAGTGATCGACCAGTTCTTTACCGATCTCACTACGCAGACACGTCAAAGCGGCGAAGCCTGGGCGGAAATTGACGATTTACCCAGCCTGTGGGAAGACGCTTAAATCCGACGAACATTTGTACTAAAGTACAGCTTGTCTCATAACCTTCAGCCTCATACAATAAATTCATAAACTGGCTGAAAGGGAAATCAGATATGAGTAAAGTTGGTGTTCGCTATATCGTTGATGATGTGGATGCAGCCGTCGCCTTTTATACCGAATTTCTGGGCTTTGTCGTGGACATGCATCCCGCGCCCGGCTTCGCGCGGATTTCGCTTGGGGATTTACAGCTATTCCTTAACCGTCCCGGCGCGGGTGGAGCTGGTCAGGCCATGCCGGATGGACAGATGCCTGTTCCCGGTGGCTGGAACCGCATCCAGCTTGAGTTTGAAGATTTAGAAGCAATCGTCGAAAAACTGAAGGCTGGCGGGGCGAGTTTCCGTAATGAAATCGTGAGTGGAACCGGCGGCAAGCAAATCCTGCTGGATGATCCTTCCGGCAATCCGATTGAATTGTTCCAATCGACTCGCTGAGACTTTCGCCGTTTCGCTTTGCGCTCAAATCTCAGCCATATCTACTCTGAGGCGCTGTCATCCCCTTTGACTAACTGTTCAATCAGGGTTGGCGCCTCTTTATCCGCTTCGCGTTCTTCGGCAATCATCGGCTTGGTTTCCCACAGGATATAACCGTGTTCGGCGGCATGTTGCGCCGCGGCCTCCGTATCTTCCACCAGCAGCATGTCCGACCCGGCAGCCTGCGCTTCATCTGCCCACGCCGCGGCCTCTATCCGAATCTCACCAGCACGCACATCACGGATATAGGCCGTCAGGATGCGTCCGGGATTTTGCCGGATAATCTCCAGGTAAATTTCCGGGTCCTTCTGGCCGCTGTCACCAATTAAAATAAACGGCAGATCCGGATACCTGTCCAGCAGGGTCTGGATATGCATGGATTTATGGGCGTGATGACCGGGGGTAATAAACTGATCGGACGTGATGCCATAATCCACCAGCATCAGCGGGCCAGTTGGAATCTCGCGCACCTCGAAGAAATCCACCAGCAGATCATAGAGATTCCAGGCGCTGCTCGACAGATAAAAAATGGGGTTGAAGCTGCTTTGCGTGCCTAACTGTAGCGCCCGATAAAACGCCGCCACGCCTTCAAATGGCAGGCGTGTATGCGAATTCCCCAGAAACACGTTCCGCGCCATATTCAGCACATGCAGTACATCGGTCTGCAAAACCGTGTCATCAATATCGCTGATCACGCCAAACTGCGCGTTAACTGGCGGCACGACCGCGCGAGCCGTTTCAATAGGATGTTGACCTGCTTCCCAGTTAGGATAATCCAGCAGTTCAAAGTCAATATCGTACCAGACTGGCCCCGGAGGCAGCGGCTCGGCCAGCGGAATTTCCAGATGATAATACCCTTCGTTATCGGTAGTGACCTCGTAATCCTGCCCGCCAAAATTTGCCCGCAGCCGAGCCCCGGCAATCTCCGCCGTGTTGATGCGGCGGTACATATTCAGCAGATTTTCCCAGATACTGTCGTTATCCTCAGCCGAGGTAACGCCACTGTCCTTCAGCACCCGGCCTTTAAGGTAAAACGTATCGCGCGTCCCAAAACCGATATACGGCACGATGCAGATGGGCTGGCCGCGGCGCAGGCGTTTGTTCAGACCGTGCGTCAGCGTGTCGAAATGCTCTTCGACATTATCCGCCAGATGCATCAGAATATCCTTCCAGTGGGTCATGGTGTATCCTTCAGATTGTTCACAGTTGCATTGAGTATAACGAACAAATCGCTAGGAGCTGTTACTGGCCTTCCCTCACCCCCGGCACCTCTCCCACGATCGTTCGCTGCGCTCACTGGGGAGAGGGGCGCAAGATTTTCAAGTCCCTCGCCCCTTGTGGCTGGGAAGCGTCCCTGCGGGAGAGAGGGATTTAGGGTGAGGGGTAAATAGGTTCTGAATCTTTCTCAAAGTGCATAACATCCTCTAGGAGTATTCAGCGTTTTTATACGATTTCGGGCCGGTCTGGATCACATTGATGCGCGGACACAATTCATACAGAAAGCAGGTCGCGCATTTGGGATACGTCGGCTGGCAGATTGCCCGCCCGAATAAGACCATCAGCGGATTCCACTGGCCCCAATACTCGCGCGGCAGCACCAGCTTCAGCGCCTCGTTGATTTTCGCGGGTTGCTTAATTTTGGGGTCGATCAGCCCCAGGCGTTTGCTGATGCGGTTCACATGCACATCCACAGTGATATCGTCGTGGATGTCATAACCGACTTCCAGCGTCAGCACCGCCACTTTCCAACCCACGCCGCGATATTCCATCAATTCCGGCACCGTGCGCGGAACCACCCCACCGTCATGTTCGACTAAGCGCTCGCAGATTTCCCGCACATATTTCGCCTTACTCTCGTAATAACTGACGATGCGCACGGCGCTCAAAATCTGCTCGTCGGTCAGCTTAAGCATATCTTCAGGATTATCAGCCATCGCGAACAGCGCATTGGCCGCGGCTAAAGTCTGTTCCTCCCGCGTCTGCGCGCTCAGCATGCCAGCGATCAGCGCCTTAAATGGTTGCCCCTGAAAATGATCGAGCGAAGTGGTCGGCCAGTTTTTCGCCGCTTCGGTCAGTCGCTTATAAATTTCGTCGATGCGTTCGGCTTCGGTCATAAACCCAACTATTCAATAATCGCCGTGCAGTTTGCTCGGGCGTGTGATTGTGTGTACAGCGTCAGTGTCGCCAGATGGTAGTTTTGCCCGTTTTACTGGGGCCGATGAAGACAATATTTTTAGCCATACTACCGGATCAGATCCATAATCACATTACCGCTGTGCTGAAAATCGTCAGCCTGCAAGTCAGTCGGTTCAATCCAGCGCGGCTTTTCCGCCTCATCATCCATCACACCTTCATCCGCAACCAATTCCAGCGTACTCGGCACACAGGTGTGAATAAAATAGTAGCTATGGAAAGCCAGATCACCCGGATCATAATAGAAAAAGCCCTCATACACATGGGCCAGACGGATCATATCAATTTCGATTCCAGCTTCCTCGCGGACTTCACATCGCAGCGCTTCTTCAAGCCTTTCCCCCGGCTCGACTCCGCCACCCGGCAGCGTATACTTACCTGTCGCACGGATGTTTAAAAGCAGCAGTTTGTTGTCGTGGAAGATCAGACCGTAAGTGGCCGGACGAAATGCAAAGCGCTCGCGCGGCAGTTGGATTCTGCCACCGCTGAACACATCACAATCAATCAGCACACTCATTCGATGTAACCCAGCGCCCGCAGATTATCCAGAATCGAATCATCGACATCGCCAAATGCGCCGGCTTCGGTCTGCCGGACAGATTCGGTTTTGACAAACGATTGAATTTTGCCCTGTAACTGACTCACCAGCAGCGGATTCTGACCGGAGACATCCTGCATTTCCGCCGGGTCGTGCGCCACATCATATAAGCCCTCAACACGATCCGCCACCACCGCCAGTTTGTTCGCGCCGTCATAGACTCCGCGCCGCACCTGTCTCAGACTCAGACGGTCAATCAGACCCGGTGCGCGATGCTGAATGACGTTCAGAAATGTCAGCGGTGGGAAAGCCTCAGCAAAGACAATGCCGCCTTCGGTATCCCGTGCGCCATTGGTCGCCCGTGCCAGGGATAAACCGCGCACATCGGCATTCGGGTCAGCAGCGTCCAACGGCGGTTTAATCCCCGTAGCATCCAGCACGGTGTGGAAAATGCGCCGGGTGGAGACATTGGTCGCCACCCGTTTGCCTGCCGGGAAATGATCGGGATAGCGAATGACCAGCGGCACATGCACCAGTTCCTGATAGACGACAAAACTGTGGCCGAAGAAATTATGATCACCATGCGACTCGCCGTGATCAGCAGCGATAATCACCATCGTGTTTTCCAGGGCGCCGGATTCATCCAGCGCATCCAGCAGGCGCCCCAGATGATAATCCTGATGCAGAATCTCGGCATCATAGAAGTCATATAACACCTGACGCTCCCAATCCTCTAAGGGAGGATCAGTGGGGCTGGCCCAGCGAGCAGCTTCTGTGTTGAAGCGATTCATAAAGCGATAAGCGTGGCGGTCACGCTTGACCCCCGGCGCGATGCGATCCAGATAATCCTGCGGCGGACGGTACGGCAGATGCGCCCCCATCAGGTTGAGAAAGGCGAACAGCGGTTTTTCTTCGCCGCCGCTGGCATGCTGCTGCCAGTAGCCAATGAGATCATCCACCGAGTTTTCGGTATGGCCGGTGTAATTGGTGATGCGCGTCCATAGCGGCACCAGCAGCGGATTCATCGACACACGGAACAGCAGATCGGAATGTGCAAAGCGATTCTGGGTGGGTCGGGCAAAACGCCGCCAGCGCTTGTCGATCTCGCGGCGCACACTGCTTTTCGAGGAATCAAACGGACGATTGACCGCCGCCCCGGCATAATTGTAGAAGTGATTAAAGCCGCGTTGCAGGCCATTGTTCAGCACACCCACCAGCGGATTATTGCAGAAGCCGACCGTTTCATAGCCATCGCCACGCAGGATTTCGGCCAGAGTCGGGTGCATGCCGGAAAGCTGAGCATTGCCCTGAGTCACACCATGCGCGCTGGGATACAAACCGGTAAAAATGGAAGTGTGAGCCGGAACGGTCCACTGCGCCGGGGCAATCGCCCGTTCAAACAGGGTCGCGTCCTGGGCAAAGGCATCCAGCGCCGGGGAAGTCTCACGCTGATGCCCATAGGCCGAAAGCCGGTCACGGCGCAGCGTATCGAGGATAATCAAGAGCACATTG
>JBBSQD010000335.1:0-6308 GCA_038258185.1 Aggregatilineales bacterium | reverse complement strand
GTGTTCTGGAATCAACCCGGGCCAGCGTTGGTTGGTTTTGTAGCGATGGGTCTGTTTTTGGTGGCGGCCTGGTCGGCTCCACGTGAGCGGTGGGCATGAATACGCTGCTGTTGGTCGCCTTTGGCTTTTTTATGGGCTCGCTGCCGTTCTCGGTCTGGCTGGGGCGTTATGCACTCGGTGAGGATATTCGCCAGTATGGTGACCGCAACCCCGGCGCGACCAATGTGCTGCGGGCCGGTGGTGCCAGATGGGGAGGGTTGGCCCTTTTGCTCGATTTTATGAAAGGCGCAATTCCGGTAGCACTGGCGAATTTCGGTCTGCATCTGGATGATATATCGCTGCTGATAGTCGCCATGTCGCCTATTTTAGGCCACGCCTATTCGCCATTTCTCAACTTTAAAGGTGGTAAAGCGCTGGCGACAGCGGGCGGCGTGTGGTGCGGCCTGACCATCTGGGAAGTGCCGACCGTGGCGGGTCTGCTGCTGGGTTTCTGGTTCGCGTTTATCAACGAAAGTGCCTGGGCAGTGATGGCCTTACTGGTGAGTTTGCTGGCGTATCTGCTGCTGGCACACCCCGACCCGCTGCTGTTGGCGATGTGGGCGCTCAATTCGATTCTGGTGGTCTGGAAACACCGCTCGGAACTGCGCCAACCGCCGACTCTGCGCAGTTGGTATCGTAACCTGGTGCTGCCGTGGCATTCATAATTCTGGTGATTGTGGTCACCTGTGCGTTGATAATCATCGCGCTGACGGCCGTTCTGAACACACTGACTTTTCCACGTCTGGGACAAAAAAATAGTGAGATGGGAGCTGGCGAAAAACCGCTGGTCTCGATTTTGATTCCCGCGCGTAACGAGGCCGGAGTGATTGCCCGAACCATCCGCAGTTTACTGCAACAAACTTATCCTCATTTTGAGATTATCCTGCTGGATGACCAATCGACAGACAACACCGCTGAGATTGCCGCGCAGGCCGCAGTTGGTGATTCACGTGTACAGATCATCAGCGGCGCGGCGCTGCCGGATGGCTGGTTGGGCAAAAATTGGGCTTGCCAGCAGTTGAGTCAGGTGGCACGCGGGGATTATCTGATTTTTACCGATGCGGATGTTTACTGGTCGGCGGATGCTTTGGATTGGCTGATGCTGCTGGCTGGTCAGACTGGTGCGGATTTGCTGACGATCTGGCCGACACAGGACACAGTGACCTGGGGCGAGCGTCTCACCGTGCCGTTGATCGCGCTGGTGGTGCTGGGCTATCTGCCGCTGCTGGCGGTGCATTATCTGCCGTGGGCGGTTTTCGCGGCGGCTAATGGTCAGTGTATGGCTTTCCGGCGCGATGCTTATATGCAGGTGGGCGCCCATGCCGCGGTGCGTGATCAGATTGTCGAGGATGTGGCATTTGCGCGGCGGGTTAAGGCAGCGGGCTTGCGGCTGCGCATGGCCGATGGCGCGGGGAAAATCCGCTGTCGGATGTATCACGACTGGCCGAGTGTGCGTGATGGTTTCAGCAAGAATATCCTGGCGGGTCACGGTGACAGTGTGGCTTTTCTGGGATTCTCTACCGTGTTTCATTGGTTGTTGTTTATTTTTCCGTGGGTATGCCTGTTGATCAATCTGGCGACAGGAAATGCCCTAAGCTGGGCATTAGCGCTGATCGCGTTAGGTATGGGTGTCCGTGTATTGACTGCGATCGTCACCCGACAGCGCTGGCAGGATGCGCTGTGGATGCCGCTGTCGGTGCTGCTCATGACGCGCATCGCGGTGCAGTCGGTGTGGTGGCATTATCATGGGGGGCCACGCTGGAAAGGTCGTGTCATTGGGGCGCACTCTGTGAAGCAACCAGATGGACTGCGCCCGGCTGAGGAAGTAAAAACTTTTCATGGCTGATCAGGTGGTGGTGATTGGTGGCGGGGTGGGGGGGCTCAGCGCGGCGATTCGGCTGGCGGTGGCTGGCAAATCGGTCACGGTGGTGGAGCAAAACGCAACGGTTGGCGGCAAGATGGCACAGGTTTTCGCCGAGGGTTATCGCTGGGATACCGGCCCGTCAGTGATTACCATGCGGCATGTGCTGGAGGAGTTGTTTGAAGTGGCAGGTCGACGCTTGGAGGATTATCTCACGCTGGCTCCTTTAGAGCCTTTGACACGTTATTTCTATACGGATGGCACCGTTCTGGATGCTTCCAGCGATATCGCGCGGATGGCCGAGCAGATCGGCAAATTGGATGAGCGCGATGTTGAAGGCTATCTGGCTTATCTGGCCTATGCTGCGCGGTTGCACCGCATCACCGGGCCTGCCTTTGTCTACGAGGAGCCGCCATCACTACGCAGTTTTACGCGCGTTTCGCCACTGGACATCCTTAAAGTGGATGCGTGGCGTTCAATGGATGGGGCGATTAAAAATTTCGTGCATTCACCACAGTTACGCCAGCTTTTAGGCCGCTTTGCGACGTATGTCGGCGCGAGTCCCTATCGCGCTCCGGCGACGCTGAACGTCATCGCTCATGTCGAAATGACCGGTGGTGTGTGGTATCCACAGGGGGGTATTTATCGCATTGCGGAAGCGCTGCTGCGGCTGGCGCAGGAATTGGGTGTTGAGGTGCGCACAGCCTGTACTGTCCGGCAAATTGCAGTGCGCGACGGTCAGGTGCAGGGCGTGACCCTGGCTGATGAGACTTTCTTGCCTGCGCAGGCGGTCATCGCCAATGTCGATGTGGCGACGGTTTACGAAAAGCTGCTGCCTTCTAACATAGTCAAACCTGCTAAATTGCAGCGGCTGATGAATGCCGAGCCATCCTGTTCCGGCTTTATCATGCTGCTGGGTGTCAAAGGGCAAAATCCCCGGCTTGCCCACCATAACATCTTCTTCTCAGACGATTACCCCGCAGAGTTTGAGGCGATTTTTAAGCGGGGTGTCCCGCCGCCGGAGCCGACAATTTACGTCTCCATTACAGCGAAATCTGACCCGCAGGATGCACCGGACGGCTGCGAAAACTGGTTTGTACTGGTCAATGCTCCGGCAGTCGATGGTCGCTTTGACTGGCAGGCTCAATCCGAGCCTTCCGGCGCGTCGATTCTGGATCAGTTAGCAGGCTACGGGCTGGATGTGCGCGACAAGATACGCGTACAACAGATATTCACGCCACTTGACCTGGAGCGTATGACCGGTGCGCGCGGTGGGGCGCTGTACGGCGCGTCGTCCAACAATATGCTGGCCGCTTTCAAACGTCCCAATAACCGTGCGACAGATGTACGTGGGTTGTACTTCGCAGGCGGCACAACCCACCCCGGCGGTGGTGTGCCGATGGTCATGCTGTCTGGCAAAGTGGCTGCAGGCATGGTATTAGAAGACTGCTAAAAATTCCTGAATAACACGTGAACCCCTACTTAGTGGTATCTTGACAATAAGTCCCAAAAGGCATACTATAGGCTCACTTTGGAGCGCAAAACCTGCGCTCTACATTTGTGACTTTAGATAGTGTAAAAGATACACTAAGGATGATTTGTGAATCTTGAAGCCTCGATAGAAACGCTGGTGAAGCTGGCGCTGGAAGAAGACCTGGGCGAATCCGGTGATATCACCAGCGCGGCCACGATTGACTCGCAAACACAGATCACTGGACGGATTACGGCTAAAGCTGATGGTGTGATTGCCGGGTTGATGATGGTCGAAAAAGTTTATGAGCATGTTGATTCAGACGTGATCGTCACGCCAAAAGTCAAGGATGGCGCGGCAGTGACTAAAGGCACGCTGGTGTGTGAAGTGCACGGGGCAGGGCAGTCGGTGTTAAGCGGAGAACGCGTTGCACTGAACTTTTTGCAGCACCTCAGCGGTATCGCCACGCTGACCGCGAAATTTGTCGCGGCGGTGGCGGGAACAGATGCCGTCATTCTGGATACGCGTAAGACCACCCCCGGCTGGCGTTTGCTCGAAAAATACGCTGTCAAAATGGGCGGCGGCCAAAATCATCGCATCGGCCTGTATGACATGGTGCTGATTAAGGACAACCACATCGCAGCGGCAGACGGCATTAGCGCAGCGGTTGAGGCGGTACGCGCATCGGATGGGGCAAAGGATCTGCCGATGGTGGTTGAGGTCGAAGATTTGCCGGGGCTGCGTGAAGCGCTGGAATTGCATGTCGACCGGATTTTGCTGGATAACATGACCGACGATCAGATGCGCGAAGCAGTGGAAATCACGCAGGGCCGTATCCCTCTGGAAGCCTCTGGCAATGTCAGTCTGGAACGAATCGCGGCGATTGCCGCTACAGGTGTGGATTTTATCAGTATTGGCGCATTGACCCATTCCGCACCGTCCTTTGATCTTTCAATGCGCCTGCAACAGGGATGATAGGAGTACTTTAATGGTCGTTAACGACAGGGTCATGCCCGACAATGCTATCCATGAGCAAACCTTAATCGAGCAGGAAGAGGCCGCGGTCGAGCGGATTTATAAGGCGCGGGAAAACTTGGGCGATGATGTCGTCATTTTGGGACATCATTACCAGCGCGATGAAGTCGTGCGCTTTGCCGATTTTCAGGGCGATAGCTATCAACTGAGCCAGGAAGGCTCGCGCGTCAAGGCGAAATATATCGTTTTTGCCGGGGTGCATTTCATGGCAGAAAGCGCCGCTGTGCTGGGTCGTGAAGATCAGGTGGTGATTCTGCCCAACATGAAAGCTGGTTGCAGCATGGCGGACATGGCGAATCTGGAACAGGTGTTAACGGCCTGGGCGGAACTGGAAGACGTACTGATGGATGACCCGGAAAATGTGGTCATGCCCGTCACCTACATGAATAGCGCAGCCAACTTAAAAGGCTTTGTCGGTGAGCATGGCGGCACCGTCTGCACCTCGTCGAATGCCAATGGTGCGCTTGAATGGGCGTTTAATCAGCGCGAGAAAGTCTTTTTCTTCCCGGATCAACACCTGGGACGCAATACCGGTAAAGCGATGGGCATCCCGCTGGAGCAGATGGTCTTGTGGAATCCGTTTGAACCGTATGGTGGCCTGACTGACGAGCAAATCCGCAACGCGAAAATTATCCTGTGGCAGGGACATTGCAGTGTGCATCAGCAGTTCCGGCCAGAACATGCCGATATGTGGCGCAAGCATCACCCGGATGTGAACGTGATTGTTCACCCGGAGTGCATGATGGAAGTCGTCGATACAGCCGATTATGTCGGCTCCACCTCGTACATTGTCAAAATGATTGAAAATGCCGAACCCGGCTCCAAATGGGCGGTGGGTACGGAAGTGCATCTGGTGAACCGGCTGAAGAATCTGCATCCGGATAAGATGGTGCAGTTGCTGTCGCCGTTTACCTGCCTGTGCAGCACCATGTATCGCATCAGCCCTCTTGATCTGGCGAATGTGCTGGAAAATCTGGTGGAAGGCCGCGTGATTAATCAGATCACCGTGCCGCAGGACGTGACCTATAACGCCAAGCTGGCGCTTGATCGCATGCTGGCGATTCCGCGTTAGGTTGATGATGAACGATATTCGAACGCACACACTGATTATCGGTTGTGGCATCGCCGGGGCAGCAGCAGCGCTGCGCCTCAGCGATAATCCGCAGCATCATGTCACCATCATCACCCGTGCCCCACAGGCGACTGATAGCAATACCGGCTGGTCACAGGGAGGCATCGTCACGCGTGGTCTGGATGATAATCCTGAACTGCTGGTAGATGATATTCTCAATGCTGGCGCGGGCTTAAGTCTGCCGCGTGCAGCGGAACTGCTGGCGCAAGAAGGGCCACGGCTGGTGCAATCGGTGCTGGTCGAGCGCTGCGGTGTCCACTTTGATGTGGACTCATCCGGTGAACTGGTCTATGGACTGGAAGCGGCACACAGCACACGCCGCATTCTGCATGTGGGTGATAAAACCGGCGAGGCCATTATCAACGGTATGCTCTCCACGCTGGCAACCCTGCCCAATGTCACCCTGCTGACTGATCATACAGCGGTTGATCTGATTACCTTCCCGCATCACGCGCTTGACCCGCTGGCGATCTATGAGCCCATAACCTGCCACGGTGCGTATGTGCTGGATCGTGATACGCAGGAAGTCATCCGCGTGCTGGCGGGGCATACTATTCTGGCGACCGGCGGACTGGGGCAGATTTTCCGCAACACCAGCAATCCAAAAGGTGCGCGTGGCGATGGGCTGGCGATGGCCGCCCGTGCCGGTGTGCGCCTCATCAACATGGAATACGTGCAGTTCCACCCGACAACGTTGAGTGTACGCGGCGCGCCAAACTCGCTCATCAGCGAAGCGGTGCGTGGCGAAGGCGCGATTTTGCTTGACCCGC
>JBBSQD010000334.1:0-6406 GCA_038258185.1 Aggregatilineales bacterium | reverse complement strand
TTACGGATGCTGGCGCGGCGTACCTGGCTTTTCTTTGAAGCCTTCGTGGGTCCTACCGATAATTGGCTTCCACCAGATCACTTCCAGCGGGAGCCAGAAGAACGAATCAAGCATTATACATCGCCCACCAACATCGGCTTGATGCTGATCTCAACATTTAGCGCACGCGAGATGGGCTACATCGGATTGCTTGACCTGATGTTGCGCCTACAGTTTGCATTTGACAGCATCGGACAGCTTGAACGCTATCGCGGACATTTGCTCAACTGGTATAACACACAGTCCCTGCACCCGTTAATGCCGCGCTATGTCTCGACGGTGGATAGTGGCAATTATGCCGGTTGCCTGATTGCGCTTAAAGAGGCGTGCCATAGCTTATTGGATAAGCCAGCATTGACCGCGAATCGCTGGGTGGGGCTGGTCGATATTCTTGACATTATGGCGGAAATTCTCGCCAAAATTGAAGAAAAAGAGCGCTCAGTTTCCATTACTGATGTGGAGCAGGCACTGACAGAAATACGTCAGCAGATCGCCACAGTCGAGGATGATACGCCGCGTTGGGCAACAGGCTTATCCGCAATCATGGATAACGCATGGCTCACTTTAGAAACAAGCGTTGAAACACTGGCAACCGGACTTCAGGAAACCTATCCTGAAGTTGTGGCAGACCTCAACATTTACATGAGCCGTTTGCATCACCATGCATTCAGTATGCAACGTGATATTGAATCGCTCCTTCCCTGGCAGATTTTATACCAGCATGTACCGGCTAAAATTCTGGCAGATACCTCACAATGGGAGACTCTACAGCGCGTCCACGATGACGTGCCCCTTCTGGGTGATCTACCCCGCGTTTACTACAGTTTACGCACTATTCTTTTTACAATCTCAGACCGCCTTGCGCCGGATGCGGACGAAGCGCAGGAGTGGTGTAGTGAATATGCTCAGGCACTGGATGCGAGTGATACGCTTGTGTCTGATTTGATTACCAACTTTAACGCGATTCAGGAGCAGATCAAGCACGATTTGAACGCGATGGACTTTCGTTTTCTTTACGACGAAGAGCGCGATCTTTTCCGGATTGGTTATAACATTGAAAACGAACAGGCTGATCCTAATCATTATGATCTGCTAGCCTCCGAAGCCCGTCTGGCAAGTTATATTGCGATTGCCAGAGGCGACGCACCCTATAAGCACTGGTTGCATCTAGGTCGCCCGATGACCCTGTTTAACCGGGGTCAGGTTTTGCTTTCGTGGAGCGGCACCATGTTCGAGTATCTGATGCCAATTTTGCTGATGAGGCAGGAAGCCAACACCCTACTCAGCAGTAGTGCATCCGCCGCCACCGCCAGACAAATCGAGTATGCAGGACAACATCATACCCCCTGGGGAATTTCAGAATCCGGCTTTTATGCCTTTGATATTAATCACAATTATCAATATCGCGCCTTTGGCGTGCCAGAACTGGCGCTTAAGCGTGGGCAGGATCTGGATCATGTCATCACGCCTTATGCTTCCCTGCTGGCACTACCGCTTCGTCCTGCCGCAGTCATGGAAAATTTACGCCAATTGGACAAACTTGGCGCACTGGATACTTACGGGCTGATTGAAGCGATTGACTATACAACGGCGCGCCTGCCCCTGGGCTATGAACATGCGCTGGTCAATGAGTATATGGCGCATCATCAGGGCATGGTATTTGTGACGCTGGCAAATTTCCTTGAGCAGAATGTTATGGTGCGGCATTTCCATGCGAATCCGCATATCAAGAGTGTAGAATTGTTATTATTGGAACAGATTCCGCCCGAAATTAATCGACTAGAAGAAACACCGAACGAAGCGAAACCCGAAGCTCAACCCATGAGTTTGAGTGCTTCCCCCTGGCACCTCCCCATCGAGTCACCCCTGCCCCAAGCCCATTACCTTTCAAACGGGCGCTATCGTGTGATGGTCACGAGCGCGGGGAGCGGGTACAGTCAGTGGAAAGATCACGCGATCACCCGTTGGCGCGCCGATACTACGCTGGATGATTGGGGCACGTGGCTTTATATCCGCGATGAGGAAAGCGGACGTTTGTGGTCTGCGGGTTATCAGCCCATCAATGGCACGCCGGAACGCCTGACTTCCACCTTTTATCCCCATAAAGCGGAGTTTGTGCGCCGTGACAATGATCTAACATCGCGGCTGGAAATCGTCGTGCCGCCGGATGACGATCTTGAGATTCGCCGACTGACGCTGACAAATCATAGTCAGGAGAGCCGCCGCTTAACGGTCTGTAGCTACGGTGAAATGGTTCTCGCACCACAAAATGGTGACCAGCGGCATCAGGCTTTCAATAAAATGTTCATTGAAAGCGAATATCTGGCTGAGCTTCAATCTCTGCTTTTCCAGCGCCGCTTGCGTTCAGTTCATGATGAACCGCTCTTTGTGCTTCATCGAATGGTGATGAAAGATGTTGCCGCCACACCACCCCAATATGAAACCGACCGGGCGCAATTTTTAGGGCGCAATCATACCGTTCATGCGCCACAGGCACTCACCGGTAAACAGGCAAATTTAAGCGGTACCGTTGGCGCAACCCTTGACCCGCTTATGGCGCTTGCACACGAAATCGAAATTGAACCGTATGGCACGGTACAACTGGTTTATTTGACCATCGCCGGAGAGGTTCGTTCAGAGGTGGTCGATCAAGCACAGGTATACAGCGCATGGGGGCATATTGAACAGTCGATTGACCGCGCACGCTATCGTGCAGAGCGGGAACTGTATCATATGCAAATGGATACGGCGGCGGTTCAACGCATCCAAACCCTGTTTTCTGCGCTCATCTATCCCCATCCGATGTTTCGCGCACAGCCACAGACCTTAGCCGCCAATACACAGGCACAACCCGGACTGTGGGCATTCGGCATTTCCGGCGAATATCCAATTGTGCTAGTGGAACTCAGCTCAGCCAGTGAATTGAGCATTGTCCGCGAGCTTGTGCAAGCCCATACATTCTGGCGTAATCGTGGCATTAAAACGACGCTGGTGATCGTCAATATGCACGACACAGGGTACGATCAGGTACTTTACACTCAATTACATAATTTGATCTCCCGGATGCACAGCGAAGCGTGGTTGAATCGGCATGATGGAATTTTTATCATCCGTGATGACCAGATGAATGATACAAGCCGGATGTTGTTACGTACTGCGGGGCGCATTTATCTGCAAGGAAAACACGGTATGCTGGCGGAACAACTGGCGCTGAACAGCCATCAACCGGCGGAATTACCCCGATTTGTAGCCATGCTCTCGCCCGTCGAAACCGACACCACTGAGGAAGTACCACGCCCAACAGACCTGCAATTTGATAATGGGTATGGCGGGTTCACGCAGGATGGGCGTGAATATGTGATTTACGTTAAGCCAGATCAACCCACACCCGCGCCTTGGACGAATGTGATCGCTAATGACGTTGCCGGCTTTGTCATCAGCGAAAGCGGTGGCGGGAATTCGTGGGCGTACAATAGCGGTGAAAATCGCCTGACCAACTGGCGTAATGATCCGGTTACAGATATGCCCGCCGAGGCAATTTACCTGCGTGATGAGGAGACCGGTGTGATCTGGTCACCCACACCCTTACCCGCAGGCTCCGGAAGACCGCATCTTGTCCGTCATGGGGCGGGCTACACCGTATTTGAACACCGGTGTCATGGCATTAAACAGACGGTCTCTTACTATGGCGCATCAGAAGACCCGGTCAAATTTGTGCGGATGCGCCTGACCAATGACTCGTCACGTGTGCGCCGCATTACCGTGACCTATTATGCAGAGTGGGTGCTGGGACCGACAAAAGACATCACGCAACAGTATCTCATCCCGTCCTATGATTCGAATCTTCAGACTCTCTTAGTCTGTAATCCGTATAGCATTGAATTTGGCAACTATCATGCCTTCATCACTGCCAATAAACCCTTTCATGGGCTGACCACTGATCGCACTGAATTTTTGGGCAGAATGTCAGATTATCAATCGCCAATCGCCTTGCGCCGCATCGGACTGAGTGGCACGGTTGCCGCCGGATCAGACCCGTGTGCGGTTGTTCAGTTGCATGTTGATCTGCCGGTGGGGAGTGAAGAGGAAGTTTGCTTTATTTTAGGTCAGGGAACAGATCGTGCAACAGCGCTTGAATTGAGCCAGAAGTATCGTGACGAATCCGCCATTGAGGCTGAATGGATAAACTCGCGGGAAGGTTGGCGCAAACGGCTCGATAGTATTGTTGTCCGTACACCCGATCAGGCGATGAATATCATCCTGCCGTGGTTACTGTATCAGGCGTTGGCTTGCCGGATCTGGGGACGTTCCGCGCTGTATCAATCAAGTGGCGCCTATGGCTTCCGTGACCAGCTTCAGGATGTTATGGCACTCATCCACGTTCAGCCAGAGCTAACCCGCGAACAGATTTTACGTGCGGCACAGCATCAATTTGAAGAGGGTGATGTATTGCACTGGTGGCATCCCCCTTCCGGGCGCGGTGTACGCACACGTTTCGCGGATGATTTGCTATGGTTGCCGTTTGTAGTGGCTCATTATGTGTTCACAACGGGCGATGAGTCTGTTTTACATGAGGCGGTGACGTTCCTAAAAGGTGAGCCGTTGCGCGCCAACGAAGAAGAGCGTTACGGTTTTTACGAATCGACTGAGGAAACATTCACCATCTACGAACACTGCCGCCGCGCCCTGCAAAAAGGCTATGCATTAGGCGTGAATAACCTGCCACTGATGCAAGCTGGTGACTGGAACGATGGTATGAATCGGGTGGGCATTAAAGGCAAAGGAGAGAGTGTGTGGATGGCATGGTTCCTTTACATGACGATGGAACGCTTTCTTCCCTTATGTGCTACGATGGTTGATACGGCTACGGCAAGCACCTATCAGGAGCGAATGACTACCCTGCAAACTGCCGCTGAAAGAAATGCGTGGGATGGCGCATGGTATCGGCGCGCCTATTATGATGATGGCACACCCCTCGGCTCTGCCCAGAACAGCGAATGTAAGATCGACTCTCTCGCACAATCATGGGCGGTATTATCCGGTGCGGCAGATGCAAGCCGTGCAAAACAGGCAATGCAATCCGTTGATGAGCGACTGATCCGGGAATCCGATCAACTGTTGGCATTGTTCACACCACCCTTTAACCATACCCAGCATGATCCCGGCTACATCAAAGGCTATCCACCGGGTATTCGTGAAAATGGTGGACAGTATACTCATGCGGCATTATGGGTGGTCTGGGCATTTGCTGAGATGGGCATGGGTGAGCGTGCGGAAGCGCTTTTCAGGCTTTTGAACCCGATCTATCATGCTGAAACACAAGAACAATCAGACCGCTATCGTGTTGAACCGTATGTGGTCGCCGCAGATGTTTATAGTGCGCCACCGCATACCGGACGTGGCGGCTGGACGTGGTATACGGGATCCTCAGGCTGGATGTATCGGCTGGGAATTGAAGCCATTCTGGGGCTGGGTCGGGAAGGTAAAACACTGCGAATTGAGCCGAAAATCTCAAGCCAGTGGTCACAATTTGAAGTTGACTATCGCTACGGTAACACGCTTTATCGTATTCGCGTAGAAAATCCAAATCAGAGTGAAGCGGGTGTGGCTTCGGTTGTATTAGACAATGAGGGATTGCCGTCACAGCGCATCCCATTGGTAGATGATGGCGGCGATCACTTTGTACTGGTCACGATGAAATAACATCCCCTTCGTTCGTCTATGACCTTAATCTTCCCCAATTCAGCGGAGGAAAATGGGGATTTTTGCATACTACCGGGTAGCCGAGAGGCATGTCTGCCTCTAAGCCCCCTAAGAACGGTACGTGAAAGTTTCCAATCATACCGCTCAAGCCTTTCAAACGCTCGTTGCCGAACGCGGTTTCACAACGGATAGTCCTTGTGTATGAACTTGTCGGTGGCAAGTGGGATGCAGTAGCACCCGATTGTCAATCGTATCGGTACCGCCATGAGAGCGCCACACGATATGGTGATTATGCCAGCCCGTCAGTTCGGTGATTTTCTGTTGGCAAACGGGACACAGCCCAGCTTGTTCAATCCAAAGTTGTCGCAATTGCCGTCGTCCTTTCAGAGTATCCAGCATTTTCAGTCCTAGTCGTTTCTCGAAGTAGATTTCCCACTGCGGGTCATACGGGTTGGCTTCGCCTTTGATTTTGCGATGACGCACGATATGTGTATCAGTTGCATGGCGAAGATGTTTTACTTCACCGCGTATATGGAGACCAACCAGAAACGGGGGCTGGAACTGCGAACACTTCTGTTTTAGCTTCCAAAATAACGCAACATAAGATGTCATCATAATTACTATTATGTCGTGAAAACTGCTATTTTGAGGTAGTATTATGTAC
>JBBSQD010000333.1:0-6433 GCA_038258185.1 Aggregatilineales bacterium | reverse complement strand
TTCCAACAGCATCGGGACGAGAATAGTGCCAATATATCCTTTATCCCCGGTCACTAAGATTCGCATATGATTACTCCCATATCTTCCAGGGTGCATGGCCATTCAGCCATAGATCCTCAAGTCGTTTTTTATCGCGGATAGTATCCATACATTGCCAGAAAGATTCATGCTTAAAGGCCATCAATTGTCCATCTGCCGCCAGACCTTCTAACGGTTCCAGTTCAAACTGGGTTTCGTCTCCCTCGATATAATCAAAAATTTCAGGTTCCATAACAAAAAACGCGCCATTAATCCAGCCTTCAGCAGTCTGCGGCTTTTCAGTGAAATGCATCACCTGATTGCCATCAAACTCCATATGACCAAAACGTGCCGGAGGACGAACAGCCGTCATCGTGGCCAGTTTGCCATGTGATTTGTGAAAGGCTAACAGCTCGTGCAAATTGATATCGGAGACACCATCACCCCACGTGAGCATGAACGTACCTTCATTACCCAGGTAAGGAGCCAGTCGTTTGATACGTCCGCCAGTCGCAGTCGGCACACCGGTGTCGATCAATTCCACGCGCCAGTCTGGCCGCGTCGTGCCGTTCTGCTGGATTTGCCCTGTGCCCATGTCAATCATCAGATTGCCACTGTTGAGTGAGCAGTAATCCACCATCCACTTTTTGATATATTCACCTTTATAACCCAGCGCAATAGCAAAATCCTTAAAGCCATAATGCGCGTAATGCATCATGATATGCCATATGATCGGCACACCACCGATTTCTACCATCGGTTTAGGTTTAACCTCAGTCTCTTCCGACAGCCGAGAGCCTAAACCACCCGCCAGAATACCAACTTTCATAATTCGTAACAGGGCTTAAAATAACTGTTGACCACAGTATGTCTGCCCTCTCCTTTCCTTACATACCCACGCGATAAAGTTCAATTTTCTGTAACAGGTCAAGATTAGAAATTTTTACTTTCTCTCAGGCAGACCGCTTCCTTAAGTATCCAACACCATTTTTGATCATGTCGATCATCGACTGCGGCAAAATCGATTTGAGGATACGCCGCGCAGCAATGATCACATCGTACCCCAACCAGCTCCATTTACGTGCCAGCCAGCGTACGACATGCGTGTGACAAATCAATTTTTCTTTGAGGCTGATTGGTGCCCGCCAGATGGCTGCGGTCTGTTCATAAAGAATACGCCACCAGGGGAAAGTAATGCGCTGTCCGATGCGCGTGTCAAACCATGCACCATGAGCATCACGGTGCCACGCGGGGAGAGTGGCCATAAATTGCCGGGCATGCCGGCGCGCAAAAAACAGTGGTTCCGGGACTTCAGCAAAGCGTCCGCGCAAACCAAGCTCCCCCAAGAGAATACCATCACCATGCGAAAATTTACCGATCAACTGGGTGTCTTTGAGAACCGCAGTCCGCATCACCCCAAAAACGTGGTAACACATATGATCGGGCACGATCAATTCATGGTAACGGCGCGAAGGGCTCGGATTACCTGTATCAATCTGCAAGTGATCTTCCTGCGAGCTCATCCCGTATTCATTGTTAAAATTGCGCGGTTTACCAGTCTCATCAACCAAGATCACCGCACTATGGCATACCACCACACCGGTATCTTGATCGAGTATCGCGACACATTTTTCAAGATAGGTAGGAGCGAGCAAATCATCGTGCGCGGCCCATTTGAAATACTCACCGCGCGCCATGTTCACCAGAAGATTAAAATTCGGCGCTGCGCCCAGATTTTGCTCGTTACGGTGATAACGAATACGGATATCCTTAGCTGCATAGGCAAGGCAAATTTCCTGGGTTGTATCTGTAGAGGCATTGTCTGAAATAATAATTTCAAAGTCAGGAAATGTCTGCGCGAGGAGCGAATCAAGCGCTTCTGTGAGGAAATTTTCACCATTATAGACCGGCACACCGATACTTACGCGCACGTTACCAGGCATGTTAACCTCTATAGTCTGTTGAGACTGTATATAGAAAATGTTAATTTTTAACATAATCTTGGATGTTACAAATTTATAAAGCTATAATCTGTGCACAGTATAGATCATTATGGCTAACAAATAACTAAATAATATAATCAGTAAAATCGAAATTATGCCTACCTAATTTAGTAAACCAACGGCAATTTTGGCATACCATAAAAACCTCACTTCTTTCCTAATGCTATTAAAACGCATTTGTAAGGTACTAATCGAATTTAGAAACAAATTTTGGGTTCAGAAAATTCATAAGGCAAACCCATTATTTCACCGCCAAAAGAAAAAATGCAGAGCCCGAAATCATCTCTTTCAGGTGCTGTATATCATTCCGGCAGAGCCAAACCGTGCAAAACGTGCCAATCAATATCAGGATAAGAATCATCCAGTTGCGTCACCATATATCCCTGTTCGGCCAGAAAAGCGACACAGGCGTCGTATTTTTGACGTGCTAATGTCAATTCGGCATCATCTACTTCAAAAACCACAATGGGTTTCGCGTTCTGGAGAATATTTGCCATACCTCGCAAAACATTTAGTTCAGCCCCTTCAACATCAACTTTGACGATATGTGGCGGCTTTAACTTTCCTTCCGCAACCAAATCATCCAGTACCACAAGCTGCACTTGCAAAGTCGCGGATACATCCGACGGTTTACCAGCAGAAATCAAAGTAGAGCCACCGGCAAAATCCGTGATTTGAAGTTCCTCCGACCCGTTACGATAGGAAACGGCTTTTTCGATCACCTCGGCCTGCTTAAAATCATTCAGCGTCAGATTGTTTCGAATGGCTTCGGCATTGGCTGGGACGGGTTCAAAAGCATAAACGTGGCCCATTCCTCCAACCAACCGCGCGCCGATCAAGGTGAAAAAGCCTACATTCGCCCCCACATCATAGAAGACCTGACCCGGTTGGATATGTTCTGCAAGCATCGTCTGCACATGGATTTCACTCGTGCCCTGTTCAAAATCAGGTATATAACGTCCTGACTCAAAGATAAGGCCCTGCCCAACACCACTGCGAATACGCACGGTCTGAGGCTGAGGAGTCAATGTATTCAACAGTTTTTTTAGCACAGCTTTACACTTTCGCTACAAAATTACTAAAGTAACTACCCGTATCATCACCCCATTCCCAATTTGCGACCAGCCCTACTCGATAAATGCACAGACGTGGGCAGCGCGGATAGACATCGGTCAGCGCCCGATACAGCACGGGCTCATCATTGATATGGGCCATATAGTGCGTACCATCAAACAACACCCGCAACCGCAGCGGTTTGCCCCAACATAATCGATTGCCAACATTCGTCCAGACCGCGTCATAAATATCCTCAACGCCGTTGATCGTGAAAAAAGAGGAGATTGAGGCAATATCATTGTAATCATCCCACCAGGTATTCAGAATGATAAAATTGAGCTTATCCTGCCAGAAGATAAAACCACCCCGACAGCGATTACCCTCATCACGCACCAGCCCCGGTGGCTGAATAGTAACATTCACATCAGCAAAATCGGGATTATCCCAGTCAAGGGTATAAGCTGTGCGCTCCCAATTGGGTCGCTCAATACTGGCACGGATACGGACAGTACCTTCACCTGTGCGATCAAAGAAGCCGGCCCCGATTGAGCGCTGCCAAATCTTACCACCCTGATTGGTCTGGCTACCCTCCAAATCTCCGGCTTCCCCGCTAAAGTCATCTGTTACGACTGCTTTAGTGCCGGTTTTTCGCCAGGGCATCTCCATCCGCAATTCCGGGATCGTTACCTGACGTGGATGCGCTTCAAAATCCACCATCGAGCCGTTTGCTGAGTGGCTATAGATACCTACCCCACCCGCGTCCTGCAGGCGTTCATCCTGACCGCGCCAGACCAGTTTGCCATCCATGTAAACCTGAATGACTGCTCCGCTATCATTTACCTGCAAGGCACCCGTTCCGCTTTTCAAATCAACTGGTATCTCGCAAAGCTGCTGCCATTCACCCGCAAATTTCACAACTACTGCACATTGACCAGCCACTACGGAAGCCAGCCAGTAATTATCCACATCCTGAAAACGCCAGATCAGGCCAGCCTGTATGCTGAACATGATATGCAGCAGTCCGCTGGGGGCATTGGGCATAAGCACAGCCAGCGCCTCACCATCAGATTGCACCCCCTCATCACTACAGGTGAAAGCACCGATGACTTTCTGCCAGTTCCCCCCTATGTCACTTGTGGACTCAGCCAAAGCGCCACTACCACGCAGATGATCTGCCGCATGGGCCGTGCCGTACCAATTCACCAATGTGGCACTATCAACCACCTGTGTCGTATACACACGGCTGTCAACGCGAAAGCCAATTTGCCCCTGGACACTCTGGTAAATAGCGGGGGACAAATTCGTATCTGTGCCTGTGGAATCAATTGCCAAAGGTCGTAAAGTGGGGAACGCAGCCAGATCAGGCACGTTGGGCAGACTGGCAGCGTAGTAAATCGCACCCTGATTACGCAACGCAACCACATAATAGAGCGGGATATTCTGCACGCTGGGAATGACTGAAGAAAAATCAGTGCCGCTGTGGGTCCATAGATCGCCGTTTTCAGAGCCCCCCGCATGCATCACAAAAGTGTGACCACCTGCCAGGAGCGGGTCAGGCTCAACACCAGATGGAAACCAGCCCAGCGCCATATTCTCATTCATGTTTGGCACAAAGCCACTCTCTACGCGAATGTGATACCACCAGCGCAGTTTGCTCCACACGGGATATTTATAGCCCCCTTTGAGCCAATAAAATCCGCGTTTTACCAGATTTTTCCAGCCATCTCCGCTGCCGTTGGCCCAACGCCACATCCGCTCTCGGAAAGTATCCGACAAAGCATTTGCCTCGGATGTGTTGTGACCATTTAACATAAACACCGCGAATACCAGCCCATTGCGGCGTGGATAGGCCTGATAACGGATGCCAGCCCGATTCCATCCTGGCTCTCTCAATGGCTCGATTCGTAACGCGCCATTGTCAATGCTGATAGCATTTTCTATATCAACACCTTCGCGCCGGATACCTCCCGACGAAAGACTTCCCACAACTTTGCCGCGTCGTTGGTCATCGTCAAATGTATCGATAAAGTTGCTGGTTATCTGTTGAGCAGACTTTTCCGCCATTATCTATCGGCCTTTAATTTCATGGCGCATAAAAACTTCATACTCCCTAAAAAACCATTTCAGCCAGTGACCATGCCCCACATCGCGCAATGTAAGCCAACCCACATTAGGGATTATCTCACTCATCTGCGTGCGATGCTTTTCCAGCGCTTGTCGCTTGTGGTCAAGCACCGATGAAATGTCCACACTATAGCGGAAATCACGCGCAACGATAAAACCGATTTTGATCCCATATTTGAATAGCCCCCAGCCCACGCGCCAGGGTCGCAATTGCAACGGAACAATCGGCCAGTGATACCAGAACCATACCGGGTATTCATAGACTACATAAGAAGCACCGCTACGATTTGCGGCTTCAAGCACCGCAGAACGCATAGCTAAATGGTCAACGTGGGGATCGCGCTCATAGGTGACATAAATTTCTTCGGGGTGATGGGTTTCTAGCAGAAACAGCACTTTTTCTACTGCACTGTCAAAGTGATCCTGCAACTTGCCTTCAGGTAATCTGAGTAAAAAAACATCTTCTTTTTTTACACCCAGGCAAGCCGCTGCTTCGCCAAATTCAGCCATACGCAGGCGGCTGAGTTCCTCAGCCGCCATTAAATGCGGGTGAGAGGTGGTGCCATCGGTCATCAGCACCAGTTTGACATCGGCACCCGCTGCAAGTTTACGAATGATCGTGCCACCACACCCCAGTGTTTCATCATCCGCATGCGGCGCAAAAATCATCGCGCTGGTATGTAAATCAACGGGTTGTGTACCGCGTTTCATCAGATAACGATAAAGCGTAGTTAATAATTTTAAGGGCGGCAGCATAATAATCCCTTCGCCAATGAAGTTCATATTTGGGTAGTGTAATGGCTCAAACTAACATGAAGCTAATTTAGGCTTGCCCTTAAATCCAACTCTGATTTTCCAGATCAATTTTGGCGCTCATTACTTTCGCTAAATGCAGATTTAAAGAACGCAGCAACCTGTTCAAACATCACCCGCTTATTGGCTTTACGCTCGATGCCGTGTCCTTCATCATCAAATGTCAGCTTTTCATAGGGAATATTGGCGGCGCGGAGTGCATCCTCAACAATAGTCACATTTTCCGGCGTGACATTCGGGTCACGCATGCCCTGTACAATCATCAGATTACCGTGAATATTCTCGACAAAGTAAAGCGGGGAACGTTCACGATATTTTTCCGGAATCTGCTGTGGTGTGCCGCCCATCATTTCCTCACTGTAGGGGCGCAGATCGGGACGGGTGGTTTCATAATCCACCACCAGATCGGTCATGCCACA
>JBBSQD010000332.1:0-6441 GCA_038258185.1 Aggregatilineales bacterium | reverse complement strand
AGCGCGAGAATCACCGCCACCGCGCCGCCATTAACCCAACCCAGGGATTTCAGCGAGGAATGGACGACCAGCACCATCCCCGGTTGGATGCCTAAAGCGGCAAAATCCGAAGCTAACGTTTGCACGGTCGTGGGCTGCTCTGAGGTGTGCGAGAACGGCGACATAACGACTCCTGATGACCGATGAAAATGCTTATTCTGAATCTTTATTTAGAGTCCATCATCCGGTGACCAGTCTTTGCCCCAGCGCTTATCAATGTCATCCGTCACCAGTTGGTAACGAATATCGGTTGAGAAGCGCATCCGGCCTTCAGGATTTACGTTCATGGTCGAGGCGTGAACCATATACGGGCTGTGGATGACCATATCCCCGGCTTCGTAGTTCGCCATCAACCAGCGCGAATCGAGTTCGTCGGCCATCGTTGGCAAATCTTTGGAGAGCCAGCCCGCGTTCATATTTTTGTTATAGGCGCTGACGCGTTCTTCCGGCGGTAGTTCGGCATTGAGGATGGTGAATTCAGCCTCTTTTTTACGGCCAAAAGCGTCGGAGCCTTCCAGATAGATCAGGCCGCCCATATCCACGGATGTGTCGCCGATAGGAATCCAACTGCTGCACAGTCGATCCGTACCCGCGCGTAAATACACCAGATCATAATGCGCGCCGGTACAGGCTTCATCACCCGGTTTGCCCAGTCGGATAATCTTGCGTTTGTGCAGGTAGACCGCGCCACCCAGAAAGCTCTCGTAAAAGTCGATGATCGGCCTGGAAAGGCAAAAGGCTTCGTACGCCGCCCAGCGGACAATTTCGTAGGCGCTGGACTTGCTGCGTCCCTGGCTGCCGGAGTAAATGCCCTCGACTGGATCAGTGCCGGGAGCGAGAACGCCACTGTCGGCAATCGCCTCGAAATAACGGCGGCGAAAATCGAGCACATCAGCGCGGGGAATCAGCCCTTTGAGCCAGATGTAGCCCTGCGCCTGATACTGCTCGCGCAGTTCAGCTATGGGCGCGGTAGGGTCGCTCGGTTCCAGCCAGCCCAGTCGGTCAGGTGTGGTAGCCAGCGTGTAGCCATTGCTGATTAAGGGAAAATCAACCATTGTTTGCATGAGACTTGCCTCCATTCAGCGATTAAGCCTGATACGGAATCCAGACGCGCATGGCGCCATCATCGCGGTTAGCCCACAGATGATAAGGCACAGCCGTGAGGCGCACCGGACGGCGTTTGATAGCCACCTGACTGACCGGACGATAAAGCGTGTTTTTCCACTGGTCATTGTCGACCACATAACCCGTGGTTTTAATCACCAAAGTGCCGTCCATAAGATCCTCGCGCCATTCGGTTTCCAGCACACTGTTCTCGCCCAGTTCGACATCCATCACATCGACTTCCTGGTCAATCTGCTCCAGGCAGTAGACCAGCGGGCCGTATTCGATAGCGACCATGCCGCGGGTGGCATCAATGTAAGGGTGGGCGGCGATGAGGCGCGGGGTCATAATCAGGTTGAGCGTCACCCGATCTCCGGGTTTCCAGTCACGCTCGACCGTGACATAACCGTTCATGGTGCTGGATACTTCACGCTTTGCATCATTGATTTGCAGCGTGGCTTTCTGGCACCAGGCAGGGATGCGCAGTTTCAGCGCGAAACTTGGCGTTTTCGTTTCTTCGATTACCAGCGAAACCTGTCCATTCCAGGGATAATTGGTTTCGACTTTGAGGCGCATGCCTTCATGCTCAATTGTCATCGGCGCATACTGATGAATCTGGATGCCGGCTGAGTCGAAGCTGGCAAAATACTCGGTCACGGAGGCCAGCACACGCATCACATTGGGTGGACAGCAGGCGCACCAGTGCCAGTCTGGACGGCTGTAACCGCCCCGGCTGGATAAAGGATTCACGTAAAAATAGCCGCGTCCGTTCAAACCCACGCCGCTGAGAAAGCCGTTATACAGTGTGCGTTCGATGAGGTCGGCGAAGCGGCCTTCACCCGTGATTTGCAGCAAGCGCCAGTTCCAGAAAATGCTGGCAATCGCCGCGCAGGTTTCGTTATAAGCGCGGTCGTTCGGTAGCTCGTGTTGTGCACCAAATGATTCGCCTTCAAAGCGGGCGCCGATACCGCCGGTAATCGACAATTTGCCGGTGGTCATATCCTGCCATTGGGCCAGCATGGCATCCAGCAAAGCCTGTTCACCGGTTTCCATGTAGACATCGGTCACACCTGCGGCGAGATACAATGCACGGACGGCATGGCCGACAACCGCGTCCTGGTCACGGATGGGGACGCCATCCTGAAAATAGTTGGCATTGCCATTGCCTTTGAGCAGGTTGTTGCCGCGCTGGTCGATAAAATACTGTGACAGGTCGAGATAGCGTTTTTCACCGGTGGCACGATACAGCTTGACCAGCGCCAGCTCGATTTCGGGATGGCCGGGGGTGCCGGGTTGCTTGTCTGGCCCAAACACGGAGTCGATATAATCCGTGAATTTGACGGCGACATCCAGCAAGTCGGTGTTGCCGGTCGATTCATAATAGGCCACCGCCGCTTCAATCATATGCCCGGCGCAGTAAAGCTCATGATCGTCTCTCAGATTTTTCCAGCGCTGGTCGGGCTTATTGACCTGATAAAACGAATTGAGATAACCATCCTCCATTTGCGCCTGCGCCAAAAGTTCGATGGTGCTTTCAGCCATCCGCTGAAGCTGGGGATTATGCGACTGTGCCAGTTGCAGGCCGATGGCTTCCAACCATTTATAAAGGTCGGAATCCATAAATAATGGGCCTTTGTACTCCCCGGTTGTTTCACCTGCTGCCAGCTTCAGATTTTCAAAGTTGCCCACTTTTTCCAGCAGTTCATAACCATGTTGCAAGCTGACTTCACGGTTGGTTTTCTGGCGCTGCCCCCACAGGCTGGTGTCGGTATTGATCCGAATATGGTCATGCCCCAAAGGGTGCCACTGAGCGTGTGTACGATAGGTTGTGGTCACCATTTCAATCCTTTGTCAAAGATAAATTTTCTTAAAAAGTTGATTATATTCCAGAGGGTGAGCACTTGCTATTGATTGTGGGGCAGGTTGATCGCTGTGGCAAACAAGGCTGAATCTGTAGGTTAATTATTAAGAATAGGCTACAGGTTTTGCGATCATTGGGCAATCTCAATGTTACAGATGGTAAATTGATGTATTCTAAATACATAGAGCAATTAGCAATAATTCTCCATGATCATCTTTCCTCCTGCACAACAGCACCCTCCGGGGTGCTGTTGTGTTTCTGGTACCCGTTGGCTCTATCTATTTAGGGTACAATCCCGCCCTGTGAACAGCCTACAGGGAGTCAACTCAACATGGATATTCAAATCAATTCTGGAAAAATCAGTGACGCGCAGGTGGATGCGATCATCGTTTATGTCGCGCAGGGTGGCACGCTAAATACGAGCGTGACCGGAATCGACGAGGCCGTTAAAGCGGTGATGGCGACCGGCGACTTTTCAGGCAAATCCGGCGAAGTCACGGTGCTGTATCCGTCCGGTGGGGTGAGTGCCAAACGGATTATTGTCACCGGATTGGGCGAGACGGAAAAGCTGGATGCGGAGACTGTCCGTCGTGCCGCGGCGCAGAGCATCAAAAAAGCGCATGACCTGAAAGTGAAATCGGTCGCGCTGCTGCTGCCTGCTGGACTGGATGTCGCGCTTGCGGCGGAGAGTACCAGCGAAGGGGCGCTGCTGGCTTTATATAATTATCACGGCCAGAAACAGGGCGATGCCCCGGCTGCCCTCCCGGAAACATTAACTATTTGCGCCGCCGAAGCCGATACCGATACGATAGAGGCCGGGGTGAAAATAGGTCAGGCGGTGTCTGCCGGGGTACTGGTCACGCGTGATCTGGTGAACTTACCACCGAATATCTGCACGCCAGCATACATGGCGAAAATTGCGGGCGAAGTCGCCAAAGATGCGGGCTTAAAAATCGAAGTGCTGGAAAAGAAGCAAATCGAAGCGCTCGGTATGGGTGCTTTATTGGGCGTGGCGCAGGGCAGCGAGACTCCGCCGCGCTTTATTGTGCTGGAGCATAACGCGGACAAAGCCAGCGAACTGGATACGATTGTGCTGGTGGGCAAAGGTGTGACGTTTGATACCGGTGGCTACAGTCTGAAAACGCGGGATGGCATGGTCGGCATGAAAGGGGATATGGGCGGTGGTGGCGCGGTCATCGGTGCGATGCGGGCGATTGGCACCCTCAAACTCCCGCTGCATGTCGTCGGGCTGATTCCAGCAGCGGACAATATGGTCAGCGGGAAAGCCTACCGCCCGCAGGATGTGCTGAAAGCCAGCAACGGCACGACCATTGAGATTATCAGCACGGACGCGGAAGGGCGTTTGCTGCTGGCGGATGCACTGGTGTTTGCATCACGGTATCAACCGAAAGCCGTGGTGGATATCGCCACGCTGACTGGCGCGTGTATGGTCGCGTTGGGGGGAGTGGCAGCAGGGTTGTTCAGCACCGATGATGCTTTGCGGGATTCATTGCTGGCAGCCGGTCAGCGGACGAGCGAGCGCTTATGGCCGCTGCCGCTGTTTGAGGAATATAACAAGCAGATTGAGTCGCTGACGGCTGATGTCAAAAATTCTGGTGGGCGTTTGGGCGGCGCTTCGACTGCAGCGATTTTTCTCAAACACTTTGTGGATTATCCGGCGTGGGCGCACATTGATATGGCCGGGATGGAAGCGGACAACAATCCGCAGGACGCGGCCTATACTCCGGTCAAAGGCGCGACCGGCTTCGGCGTGCGTCTGTTTACTGATTTTGTGAGGAATTGGAAATAAAGGTTAATTGTCGCATTTTCTTGACCCCCACCCAGCCTCCCCCGACTTCGGGGGAGGTGTCCCGCAGGGACGGAGGGGGTTAATCTTGGTTTGCCCGTTTTACTAACCCCGCCAGTGGTCGTATTCCATATAACGGGCGGTTTCGGCGGCTTTCTCCGCGCCGAGCAAACGCGACACCACATGCAGCGACATATCAATCCCGGCGGATATACCCGCTGAGGTGATGACTTTGCCGTTATCCAGATAGCGAGTGTTTTCCAGCACATTGGCTTTTGGCGCGAGTTCTTTCAACAGATCAATCGCGCCCCAGTGCGTGGTCGCGTCCAGGCCATCCAGCAGACGCGCATTCGCCAGCATCAGCGCCCCGGTGCAGACCGAAACGAGCAGTTCAGCCGCTTCGGATTGCTGAACAATCCAGTCCAGCAGGGGCTGATTGTTCATCTCGCGGCGGGTGCCAAAGCCTCCCGGCACCACCAGAATATCGGGGGCGGGACAGTCGGCAATGGTATAACTCGGATTGATGCTGAGGCCATTGCGGGCTACAACCGGGCCAGATTTTTCCGAAACGGTGTAGACATTAAATGGCTTGAAATCGTCGTAGGTGCCGGTCACGGCAAAGACCTCGAACGGGCCGCAGAAATCCAATACTTCGACATCATCAAAAATCAGGATTGCGACATTGCGGGGTGTAGGCATGGGTGTGTCCTTTGTGTGAGTCATTCCAGCGGACACACCCGTTTGTGTGTCCGGTTTTAACGGTCTTCGAGCGGTACCCAGCGCCGGTTTTTCTCGCCTGTGTAAATTGATTCCGGGCGGATGATGCGTCCAACGGCCTGCTGCTCGAAACAATGCGCGATCCAGCCAGCAGCGCGGCTGATGGCAAAGGTCGGGCTGAACAGATCCGTCGGCAAATCCAACCCGTGCAGCAGCAGGGCGGTGTAAAACTCGACATTGGTTTGCAGGTTGCGCCCCGGCTTAAATTCCTCCAGCACGCGCACCGCAGTTTGTTCCACATATTTCGCCAGATTATAAAGCTTCATATCGCCATCAGCCAGATACATTTGCTCGGCGGCCTGGGATAAAACCTCGGCGCGTGGGTCACGGACTTTATAGACGCGATGGCCGAAACCCATCAGGCGCTCACCACCTCTGACCAGTTTCCATAAATGCGGCTCGGCGTTTTCTTCCGTGCCGATCTCGAAGACCATATCGAGTGCTGGGCCGGGGGCGCCGCCATGCAGCGGCCCTTTGAGCGCGCCAATTGCCCCCGTCACCGCAGAAATTAAGTCTGACCCGGTGGAGATAATCACGCGGGCGGTAAAGGTTGAGGCGTTCAAACCATGATCCATGACCGTATTCAGGTAAGTTTCCATGCCACGGGTGCGTTCCGCAGTCGGCGCTTCGCCAGTCAGCATGTACAGATAATTGGCGGCATGGCTCAGATCGCTGCGCGGGCTGATCGGCTGCTGCTGGTTGAGGTAGCGCCAGTAGGCAGCGATGATCGTCGGGAAACGCGCGACCAGTGCCAGTGCGTCGCGTTGTTCGTGCGTGGGTTGTGGCTCATCAGCGGAATGCAGGCTGATAGTGCTGGCGGCCATGCGCAGTGCATCCATCACTTCCAGCTTTT
>JBBSQD010000331.1:0-6472 GCA_038258185.1 Aggregatilineales bacterium | reverse complement strand
GATTAACGGTTATCTGGGTGAAGTCATTCAGGAAATTATCACCCTGGGTATTATCGGGTTTATCGCGCTGTTGGTTATCCCGCGCCAGTTGCAGTCCCCATTGAACAACATTCGCCAGCGCCCATTGAGCAGCCTGGGTATCGGCGTCCTGACTTTTATTATTTCGTTCGCTTTATGGATTGTGATTTTACTGCTGTTCATCCTGACTATTTTTATTTTTCTGGCGCTCCAGCTCAGCGATATGATTGTGATTGCTGTGATGGGGATTGGCACAATCAATATCGGTGCCGCCAGCATTTTCTATTTTCTGGCGATCTATCTTTCGCGGATTGTGGTTTGTCTGGGAGTTGGGCGCATCATTGTGCGTTTGGCTGTCGGGGATGATGGCAGCCCACGCATTCTGTACGTCAGCTTACTGGTCGGTGTGGTCTTGCTGGGGCTGGTTGCCTGGCTGCCCTATTTTGGCAGCTTCGTTACGGCGTTTGCACTGGCTATTGGCTTAGGCGCATTGACCCTGACGATCACACGGGCAGAATTCCGTGAACCGCCACGGGCCTCGTTACAGCCCGCTTCACCAGTCACTATCCTTCCGAATCGCAGCGATTCCAACCGGCAGATACCACCACCTCCGCGCATTGATGAGAATGATCGTCCTGCAGGGCCGGGGATGAATAACCTGCCCAATGGGTTTAACTGGTGGGGGCCAAAAGATGATGAGGATTAGCGAAACCACTTAAAAGCAAAAAGAGATGACGAAATAGCCATCCCTGAGCTTTGTGCAGAATTTAGGCTAGTAATCGCTAGAGATCATCCAGCTCATGATTTTTAAGGGCGATCTCGAACGCACGGCCCACCAGCAGGATCTGCTCAATCCAGATGGCGATTTCGTCTTCACTGGCGTGTTCCAGCAGTGGTTCGATCAGATATTCAGGGGAACTAAACAAGACTTCGCTGGCCAGACACGAGGTCGCCTGCATAATGGAATCACGCGAAGCCGGTGGCTCGCTGTCCATCAGCTTACTAAACCAGCGCTCCATAATGGGATGAACTTGTTCGCAGGACGAGCCCTCTCCCAATCGCTCGTTTGCCATTTCTTCAAAAGGGCCCAGCCAATCGGGTTGATCCTGTTGATCGTTATGAGACTGCGGAGGTCTATTTGTCACAAGTATTCTCCCAGACCTAAAACGCGGAAGTTAGAACTATTTTAACCAAAATGAAACCAATTACCAACTTAATTTTTGTAATGGATTCATATCCCTGCGCTTCATCGTAGCACAGACTTAATCACCAGATCAATTGTAACAACATTGGTAGATTGTAGGTTCTCGGTTAAATCGCTACCCTTAGCATATAGTCAAACACAGAATTATTACATTTTAATTTATTAATTGTTTGTGAAATTTGCACCGCTGGTTTGATTTCATGAGAATAACATCAAAAACTTGCGTAAAAATGTCATCCCAACTCACGCACAGCAAACTCAAGTCTATAATTGGAAAAGGTTCTCTGCTATAGTCCGGGACAATTTTGTAAATTGACAATGAGCATCCATGAATAAAAATAAATGGCTGGCCGCTGGTGCTGGCATTCTCATCAGTGTCATCTTTCTGTGGGGCGCTTTTCGTAACCTGAACCCCCAGCAAGTCTGGGTGAATATCCAGACGGCGAACCCGATCTGGCTGATTATCGGCGCGGCGGTGTACTTCATTGCGGTGGCCATTATCTCCCTGCGCTGGCAGTTTTTGCTGCGCAGCTTTAAGGTCATCTCCCTGCGCAACCTGATTCCGCTGGTCGCTATCGGCTACGCCGGCAACAATGTTTACCCTTTCAGAAGCGGCGAAATCCTGCGCATTGTCCTGTTGCAGCGTAATCATCGGGTGCCGATTGCCCGTGCGACGACGACGGTGATTGTCGAGCGTGTTTTTGATGGGCTGGTAATGCTGACTTTCATCCTGATTCCCCTGCTGATTCTCGATGTTTCATCGCCTGAAGTGCGGACTGTCGCCAGTTTTGCCGCGCCGATTTTTCTCACGGCGCTGGTTGTTTTTCTGGTATTGGCGGCACGACCTGAACTCCTACGCTCATTAATGCGAATGATCAGCCATCGTCTACCAGAGCGCCTGAGCGAACTGCTGCGCACGACCGGTGAGGAAATCATCAGCGGGTTGGAAGGTCTGCGCACCCCGGCGGATCTGGCTGGAACAGTCGTGTGTTCGTATCTCACCTGGGCAGTTGAGGCGAGTGTGTACTGGCTGGTTTCGCAGGCTTTCGGCCTTGATCTGAGTTATCCGGTCATGCTGCTGGTCGTCGGTGTGGTCAACCTCGCGGGCTTAATTCCAGCGTCTCCCGGTCAGTTTGGCGTGTTTGAATTTTTTGCCTCCACGGTACTGGTCGGCGCTGGTGTTGCGGATGGCCCGGCGCTGGCGTATGCGCTGGTCGTACACATGGTCATCTGGCTGCCCGTCACGCTCGTTGGGCTGTTTTTCCTGCTGCGGCAAGGCTTACATCTGACCGATATTTCGCAGGCACAGCCGTTAGAAAGCCAATCTGCCGCCTGATGTTTATCATCTCAACTCAAACTAAACATAGATTGAAATCCTTATGAGCCAGAAACCCTCTCTCAAAATCGGTATTATCGGCGCAGGTGTGGCCGGGATGGCAGCGGCCTGGGACTTAGCCCGCGCCGGACATCAGGTCGAGTTGTTTGAAGCCGGTGACCGTGTCGGCGGGCTGGCAGCAGGCTTCAAGGATGAAACCTGGGACTGGTCACTGGAAAAGTTTTATCATCACTGGTTCGAGAGTGATGCCGATATGCTGAAGCTGATTGACGAAATCGGCCAGCGGGATAAGGTCATTTTCCCAAGCCCAAAAACAAGCTACTGGATTAACGGCAAACTGTATCGCAGTGAGATGAACGCCTCCGCGTTGTTTCTGCCGCTGTCGTTCATCAGCATAATCCGCATGGGACTGGCCGGTGTATACCTCAAATTCCTGACCAAAAACTGGCAGGCCTTGGAGAAAATTCCTGCCGATGAATGGATGGCCCGTTACATGGGTGAAGAAGCGCATGGCCGTTTCTTCCGTCCGTTGCTGATTGGCAAATTCGCCCACCTGTACAAAGAGGTCAACATGGCGTGGCTGTGGGCGCGCATCTACAGCCGCAGCCAGAAACTCGGTACATTCGAAGGCGGCTTTCAGGCTTTCCTCGATAAGCTCGGTGAAGCGATTACGGCAAAAGGTGCCAGCATCCATCTGAGCACACCGGTGGAGCATATCGGCACTGAAAACTGCAAACCTACGCTGACGGTCAAGGGCGAAACGCGTGTCTTTGATCGGGTTATCAGTACGACCTCTCCTAACCTGATGCTGAAAATTACGGACGGACTGGCCGCAACACCTTACGGCAAGCAGATCAGTGAACTGCGCAGCCTGGGTGGCTTATGCGTTGTGCTGGCGCTGAAACACTCCCTGCTGACGGATGGCACCTACTGGCTCAATTTACCGGCCACCAGCGCTGACAAAGCCAAGTCACAATTCCCGTTTCTGGCGCTGGTCGAGCACACCAATTTCCTGCCAAAAGAGCATTACAACGGTGATGTGCTGGTCTACTGTGGCGATTACGTCCCGGCAGATCATGAATATTTCCAGATGAGCGAGGAAGCGCTGGCTGAGCGTTTTATCGCTGAACTGTCCCAATTTAACCCGGACTTTAAGCGCGACTGGGTGCGCAAATTCTGGGTGTTCCGTGCGCCGTATGCGCAGCCCGTGCCGGGACTTAATCACAGCGAGAAAATCCCTGCGCTGAAGACTCCGCTGCCGGGTGTGTACTGGGCCAGCATGAGCCAGGTGTATCCCTGGGATCGTGGCACGAATTACGCCGTCGAGATTGGTCGGCGCGTGGCGCGGGAAGCCATTGAGTAATTTGTTGCTGCTGCGCGAAATTTTTTATGCGCAGCAACAAGGCGATTTTGGGTTTTGTTGTGCAGGGTTATTATAGCACGTATGTTCTGAAATGGTGGTTGGATTTTGTTAACTTGTAGACTTCGATGGAATGTTCTGATTTTGCAATGAAACCAGCGGACATGGCAGGCCATGTCCCTACAGATTTCGAATGATATGGTCGTGATAGCGATTTTGCCAGACCACCCACTCTGGTTGATTCTGCGCCTGACGCAGGCGACGTGTCACCCCTGATTTGTAATTGCCAATGATGCGTCCCTACGGGGGTGTCGTCTATGATAATGATGGCATGGATATGATTGGGCATCACGACAAATAAATCCACATCCGCGAAATCCCAATAGTGTGTAATTTTCTGTAGTTCGTCATGAGCAATTTCGCCCGAAGCGTTGAGCATCATTTCACCAGCACGTACCTCACCAAACAAATGCTGCCTTCGGTGGGTGCAGATGGTGACAAAATAAGCGCCTGCCTGCGAATAATCGTAACCCTGCAAGCGCGGTGATTTACGTTGGGATCGTGTGTCCATAAGAAATTTACCTGTTAGCGGACACCCAGAAGGGTGTCCCTAATCCATAACCAACAGAGAAGGCAACCATTCCACTTTGATGATGGGCGCATCCAGCGTGGCGCTGAGATCGTGCTCGTATTGATGCGGCGAGCGCAGGGTGTTGTTGCGCAGGACGAGCGTGTAATCATCCTTTATAACAACGAGGAATAGAAAGTGGTTACTAAAGTGCTCACTCGGCGGGTAAACTCTACCCGAAATGTATCTTTTGTGCGCCGCCTAACGGTCGGGTTCGGCGCGTTGCGGAGCAACGTCTCCTGCAACCCGGTGTTAGGCGGCTTGATCTACACTTTATGACTTGATGACACGAAAGCGTAGGCTTGTTGTTTGCTCCGTTGCGTCGAGAGCAATTCGTTCAAGCTCGATATCTCCGTCATTGAGCTTATCAAATAGGCGAATGCCTTTGCCAATCAAGACAGGTACGAGATGGAGCACAATTTCGTCTACCAGCCCAGCGTTTAGACACTGCTGGTCAATACTGGCACCCAACAGCATCACGCTTTTTTCTCCCGCGGCTTCCCTGGCAAGTGAAACAGCGTGTTCAATGCTGTTGATGAATGTAAACGGTAAGCCGTCAACAGTCAAAGGGTCGCGAGGACGGTGAGTAACGACGAATTGTGGCACTTTGGCTTCTCCTCCATAGGGCAAACCGTCTTCAGCCGGGTTGTATCGACCATTACCCATCACCACAGCGCCGATTTCTGCTGTGATTCCTTTGGTCAATTCGTCATTCGCATACTTATTCGCCCAATCGAGTGAATCGTTTGGTCTAGCCATGAAACCGTCCAGCGTAATTGTTGTGTGTATTACGACTTTTGCCATGATTTTCTCCTTATAAAGGAATTGACCAACGGGGGAAATGGGTATTTATTTATCAAAAGGCCGCATTTCCGTGAGGGTGAGGCAGTGCGAAGCCTCCATTCGGGACACCTTGCCCTTCAGGAAGGCATAATTTCATCACTTACCGTGTCACCACCTGTTGATAGGTGTATCGTAGCACAACCAGAGGAGGAAAGTCTTGAATAATAACGCAATTTACGCGGAGTCGTGCAAGGCAATGATTGGGATCGTTGGAATTTCAGCCGGAGTATAACCAATGAAATATTTCAACGATCGGGTTAGATGAGGCTGGTCACTATAGCCTGCATCATATACGGTATCGAAGATCGATACACCCTGTTTGAGCAGTGCCGCCGCATAGCGGGCGCGTTCGATCTGCCGGATGGTTCTCTGGGATAACCCCGTGGAGTGCAGGAACCGATACTGAACAGTACGTAATGATATCGTTGGTGATTTTCCCTGACTGATTGCATTTACGACTGGATCACACATGAGCAAATCTTCTTGTACAAGCCGATTTACAAACGTGTCTGCATTTTCATAATTCGGGAATTGCCATGCTGAACTACCCAACCAGAAGGAATAATCTGCGGCTTCGGGCAGGGTTATACACCCATCCATTATGGAGTCTGGCGGTAGATGCGGCATGATTGTTCCCAACTTGAAATCGATGCCAAACCATTCCAAGTCTTCCGGGAAATCCTTAAATGTCGCTCGAGTTTTCGGACCATGGAAACTTATACCCGTTCGCCCGTTATATTTTGATATGACCATTGTCCAGCAGGCAGCAGAAATCGACGTAAACGAACCCGCGCGTTCAGTGTAACTACGCCAGATACGTTCGACAAACGGCGAATCGGATGCTCTTATTTCAAAATCGGGAAACATGCAGCCTATCCTTCATTTGGTCGTGATCATAAGGTAAGTGGTGATAGAAAATAATCTCGTTATCCGAGCATCACTTACTACTTAAACACCAGAAATCATATTCTAGCACGGATGTTCTTAAACGGTGGTTGGAGATTGTTAACCTGTCAGCTTAGATGGAATATTCTGATTTTGCAATGGAAAACGGCGGACAGGACAGGGCTTACGCATGAAGAT
>JBBSQD010000330.1:0-6512 GCA_038258185.1 Aggregatilineales bacterium | reverse complement strand
TTCCACAATCTGATCGTATTTGTCCCATGCCGAAATCACGCCGTTGACATCGACATTGCGCCGGTCTTCAAAATCACCGCGCCCGTGAATTTCGATATCCTCCCACGGGAACTGCTGCCGCAGCCAGGTAAAACCTGCCTCGCTGACCATCTGCACAATCCGTTCGCGTTTTTCCGGCTCAACTTCCTGCTGCAAAAAAGTATTGATACCATACGGATTTTCATGCGCATGATTGATGGGAGTCAGTGGCGCGGTGTTCAAAGGGGCGCGCGTGAAATTCCCAGCCCATTCGACGATGCCGCGCACCTGTCCCAGCGGAGCTTCCTCGCCCGTCTGCGACCACAGGAAACGCCATACCAGCCCCTGATTGGCTAAATCCAGCACCAGGCCAACCAGCAGCACGCCGATAATGCCGATTAACGCGACGATCCGCCGCCAGTTCACACTTCGTTTTGTCATCATGCGGGGCATTATAACGGAGAAAATACGGCGCTGGGCAGTGTCATTCCAGAATGAGATGGCGATGAGAATGCCCTCAGCACTCATTTTCGCGGTATAATAGAGTGTGTGTCGATGGTAATAAGAACCCTCGAATCCTTTTGTGCCGCTAAGAGGGTTACAGTTGATGATTGGCGTAGGATACGCTTAAGGATGCACTTGTAGATGATACGCGCACACAAGATACGCTTGAATCCAACGCTTGAGCAGCAGGTTTACTTTGGCAAAGCTACTGGAACACGGCGCTTTGTCTTTAATTGGGCACTCTCGGAGTGGATTCGGCAGTACGAAGCGGGTGAAAAACCGTCCGCAATGTCGCTAAAGAAACAATTCAATGCCATTAAGGGCGAGCAATTCCCTTGGGTATACGACGTAACCAAGTGCGCTGTTGAAGGTGCGTTTGTGGATGTTGGAACTGCTTTCAAGAACTTCTTTGAGGGGTTAAAAAAGAAACGCAAGGTCGGTTATCCAAAGTTCAAAAAGAAGGGCAAGGCCAACGAGAGCTTTTACCTTGCCAACGACAAATTCTCAGTCAGCGGCCATACGATCCACATCCCGAAATTGGGAGACGTAGATATGACTGAAAGGCTGCGATTCGATGGCAAAATCCTCTCCGCAACTGTTTCACTGCGGGCGGGCTGGTGGTGGGTCAGCATTACGGTATGCCTACCGGACAAGGCGCATTTGCCGAGTCATCAGGCAGTTGGAGTAGATGTGGGCATCAAGCGACTAGCAACCCTCAGTGATGGCACGGTGTTTGAAAACCAAAAACCTTTGCACGGTCTGATGAGTAAGCTCAAACGTCTGAACAAGTCCCTATCCCGTAAGCAAAAAGGTAGCGTCAACCGAGACAAGGCGAAACTGAAACTAGCACGACTGCACTACCGGATTGCCTGCATTCGAGAGGATATTCTGCACAAAATGACCACAAAGATTGCCAATAACTATGGCTTTGTGGGCATCGAGTCTTTGAATGTCAAAGGCATGATGGGTAACCCTAAGCTGGCTCAGGCACTGAATGATGCAGCGCTAGGCCGGATGCTGGAATTGCTGGGAAGCAAGGTGCTGACCAACAATGGAGTCGTTCTATCGGTGGGGCGCTTTTATCCTTCTAGTAAAACGTGCAGTGGGTGTGGGTGTGTTCTTCAAGAACTCAGTCTCAGTGAACGCGAATTCGTATGTCCCGCTTGTAGCTTGGTGCTGGATCGTGATCTGAATGCTAGTATCAACATTCTAAAGGAGGCTTTACGACTCGCATCAGTGAGTTGAGCATTACGTCGCGGTAGCGGCTTCGACGAGACGTTAAACGCCTGTGGACAGGATGTAAGACCAACGCACATTGATGTGCTGGCTGGTTTGGATGAAGCAGGAACACAAAATCCATTATGTACACATTTGTGCAAAATAGAGAAAGCAGAGATGACCAATGGCAACAAATGGAAATGGTGCAGATCGGGCGGAGCAGATTATCGATGATGCTCGCGAAGATGTTTCGGAGATCAAGCGCGAGGTTTACCAGCGTGCTGAGGATGTCCGCAAAGAGGCCGCCAAACAGATGAACACCGCCGCCGAGTCTATTCGCCGTGAAGTGCGCGATAGCAAAGCGGATAACGAAGCCATCAAACGGGCGGACGAAATCGCAACCCGGCTGGAAAAAACCGCGCATTACCTCAACAGTCACTCGGTTGATCAGATGGGCGAAGAAGCGACCAGAATTGTCACCCGCAACCCCTGGCAGGCGGTGATCGCATCGCTGGTGGTGGGCCTTATTCTGGGCTTGATCATCCGCAAATAGCATTCAGCCGTTTGAATCAGTCAAGAACATATTCAGTTTTGCAGCCGGGCTAGGTTTAGCCCGGTTTTTGTATTAGTATTTAACGTTAATCCGGCCTTCACAGGCATTGGAATACATCGTATATACCGCAATGCACCCATAAGGGCGACGAACAGGTCGCCCTTATGAGCAACAGGTACCCAACGAAAGGACAGAGGAGCGCAACCCGCCAACGCAAATCATGTTCAAATTTATGATGATCTTCAAGCAACCAGAACAAATCGCTCCATTTGAAACCGCCTACAATGATCTGCTGGCTCTGGTCGAGCGTATGCCCGATATCCAGCGGCGGCAGGTCATCAGTATTGTCGGCAGTCCACTCGGCAGTTCCCAGTTTTACCGCATTCTAGAAGTCTACTTTGCAGACCAGGCCATGATGGAAGAATCGCTCAAATCCCCCGCAGGTCAGGAAGCAGGTGGAGAATTACGGCGCTTCCCGGAAGACTCTTTCGATTTAGTCTTCGCCGAGGTCTATGAGGAAGACGGTGGCCAGACCATGACAAACAAGGATGAATAAATGCAAGCGTTAAAAGATAAGATTATGGCGGAAGGCCAGAATCTCGGCAGCGGCATATTAAAAATCGACAGCATTCTCAATCATCAGATCTACCCCGACCTGATGGTGGAAATGGGCAAGGAGATGGCCCGCCGCTTTGAAGGCATTCAGATCGACCGTATCCTGACCGCCGAAATCTCTGGCATCGCCCCGGCTTTAATGACCGGCGTCGTCCTCAATGTGCCGGTTGTCTATGCCCGCAAGAAAAAACCGATCACGATGGCCGGGCCTGTCTTTCTGGAAACCGCCCCCAGCCACACCAAAGGCGGCGAAGTGCCGCTGCTGGTATCAGCGGAATTCCTGCATGCTGGCGAAAAAGTGCTGATTATTGATGACTTCCTCGCCTCCGGCAAAACCCTGCTGGCACTGGCGCGGATGGTAGCCAGCGCCAAAGCTGAACTGGTCGGCGTTGGTACCGTCGTCGAGAAAGCCTTTGAAGGCGGACGTAATCTGATGCATCAGGCCGGTTATACCCACATCCCCATCGAAGCATTAGCGATTATCATCAGTATGGACAACGGCCAGATTGTGCTGGCGGATTAATTATGAGCGATCCAAGAGAAGGCGGCATTGTTATTCTGGATTACGGTTCGCAGTACACCCAGCTAATCGCGCGGCGTGTACGGGAGCAGCAGGTCTATGCTGAGGTGTTCCCTTTTGATGCCGACCCGGTCAAAATCAATCAGCATCGTCCTCGGGGCTATATTCTGTCCGGCGGCCCCAACAGCATTTACGAAGCCGATGCACCCCAACTGGCCCAGCATATTCTGGACACTCAGCGGCCCGTATTAGGGATTTGTTATGGCATGCAGGCGATGACACATCGTCTGGGCGGTCGTGTGGCGCCTTCGCTGGCGCGCGAATATGGCTCAGCCCGCATTACGCAGACCGTCAGTAATCCCTTGTTAGAAGGCATACTGCCCACCCTGCAGGTCTGGATGTCACACGGCGACCGCATTGAGGAACCACCAACCGGTTTTGAATCACTGGCAAGCTCGGATAATTCGCCCTTTGCGGCAATGGGTGATATTGAGCGCGGCCTGTATGGCATCCAGTTTCACCCCGAAGTGACCCACACCCCGCAGGGCAAAGAAATTCTGCGCAATTTCCTGTTCAACGTGTGCGGCTGTGAGCCAAAATGGTCGCCTTTGTCGTTCATAGAAGATGCCATCGAGTCTGTTCGCGCTCAGGTCGGGCAGGAACGCGTCATTCTTGGCCTCAGCGGCGGCGTCGATTCGGCAGTGGTGGGCGCATTGTTGAACAAGGCGATTGGCTCACAGTTGACCTCGATTTTCGTGAACACCGGTATGCTGCGCAAGAACGAACCACAGGATGTAGTCGAAACCTTCCGGCATGGTCAGGGCATGATTCTCAACCCGATTGACGCGACCGAGCAGTTTCTTAGCGCGTTACAGGGCGTGACTGACCCGGAGCAAAAGCGCAAAACCATCGGGCGTTTATTTGTGGATGTCTTCGCCAGTGAAGCCCGTGCGCTGGAAGGTGCGCGTTTTCTGGCACAGGGCACTATTTACCCGGATGTGATCGAAAGCGCGGCCAGCAGCAAGCAATCCAAAGTTATCAAGAGCCATCATAACGTCGGCGGCCTGCCGGAAGATTTACAGTTTGAACTGGTCGAACCAATCCGTGATTTGTTCAAGGATGAGGTGCGTCAGGTCGGCACGGCGCTGGGACTACCGGATCATATCGTCTGGCGGCAGCCCTTCCCCGGCCCCGGTCTGGCGATTCGCTGTCTGGGTGAAGTCACCTGGGAACGGCTGGAAACCCTGCGCGAAGCCGATGCCATCTTCCGCTATGAGCTTGAAAAAGCCGATCTGCTGCGCAACGGCACGGCGCAATCCTTCGCCGTACTGCTACCGGTGAAAAGTGTCGGCGTGATGGGTGATCAGCGCACTTATGAAGAAGTCATTACGCTGCGCTCCGTCACCACCGATGATTTCATGACGGCTGACTGGTCACGGCTGGATTATGACCTGTTAGCGCGGACGAGCAACCGCATTGTCAACGAGGTGCGCGGGGTCAACCGTGTAACCTACGACATCACCAGCAAGCCCCCCGGCACCATTGAGTGGGAATAATTTCAAAAACGGCCTTGTGTGACAACACACAAGGCCGTTTTTTTATTGCGTGGATTTAGAACGATCGGACATATTGCGGGGGGATTTCTCGTCGATCAGTCTGATGCAGCTCCGCCGCTGCGTAGAGCGGCCAGTAGGGCTGGCGCAGAAATTCACGCGCCATTAAAACCATGTCCGCCCGCCCGTTGCGGATAATTTCGTCGGCCTGCATCGCCTGGGTAATCATCCCGACTGCGGCAGTCGGGATTCCAGCCTGATTGCGTACCACATCCGACAGCGGCACCTGATACCCCGCGCCTGCGGCATAGGTGACACCAGCCACCACACCACCACTGCTGCAATCCACCAGATCAACCCCCAGTGTTTTCAGCCGTTTCGCCAGTTCCACCGAGTCATCAATTGTCCAGCCCCCCTCGACCCAATCCGTCGCGGAAATACGCACAAACAATGGCTTATCCCATATAGCACGAATACGCTCGGTAATGTCCAGCAGCAGCCTGATACGTCCCTCAAAATCGCCGCCATATTCATCTGTGCGCTGGTTGGACAGGGGCGAGTAAAAGCTGTGAATGAGATAGCCATGCGCCGCGTGAATCTCGATCACATCAAAGCCAGCGGCATCGGCACGTTTTGCCGCAGCCACAAAGGCCTCGACAATAATCTGAATTTCCGCGACGGTCAGTTCCTGGGGCATGGGATAATCATCCGAAAACGCGTTGGGGCTGGCCCCAACCACCGGCCACCCACCCTGACTCTCGTCAACGGCACCGCGTCCACTCCACGGGCGAAATGTTGAGGCTTTACGGCCCGCGTGCGCCAGCTGAATGCCAGAGACAGCGCCCTCTTCCCGTATAAAACGCGTGATCCGCGCCAGCGGTTCGATATGCGCATCCTGCCAGATTCCCAGATCCTCCGGGCTGATGCGTCCACGCGCTTCCACAGCGGTTGCCTCGGCGATCACTAAACCAGCACCACCCACAGCGCGACTGCCCAAATGCACCAGATGCCAGTCATTGGCAAAACCATCTTCCGCGCTGTACTGGCACATCGGTGCCACCCCGATACGATTGCGAAAGGTCACTCCACGCAGCGTAAGCGGGTCAAATAAATTCGGCATGTAAACTTTGTCCTATCGTTACAGTAGATATCCAGAAATATGACGTGCACACATGACCATTCTTACGTCACACGCAAAAATAAGCGGAAAACATGTCTCACGGAATTGAAAGTGTACTGGGGAATATAACACAGAGCGCCTGTAAAGCGCCCTGTGCGATGGATTCTAACTGTAGGTGTAACTTCCGCCGGGGTCGAGCACAATCGGCTGAGCATCGGTTTCATTGTTGACACGATGCGCCCAACCCGCCACATCAATCGCAATCGCCGGGAAGGTATTATAGTGCATCGGCACCACCATACGCGGGCGGATATACTGAATCGCGGCAATCGAGTCGTCTGGGCCCATCGTGAAGTTATCACCGACCGGCAAAAAGGCAATATCAATCCCGGCATTCCCAATCAACTGCAT
>JBBSQD010000329.1:0-6545 GCA_038258185.1 Aggregatilineales bacterium | reverse complement strand
ATCACCGAGCGATACTGTGTGCCGATATCCGCGCCCTGCTGGTTGAGCGTGGTCGGGTCATGGACGGTGAAAAACACATCCAGAATATCGCGGTAGCTGACCACATCATTATCAAAAGTGACTTCGACCACTTCCGCATGACCGGTATCGCCACCGCAGATCTGGCGGTAAGTGGGGTTGAGTAAATGCCCACCCTCATAACCGGATACCACCGACTGCACGCCGTTCAGTTCATCGTAGACTGCTTCCGTACACCAGAAACAGCCACCGCCGAGTGTTGCAATTTCCTTTGCCATGACTTTATTCTCCGTTCTTGAAAGTACCCTCATTATAGACATTGTTAATTAACAATCGCTTACAGATCGCCTGAAAATGTCTATGAAATCCATTTGAATCAAAACAGGCAGCGATATGCTGCCTGTTTTCGCGCTGTTTTAGAATTGAGGGTTAGCCAGTCACCGGAACATTCAGATTGGTGACGGCAACCCAACCGCGATTCACCCAGCCAATGGTGCCATTAATGTTCAACTGTACCCAACTGGAGTCGCCGTTGCGCCCGACTACGGGATAAGTCTGACCACGGCTGATAATGGTCAGCACCGCACCGTATGGAGTCGGCGTACTGCGCACATTCAGGAAATAAGCCCGGACAGTCGCGCTGGACGTGGCAGGTGGTGGCTGTGTGCCATAATCGGTTACGGGCAGGCTCTCGAAGCCATAGCCGGTGATGTAACTGCGGTTCACCCAGCCAATCGTGCCATTGATATTCAACTGTACCCAACTGGTATCCACATTCCGCCCGATGGCCGCATAGGATTGATTCTGATAAATCCGTGTCAGGATCACGCCGCTGTAGGGGTTAGGTGCATTACGGACATTGAGCGCATACGCCGTCACGGTCGCGGTGATTCCAACCGGTGGAGTAGGTGGCGGTGGTGTAGGTGGTTGGCTGCCCCCGTCCGTAATCGGCAGACCTTCGAAACCGTAACCACTGACATAGGTGCGGCTGACCCAGCCAATCGTGCCGTTGATGTTTAATTGCAGCCAGCTCAGATCGGCATTGCGACCAATGGCATTATACACCTGCCCCTGATAAATGCGTGTCAGGATTTGCGCCCAGGCATTGGGGGCATTGCGCACATTCAGGGTCGAGGCGGTCACGGTGGCAGTCGTGCCGCTGGAAGGCGGCGGGACAGTCGGCCCGGAGCTGAGATTGGTGAAGCTGTATTCCAGGAAAGCGACTTCTGTCGCTTCAAAAAATTCGACGACAAAGGTATGGTTGCCAGCGCCGAGATTGACATTAATCTGGAAAACTTCGGCAGTCGCCAGGCTCCAGCGTTCCAGGTAAGGGACGCCATCAATCAGGACACGAACGCCATCATCGGCACGCACGCGGATTAAATAACTGCCGCCTTCCACATAGGTAGAGGTGTTCCAGCGGGCAGAGAAATAATCCACCGGAACTTGCGGTGCCGGTGAGCCATAACCCCAGTTGTTGGAGGGTGAGCCTTCTGTGCGCACGAATACGGGTGTACCGGCCAGCGACGGATTGTTAAAATATTCCGCTGTCCAGGCTGCGCTTTGCGCGCTGGTGGTTTGCATGCCAAATAGCATGATCGTCAGAATGAGAATAAAGGTGGTAATGGTTAGCCGTTTCATTGTCAGGCCCCCCGGTCTGCTGGGTAGTGCGGTGGGGCATCCGCTGATTCGCCCCTGTTTAAACTGCTTATATTCATTGTAGGATATTCATGGGCAAAAAGCGCTACGCATCTATACCGCCAACATGACGCAAAGCTGACGCTAAGGTTATAAATTACAAATAATAAACAGGGATGGTTACTTTTGTCCCGCAGTCTTGCCCTTTTGCGTTATCCACCCTAATATGAAAACAAAAACGAGATTAATGCAGGTAGCCAGTATGTCCGATTTCGATACCACCAATGATAAGAATGATTATATTACAGCCGCACTCAGTGAGCTGGATGCGCTGGTGGCCGAACGTCGCCATCAGCGGGAATATATTCAGGCACAGATGACCTTATTTACTAATAGTCTGTTCAGCGCTTTGCAGACTGTTATTTATGAAGCCCGTCAGCGTGGCCTGAATGAATTGGGTGAACCGCGTTATGTGGATCATCCCGCTGGCGGCAGTCGGCGGGCGCTTCAGATTCCTGTCGAGGACTGGAGCGTGATTTTTGTGCCGCTGGTGGGTATTGCCCGTCCGAATTCGCGCGATGAAGCGCAGATCCCCGGCATATTTTATAAGCAGCAATGCGGGCGCATCGTGGTGTTTGTCGGTAATGAACCGGATGCCGCGTCATTTTATGACTTCCTGATTTTGCCCAATGGATCATGGTTCGCCTGGGGCTATGGCTGGCCGCGACAAGCCGCTACGATTGAAGAAACCGATTTTAAGGGACTGGCTGCCGGGTTATTGCTGAGCTTCATCAAGGATATTTTTGTGACCTGGCGCACCCGTGAAGATACCAAACTCTCGCAATCAATGGATGCCCGTAAACGCGCCTTTATCTACGGCCTCCCAGGAGATGAAAAGTAATGCCTTATACCCCGCTGCAATTGGCAGAAGCCTTTATCCAGACCGGCGAACTACAGGATGCGCTCGATGCACTGGATCAGCAACTGGCGGCGAAACCTCAGGACGATACCGCGCTGCGTTTACGGGCGGCGGTTTTGCTGCGTCTGCCGGGACGAAATAACCTGCATGCCGCGCTGATGAACATTGACCAGATTTCGCAGCCAACATTGCAGGATAAAGTTCAGCGTTCGATCATTTTAGAACGCGATGGCGATCTGTACGGCGCGCTGGATATTATGCGGGGGACGCATCAGGCCGAACCCGAAGACGAGCGTATCACCGAGCGCCTGCTGAAACTGCTGATTGCCGGTGGCGCAGTGGATGAAGCGCTGGCGATTGTCCGCCAGCAACCACGCAACTGGCGCTGGTTGCAATGGGAAGGTGATCTGCTGGTATTGACGGAAGATGATCGCATGGCGACCGCCCGTTATGGACTGGCCCTGGCGCAGTTACAGCAGGAACACGATATCGAGCGTGATCGTTATCTCGCCCCGGTGATGGCGCGACTGCTGCTGGCACGGGCTCATGCTTATCGTCGGCTGGATGAACTGGCCTCGGCGAAGGAGCATTACGAGCAGGCAGCGGAGATTATCCCCAATGATCCGGCGATTCCGTTTAATCGCGGCCTGATGTTCGCGCTTCAGGGTGATCTGCAAACCGCGCTGGAACTGTGCCGCGCCGCGCTCAATGATGCGCCGGAGGCCTTGCGGAGCGAAATGCTTCAGGAAGTCCAGCTTGATCCACGCTTGAGTCCGCTGGCTGATGAACTGGCTAAATAGACTTCTCCCCCAGCACATAGAGAAAATAATTCTCGGTGGTGCGGACATCGGCGGTGATGCTGTAGGCGCTCAACTGCTGGCGCAGGGTTTGGGGCTCGTAGAAGACTTTGTAAATCGTGAACTCGCGGCCATCGTTTAATTTGCGCGTGTGCTGAATGCTCTCCTGCTGGTAGGGGGTGTGATCGTGCGCAGTAGACGATTGCGCCCGCAACGAATCGATGATGAACAGTTTGCCACCGGGATTGAGTGCGCTGGCGACTTTGGTGAAAAAGGCATCCAGTTTTTCCGGCGGGACATGCGACAGCCAGAAGCCGAACAAAATCAGATCATAAGTGCCTTCCGGCTGCCATTGGAACAGATCGGCCTGTTGATAAGTCACACGGTCACTGTCGAGTTTTTTGCGATTGATCTCTAGTACTTCGGGTGAGGCATCCAGCGCGGTGATATGCTGCGCCACTTTGAGTAACTGCTCCGTCCAGATGCCGGTGCCGGAGGCCAGTTCCAGGGCGGTATCCACCGGGCCAAGTGTATGCAGCGCCTGCATCACCGTTTCGGCTTCATCAAACCACTGCTGATTGATCGCCTGACCATAATCATAACGCCCCAGACGATAGAACCATTCGTCATATTCCCCGGCACGAGCGCGATAGTAGGCGATCTGATCCTGAAGTGATGGATCGCTGGGCTGGATAAATTCGACGCGGTTGCCAAACGGATCGCGGATTTCGAAGCGATCATAACCGGGAATGGGCACGGAAGTATCCATATCAACACCCTGCTCGGTCATGCGTTTGCGCCAGACATCGAGGTTATCGACCTCGTAGGCGACATGCGCTTTGGTCGCTGACCGATCCACGCCGTTTTCGATGCCGACATGCACCTGAGAATCCCCTACCGTCAGCCAGAATCCCCCGCGGCCTTGCAGCGCTTCCGGCTTTTCGATTTCCGTCAGGCCGAGTACATCACAGTAAAACGCACGCGCCTGGTCGACTGCATCCTTCGGAACGGTGATCTGTACATGATTCAAGCGGATGATGGTCATGAGTAGCTATCCCCTCCCCTGTGTTTTAGCGTCAGGTTGAGTATAGAGGCTTATCTCAGAAGGCGAAATGTCAATTTAAGGCCACGCACAGGTAGGATTCATACACCCGGTCTCATCTACTAGACAGAAAATAGCGATGTATAATAGATATCAATAACGATGGACTAAGGATAAGTATGAGTACCAAATCGGTATTATTGGAGCGCCTCAGTCAACACGAGGCGGTAATCGGTATCGTCGGGCTGGGTTATGTTGGCCTGCCGCTGGCAGTCGAATTTGCGGAAGCGGGTTTCTCCGTGATTGGGCTGGATGTCTCCGCGAATAAAGTCGATCAACTGAACCGGGGCGAAAGTTATATCCCGGATATTCCGACCAGTCGGGTGAAGCCACTGGTGCTGAGTGGTAAATTATGCGCGACCACCCACTATGAAGATCTGCGCCGCGCCGATGCGATCAGCATCTGTGTGCCGACCCCGCTGCGCAAAACCAAAGACCCGGATATGTCGTTTGTCATCCAGGCGGTGGATGCGATTGCCGGAATCTGTCACGAAGGCCTGCTGATCGTGCTGGAAAGCACCACGTATCCCGGCACGACAGAAGAAATTATCGTGCCGCGTATCCTCAATAACGGCTTTACCGTGGGCGAGGATGTGTTTGTGGCGTTCTCACCAGAGCGCATTGACCCCGGTAACGCGCATTATGGTGTCCGCAATACGCCGAAAGTCGTGGGTGGCGTGACACCGGCCTGTAACGAAGTGGTGACCGCGCTGTATACCCATGCGGTTGATCACGTGGTCGCGGTGTCATCACCGACGGTGGCCGAGATGGTGAAGCTGCTGGAAAACACCTTCCGCGCGGTGAACATCGGGCTGGTCAACGAGATGGCGCTGATGTGCGACCGGCTGGGTGTGGATGTATGGGAAGTGATCGAAGCCGCCGCGACCAAGCCTTTCGGATTTATGCCATTTTATCCGGGGCCGGGGCTGGGGGGTCACTGCATCCCGGTGGACCCGCATTATCTGAGCTGGAAGCTGAAGACGCTGAATTACACGGCGCGTTTTATCGAGCTTGCCAGCGAGATCAACACGTCGATGCCGCTGTATGTCATGGACAAAATCACCGACGCGCTGAATGATGACGGCAAGGCCGTGCGCGGTTCCAACGTGGTGGTGCTGGGTGTGGCTTTCAAGCGCAATGTCGATGATGTGCGCGAAAGTCCGGCGCTGGACATTATGACGCTGCTGCGCGAAAAAGGCGCGACGGTGCAGTATCATGACCCGCATGTGCCGCAGGTGCGCATGCATGATGACACGATCATGCGCGGTGATGCGTACAGTGAAGCGCTGCTGCAAAACGCGGATTGTGTGGTGATTATCACCGACCACAACACGTTTGACTGGCAGCATGTGGTGGATCACAGCAAGGTGATTGTGGACACGCGCCACGCGACGGTCAAGCTTCAGGGTCAGGCGCGGGTGGTCAGCCTGTAGCCTTTTCCGCCAAAACGATTATATGAAGCCCTGCTCAACTATGAGCGGGGCTTTTTTGTTGCTGCCGCCGCCGGGGGGGTGCGGCGGCAATGGCAACAAAGTCTGTAGTCCCAAGTCCGTAGTCCTTAGTAAAAAGTGCTGCGTGCTGCGTCAAAGATTCACCACAAAGGCACGAAGGTCACAAAGTTCCATTTCAAGTATAGGCGGTTTTGGGTGCGGCAGGGTGGACAGATGTCCGGTCATTTGTCCCGTTTTGGTGGGGTCGTTAGTGGCTGGTCTTTAGTCTTTAATATGGCGCCAGATGCTAAAGCATCCGGCTAAGGGGTAGAAAGCCGCCTGAAGGCGACTGGATTGTGTCGTGAGTTCGCCGTAGGGATGGGCCACCGCAGTGACCATATGCACGATGATGCAGGTAATAGCCGTATCGTGTTTCAGTTCCCCGTAGGGATGGGCCACCGCAGTGACAACCAGGACATTGTCACTATCCTGTTTGAAGAATAGTTTCAGTTCCCCGTAGGGATGGGCCACCGCAGTGACCAATTAGCCCCTACGGTCAGAACAACGACAATCCTGTATTTCAGTTCCCCGTAGGGATGGGCCACCGCAGTGACATTATGGCTGATGCTATTGGCCGTGCT